>JBCDCZ010000048.1:0-20100 GCA_039180865.1 Pseudomonadota bacterium | reverse complement strand
TCCCTGACCGGTTCTTCAACCGGAAGCGGCCCTCCTCTGCGAAATCTGTTCAAGCTTCGTCCATGTGCGGTCGATATGATCGTGAAGCCGCATTGTGTGTTCGCGCACAAGCCGCGCGGACAAATCGGCGTCGCGCTTTTCCAATGCTTCAATGATTTCCATGTGATCGACCACAGACTTTTTGACCCTGTCCCCTTCCCCCATCGCCCTGCGGCGAACCGCATGCATGTGCAGGAACAGATCGTCGGCGGTCTCTTTCAAAAGAGCGCACTTTGATATCTGTAAAATCCGCTGATGAAAGGCGATGTTGTCTTCGGAATATTCCTCGATCTCTGCGCGCGCGGCATGATCGGAATGCGCAGCCGCCATGATGCGGAGTGACGCGATTTCCTCGTCGGTCGCTTGTTCGGTTGCCATTCTCGCCGCCATGCTTTCAAGCGCAGCCCAGACAACCACCATCTCCAGCACTTCATCTTTCGACTTGCGGCGCACAAAAACACCCTTACGCGGCTGGATTTCAACAAAGCCATCGCGTTCGAGACGCGCCAGCGCTTCGCGCACAGGTGTTCTGGAAATGCCGAGCTGCTCGGCCATTTTGCGCTCATCAAGGCGCAAATCCGTCTCATCGTCGTAAATGTTCATGGACAAAATCGCATCACGCAGGACCTCATGGATGTGATCCTTGAGCGTAAAATTCACCGCGAGCGGCTTTAACTGCATGCTTTTTGTCATGAACTGGTCGTAGGTTTCGCCCTGCCCCGCGCACCTCACCTAGCGCAGGACAGTGCTTTGTATTGTGTATGTGGTATACCAGTAGACCAGATCGTGATTGCGAAGGCAAGCGTTGCACTCGCCTTTTGCACGGTGATCGTCGCCTCAGATGAGGCTATCCAAATTATTCCGCAGCGGAAGCAACCACTTCCTCTGCCGGATATGTCGGATAAAGATCATGGCTCATGGCGAGCTGCTGAACGAGACCCAGAACAACGTCAAGGGTTGGCGTCGGTTTGCCCGTGATGCGACCCATTTCCTGGACAGCGGTCACCAAAGCATCAATTTCCATCGGCTTTTTGGCGAGAAAGTCTTGAAGCATCGATGTCTTGTGCGCTCCGACTTTTGCGGCACCGTTGATACGGCGCTCGACATCGACCCGGAAAGACGCGCCGAGCTCCTCGGCAATCGCTTGCGCCTCCAGCATCATCGCCTTCGCCGTCCCCCGGGTTGTTGGATGGGACGCAACAACATCAAGCGTGCCGTTTGTGAGTGCGGAAATCGGATTGAAGCAGAGATTGCCCCAGAGCTTCAACCACAGTTCTGAGCGGATGTCATCGAGGATCGGTGCCCGGAAGCCGCCCTTTTCCATCAACTCGGAAATCTTGGTGATGCGATCGCTCGTTGAGCCATCCGGCTCGCCGAGCGCAAACTTGTCGCCGTAGACATGTTTGATAACACCGGGCTCTACGATTTCGGTCGCCGGATAGACGGAACATCCAATCGCGCGATGAGCGCCGACGATATCCCACTGGCGGTTGCCGCGGTCGACAGCATCGATCTGGCTTCCCTCATATTTGCCCTCGAGCGCATAGAAGTACCACCAAGGAACACCGTTCTGGCAAGTAACGATTGTGGTGTCGTCTTTCAGGAGCGGTGTCAGATCTTCCGCCGATTGCCACGACTGGTGTGCCTTCAGGCAGTTGAAGATAATGTCCTGGGGCCCAAGTTCCGCCGGGTCTTTCGTGGCGTTCATTTGTACGGTCGTCTCTTCGCCGTCGCGCAGGAGCGTCAGGCCCTTTTCCTTAATCGCAGCCAGGTGCGCGCCACGCGCTACGATGGAGAGTTCGACGCCTTCGACCTGCGCTAGTCCATGGGCGAGAAAGCCGCCGATTGCGCCAGCGCCAAATACACAGATTTTCATCTTAGTTCAGTCCTCTTCCCGAAAAATGCCGTGTGAGCTAGCCGATTAATTAGCCGCTGTCACGCTCATGTCGACAAAATGACGTGGATTTTTTGAACGAGACCACGGAGCGTAGAGTGCGCCATATACGCTAAACCCCTTATTCCCGCCGCTCTTTTTCCGCCTTCTTCGCCATCTTCGCCATTTCCGGCGATGTGCGCAAAAGCATCGCGAAACTGCCGCGTTCCTCTCTGGAGACCGGCGCGCGTACGATCATACGCCAGGCGACCAGAACAATCAGGCTGCCGTGAACGATGCTGATATAGGTGAAGAGGGCTGACGGGCCGAAACCGCTGATCACGATAGATGCCGCAAGCGGTCCAGCGATCGCTCCAAGCGAGAAAAAGAAGATCAAACCGGCCGCAATCACCACATAATCGTTTTCACCGCCGCTCTTTGCCGCGTGGTCATTCGCATGGGCTGCCGACAGCGAATAGAGCGGCAGCGCAAAGGCACCGAAAATAAAGATCCCGATGTAATTCAGGAGCTGCGACGTACCGGCGATATTGGACAGAAAAAGCGCCGCGCCGACCGCACCGGCCGTTGCGATCAAGAGCGTGATCCGTCGATCAATGCGGTCGGAGAGCATGCCCAGTGGGTACTGCAACACCGCACCGCCGACAATTCCGGCACTCATAAAGGTCGCCACATCGACGATCGAGAAACCGACTTCGGTAGCATAGAGCGGACCAATCAATCGGAAAGCACTCGTCGTCAGGCCAATTGACACGCAGCCGAGACAAGCAATCGGCGAGATCGTGTAGGCGCGGCGAAGATCAAATCCGTAGTTCGAGGGCGACTGAGGGTTCGAACGGTCGCCCAGGGAAATCGGCACGAGTGACAACGTGATGATGATCGCCAACGCGCCAAAGATCGTGAACCCTGAAATACCGAGGAGCGGGATCAGATACTGGAACGCAGTCACGGCGCCCATGTCGACGAGCCTGTAAATCGATAGAACTTTGCCCCGGTTTTCCGCACTTGCTCCGGCATTGAGCCAGCTTTCAACCGTCGTGAAGAGACCGGCAAAACAGATCCCCATGAAGAAGCGCAGGATCAACCACGCCACAGGATCGACAATCAAAACAAGCATGATTGTTGATGAGGATGCGAGGGCCGCCAGTGCCGCGAAAGCACGGATATGACCCACGGCACGCAGGATCGGCGCAATCGCGAAACAGCCAATCAAAAATCCGACATAGTAGATGGAACCGAGCGCGCCGATAAACTCTGCTGAGAAGCCTTCTTCAGCCCCCCTCAGAACAATCAGGCTGATCTGGACGCCATTGCCACCGAGCAGGATGCCGGCCGCAACAAGCAATGGTATCAGGGGTGCAATCGAGCCCATGGGGCAATATCCGGATGCCCGTTCAGAAAGCCTCTAATCTTTCCCTCTTCACGCGGTACGGCAATGCGTTTTAATGCGTGGCCGCGCCACCTTCCCCGAGTTCTGCGGTTTGCCGATAATATCTCTTATTTACCCTTCCAGACCGGATCGCGCTTTTCAGCAAAGGCCCGCGCGCCTTCAAGATTATCTTCCGAACCGTAGAGGACATCCACTGTCTTGAGCTGGCGTTTGGTGATCCGATTGAGGCAGTCCTGAAACTTGGAATCTTCCGCATCGCGAACGACTTCCTTGATCGCAGCGTAAACAAGCGGAGGACCAGAAGCGATCAACTGTGCGAGTTCCCTTGCTTTGTCCATGAGGTCCGCTGCGGGATGGACGGCATTCACGAGCCCCCAACCGCGCGCCTCGCGGGCATCGAACCAGCGTCCGGTCAAGAGCAGTTCCATCGCGATATGGTAGGGAATGCGCTTCGGCAGGCGAATGCTTGCGGCATCAGCCACCGTGCCGGACCGGATCTCAGGAAGGGCAAACGTGGCATTCTCCGAAGCCAGGATCATGTCCGACGATAGGGCGAGTTCAAGACCGCCACCGCAGCAGATGCCGTTGACCGCCGTAATCACCGGCTTGTTAAGATCCCGCAATTCCTGAAGGCCACCAAAACCTCCGATGCCATAATCGCCATCGACCCGGTCGCCTCCGGCTGCCGCCTTCAAATCCCACCCTGCAGAAAAGAATTTGTCTCCGGCGGCTGTCAAGATCGCCACCCTGAGATCGGGATCATCACGAAACTCCGCGAATGTCTCGCCCATGATCCGGCTTGTTACCAGATCGATCGCATTCGCCTTCGGGCGGTCGAGGGTCACTTCAAGAATATGACCATCTCTCTTCGTCTTGATTGGTCCTTCACCCATATGACCACTCCTTGTTTTCCTGGGATTCTTCACGAGGCACATTCTGCGGATCGGCCATGACGATCAACGCATCGGCGGCGATGGCTTCGCCCTCTTCAGTGACGATGACGGGATTTACATCGAGCGAATGAAGGCTTTGCTGATTATCTTCGGCAAACCGGGCAACAGAACCGCAGGCAATGGCCATGGCGGCACGAGCGCGCTCGCCCTGCAGACCCAAACCATCAAATACCTTTTCTAGATCCCCGTTCATAAGCGGCAGAAGGATGGTTTGGAAACGCGCCTCTTCCTCAACGCTGACACCGCCCCTGCCTACGACAAGGGCTAGACCCAGAGCGGGATGGCGTTTGATGCCGATAATCATTTCGGATGCCGGGTATTCGACCATTGCTTCAACGAGAAAACTCTCCACGGAAACGCCGGACCGATCTTTGACAATTCGAGCCATGTCATCGGCTGCAGTTTCCAGTTCTTGCCGCGAAGCGATATTGAGCCGAACGCCACCCGCTTTTGCTTTATGGGCGATTTCATCGCTTACCACCTTAAGCGCGACCGGATATCCGACCCGATCTCCGGCATCCCCAAGATTGGCTCGGGCCGTCACAGCTCGCTCCGGCATCACGAGTCCATAGCGGGAAAGCAGTGATTTGGACTGGGCCTCGTCCAGCATGGACGGAACGCCGTCAAGACTGCTTCCAAGAAGCAGAGAGGGCGTGCGGGGCGCTTCGCGATCAGTGTCCAGAATCCTGCCGACCTCAACCGAAAGCGAGAATGCCTCCATCGTTTCCGAATATCCCGAGAGGGCCGGGATGCCGTGGGCCTGCATCCTTTCGCGCAACTCGATGGGCAATCCGTCAGGCAGGATACCGGCAACCGTGACCGGTTTGCCGTATTTCTCTTTTAACGGGATAAGAGCATCCATCGATGGTGCCCAGACCTGATCGACCTCTGTCCCTTCCCCGCGCGGAATATCGATGAAGAAAACGAACTGATCGCCTGTATCATTTGCGAAATCACACAGGAGATCGGCAACCGGTTCCGTGCGTTCAAGCGAGAGCCCCTCGCGCGCGCTGAACGGGATGTTGAGATCAAACGGATTCCCGATCGCTACATCAGCCGGGAGGACCGCTTCCATCCGGTTATGGCAATCGGTCGATGGCGCAGGAAGTGCGAGCCCGAGCGACGCAGCCCGATTTGCCGCAAGGCCGTTGAAGCCGCCGGAATAAGACGCGAGCGAAAGCCGATTTCCCTTTGCCGCCTCACCAACAGTCAGAAGCTTCAGCGTCTCAACCAGCGCCTTCGGTGACGATACCTCAACCACACCAAACCTGCGCTTGAACGCTGTCCAAAGATCTCGCTCGACAACCATAGACGCCGTGTGACTGAGCGCGACTTTTTCTGCCGCTTCCCCATCGCCCCCCTTCAGGGCAATGACAGGAACCCCCTTTGAAAGGGCCGCTTGGCAGGCTTCTCCCAAGACCGCGCCATCGTTGATCCCCTCAAGATAAAGCCCAATCACCCGGATCCGTTCATCCATGATGACCCCGTGGATAAGATCCCCGATCGTCGTTTTCGCCTGATTTCCGATGCTCGCGGCATACCCGACCGGGAACGCCTGCTCGACGCCAAGCATTCCGATCATGAGCGCGCCACTCTGAGATATGAGGGCCGCTGCAGGGCCATCCTGACGCGCGATAGGCGTGTCGTCCGCCCATATGGCAGCACCTGAAAACTGATTGATGAAGCCCATGCAATTTGGGCCGAGGAGCGGCATCTCGCCCGCCCCGTCGATGAGACGCTTTTGGAGATCGTGACCGGCTTCGCCTGTTTCGGCAAACCCGGATACGATCACGACGGCGCCGCCTGCTCCGCATTTCGAAAGAGCTGCAACAGCTTCAACACTGCGCGCAGGCGATAGCCCTACCATTGCGGCATCCGGCGCTTCGGGAAGATCGGCAATGCTCTGAAAACAGGCGATGCCAGCGATCTCAGAGCGCTTCGGATTGACGACATAGATCTGGCCTTCGTAGCCCGCGCGGCGGGAGGCCAGAATGGGGCCTTCCATCTGCCCACCCCCGACAAAGCAGACCGACTTCGGATTGAGGAGGCGGGCGAGATCGGCCATCGACGTCAGGCTCCAAGCGGCCGCAATAATTCACGGCTGATGATATGGCGCTGGATCTCAGAGGTGCCTTCCCAGATCCGTTCAATCCGCGCGTCGCGCCAGATCCGCTCCAGTGGCAAATCATCCATCAGCCCCATACCGCCGTGGATCTGGATTGCTTCATCTGCGACCATGGCAAGCACCTCCGAGGCTTTGAGCTTTGCCATCGCCATATCGCCGTCGGTGCAGACACCACGGTCATATTTCGAACCGGCATCAAAGGTCAGGAGTTCAGCGGCCCGCATTTCCATCGCCATATCCGCAAGCTTGAAGGAAATTCCCTGGAACTTGCCGATCTTCTGTCCGAACTGCTCACGTTCCGCAGCAAAGGAAAGCGCTGCTGAAAACGCTCGCTCTGACCGTCCAAGGCACGTGGCCGCCACCTGCAGGCGTGTCGCGCCGAGCCAGTCATTGGCAACATCGAACCCTTTGTGAAGCTCGCCAAGAAGATTGCGTTCGGGGATCCTGCAATCGTCGAATTCAAGGATCGCATTGGTGTACCCGCGATGGGACACATTGTTGTACCCGTCACGAACCGTGAAACCCGGCGTTCCTTTATCGACGAAGAAGGAACTGATGAGCTTTTTGCGGCCGCGCGGTGTGTCTTCCTCACCTGTTGCCACGTAAACAATGGCAAAGTCCGCGATATCGGCGTGCGAAATGAAGTGCTTTGTGCCGTTCAGGATGAAGTCGCTGCCATCCTGCTTTGCATAGGCTTTCATGCCCCGTAAATCCGACCCGGCACCGGGTTCGGTCATTGCCATGCAATCCCATTTTTCACCACGGACACAGGGATCGAGATATTTTTCCCGCTGTTCGGGCGTTCCAGCACAAAGGATGTTGGAAGGCCGCGCGACGCAGGTCCAGTGAAGGGCATAGTTCGCTTTGCCGAGCTCTTTTTCATAAAGGAGCCAGGTCAGCGTATCGAGACCGCCGCCGCCGAATTCTTCCGGAATGTTCGCCGCGTAAAGGCCGGCGTCGATGGCTTTCCTTTGAATCTCGCGGACGAGATCCATGTCGAGCGTTCCGGTCCATTCGATTTCCGCCTCATGCGGATAGAGTTCCTTTTCAACGAACTGGCTGACGGTTTCGACAATAAGCCGCTGTTCTTCGGAGAGTGCGAAATCCATGGCTTTTCCTCAAGGTCCCCTTGCGCCGTCTGGAAGCGGCAAATGGGCGTGTGCTTTTGCGAGTGTTTCAATCTTTTTGCGGACCTCATCGGCTGGCGAACATGAGCGCCGGGTCTCCAGGCTGACATGGATGAGAAGCTGTTCCCCGGTTGCGAGAAGATCGCCGTTTTCAGCGTGCATTTCATGGAAAAGGCGTAGCTTCTTGCCCTCGCCCTGAAGGACCTGGGTCATCACGTGAATGCGTTCACCCGGATGGGTTTCAAGCACAAAGCGGATGACGATCTCGACGGTGAAGTAAGAGAGGCCGCCCGCAATATAGTCGGCATCCGCGCCGACCATCTCCATGACGAAATCCGCCGCATCGGAGAACACCTGCCCGTAGCGGCTTTCATTCATGTGAGCGTTGTAGTCGGTCCAGTCGATCGGGATGACGCGCTCAAGGGTTTTGAGCGGCTTCGTAACATCTTCCGGATAATCCGGTTTCAGCTTTTGGTCCTGATTGCTGAGGAGGGCACCTGCAGCAAAACCACGTCCCTTGAGGGCACGCATGATCGCGACGAGATTGTCGTCGCGCTTGCGCTCCAGTTCGCGGATCGTCATATGGCCAGACTGGGCATCGGATTGATCAGCAATTTCCTGGACCAGCTCGCTGGTGAGATCCGGAACATCTATCAGTTTTGTCCAAGGCCATTTCAGGGCGGGGCCGAACTGCTCAATGAAGTGGGCCATACCCGCTTCGCCACCGGCGATCCGATAGGTTTCGAAGAGGCCCATTTGCGCCCAGCGAAGACCGAATCCGAAGCGGATCGCGTCATCGATTTCTTCCGTTGTCGCAACACCATCGCGCACAAGCCAGAGCGCCTCCCGCCAAACGGCTTCCAGGAAACGATCCGCGATATGGGCGTCGATCTCACGCCGGACGACGAGCGGCTTCATCCCGAGAGCGGACAGGATTTCACTTGCCCGTGCCGTTGCCGTCTCAGCACCGACCAGTTCAATGAGCGGCAAGAGATAGACCGGATTGAAGGGATGGGCGACAA
This sequence comes from Pseudomonadota bacterium, assembly GCA_039180865.1. Taxonomy (GTDB): domain Bacteria; phylum Pseudomonadota; class Alphaproteobacteria; order Rhizobiales; family JACESI01; genus JBCDCU01. The sequence goes on along the minus strand of JBCDCZ010000048.1, from coordinate 11,553 downwards.
AGATGCGGTCGGGATGTTGAGCCCCTTCCTGCAGATCTGATGGTTTGAAACCGGAGGTCGATGAGCCGATGAGGGCCGTTTGCGAAGCGTGTTCTTCGATCTCGGCGATGATCCGATGTTTGAGCTCAAGGCGCTCCGGTACGCTTTCCTGGACCCAGTCGGCCTCCTTTACCGCGTCCGACAGGCTTTCTGAAAAAGTGAGTGTTCCTTCGGGTGGAAGCGCAAAGTCATAAAGCGCAGGCAGCGACCGGCGGGCGTTCTCAAGCACTTCGCCAATCTTGCGCTCGGCTTCCGGATCCGGGTCGTGGACATGCACATCAATCCCCGACAAGAGAAACCGTGCGGCCCATCCGCCACCAATAACACCGCCTCCGACAATCGCCGCTCTCCGGATCATCTATTCACTCCTAGCGGGGCTGGCGTTTTTCAAGGCCGAGTTTTTCACGAACCGCTTCAGGTCCGATCACTGTTGCCCCGAGAGCCTCGATGATTGCCACTGCGCGTTGTACGAGGCTTTCATTGGTCGCAAGAACACCCTTATCCAGCCAGAGATTATCCTCCAACCCGACCCGCACATTGCCACCCGCAAGAACGGCAGCGGCCACATAAGGCATCTCATCGCGTCCGATCGAAAACGCTGACCACGTCCAGTCTTCCGGGATGTTGTTGACCATCGCCATATAGGTGTTGAGGTCGTTCGGTGCGCCCCAGGGAATGCCCATGCAAAGCTGAACGAGCGCAGGTGCTTCAAGAACGCCATCTGAAACCAGTTTCTTTGCAAGCCACAAATGGCCGGTGTCAAACGCCTCGATCTCCGGTTTGACACCAAGGTCGGTCATCATGCCTCCCATGGCTTCCAGCATGCCCGGTGTGTTGGTCATGACGTAATCGGCTTCTGCGAAATTCATCGTCCCACAGTCGAGCGTGCAGATTTCCGGAAGACAATCCGCGATGTGCTCCATGCGGTCCTCGGCGCTGATCATGTCGGTGCCCGTCGCGAGCGGCAACGGGTTTGACGGTGGACCGAAAACGAGATCACCTCCCATTCCAGCAGTCAGGTTCAACACCATGTCGACATCGGCGTCGCGGATGCGCTCGGTGACTTCCCGGTAAAGCTTCGGATCGCGGGCAGGTGCGCCCGTTTCAGGATCGCGGACATGGCAATGAACGACGGCGGCACCTGCCTTCGCTGCCGCGATGGCACTTTCTGCGATCTCCGCTGGACCGCGGGGCACATTGCGGCTTCTGTCCTGCGTTCCGCCGGAACCGGTCAGGGCCGCTGTAATGAAAACCTCGCGGTTGATCGAAAGCGGCATCGGACTCTCCTCCCCTCGGCCTTCAAAACTATCGGGAGAGTGTCAGAGAGATTGCCACCACCCATTATGCCGTATTAGACAGAATTCATGCAGAACTGGACAAAATATGCAAAGAGCGAATGCCGCCTGGGGATCCTGCTCTTCGAGGCGTTCTCCAATCATTGTCTGGCCAACACATTGGAACCATTCCGCGCGGCTAACCGGCTCTCCGGGAGAGATCTCTATAGCTGGCAAATTTTAAGTCTCGACGGGGCCGCGGTCACCTCGTCAAGCGGCCTCACGCTTTTGCCCGATTCCGCTTTCGGCACCGATACCGAAAGCGACATCCTCTTTGTGGTGTCTAGCTATGATCACTTGATCCTTGATACACCACCAGTCCGGCGCGCGCTCAGACAAGCGGTCTCCAAGAACCCAATGATCGCCGGCCTCGATACGGGGGCTTGGCTAATGGCCGCAAGCGGGCTCCTCGACGGCTATGATGCGACGATCCACAGCGATCTTCTGGACCGGTTCCCGGAAGTCTTCCTCGACGTGAATGCCAAGCGCGCACGATACGTGATCGACCGAAACCGCATCACCTGCGGCGGGGCCAGTGCGGCCTTTGACCTTGCGCTTGACCTCATCGGAAAGGCGCATGGCGCGCGCCTGCGCCTTGATGTGGAAGCGCTCTTCCTGCACTCAGCGGAAGCCGACCGACACATGCAGTCCGATCCGGCACCACAGTCGCTCCTCATGACCCGCGCCATAACGCTGATGAGCGCACACATCGAAGATCCGCTCTCAATCGGAGACATCGCCGAAAAGCTCGGGGCATCTCAGAAGGAATTGGAGCGAAGGGCAAAGGCGGAACTCGGCGCGTCGCCAAGAACGGTTTACCGGCATTTGCGGCTGAGCGCGGTAAGGCGGCTTGTTGAAACGACGGCCCTTCCAGTTTCCGAAATCGCTGTGCGCGGCGGCTACGAGAACACGAGTGCCATGACAAGAGCGTTCAAACAGGAATTCGGCGTGACACCGAGCGCACTGCGCCAAACCCATTAACGCGAAACTTGCGACTCACCTGTCTTGGCTTTCCTTCGGCTTCACGAAGAAGATGCCGACCATCATGAGAAAAAGTGCGACCCAGACGAAGGGTCCAAGCCTGTCACCGAAGTAGAAGAGCCCGATCAGAACGCCGGTCGCCGTCACCAGATAGCCGGTCTGAACAGCGAAGACCGGTCCAGCCTGCGAGACAAGCCAGATGAACGTGAAATAGGAGGCGATATGAAAGAGCGCCATAAGGATGGCCGCCTGCTCGGCGGTTTCAAACCGCGAGATATCAACCCAGGCGTCTGCCAAGGGAACGGCGACGGCAAGCATGATGAGTGCCGCCCAGGACAGCCCGCATAACGTCGCCAGAGCATCAACGTTCGCGGGTTTTTTGCGAGCAATATAAAGCGTTTCGCTTGAATAAGAGACCGCGACCAGAAGCAAGACTATGACCCATGGAAGATGCGATCTGTCCGGAAGGCTCGAGTCCGGCAGCATGATCATCAAAACGGCGATGAGACCCAACACAAGGCCAAATGCGCGGCGTAGATCAAGCGCTTCGAACCGAAGCAGCAATGCAACCAAAAAGGTCAAGATCGGAACGAGCGACAGTATAATCACCGCGATACCGACTGAGACAACCTGATAGGCCGCGTAAGAGAGCGTGTGGGGAAATGCCGTTCCGAGAAAACCACAAATTGAATAGAAGACAATGTGCTCGCGTGACAGCGGTAGGCGCCGCCTTCGAACAACCATGATGGCCGTCATGACGATGACGCTCGCAAGCGTCGACCAGAAAGCGATGCCGAGCGGATGGTGCCCTGTGGAGACTGCTATCTTTGAGAGCGGTCCGGTCACGCCCCACAGCACACCGGATGTCGCAAGCGCGAGCCAGTACAACCCAACAGGATGAGCAGGCCTTTTGCCAGCCTCCCCAATCGCCCCACTCATTGCAATCCTCTCAGCCGGATCAGAGGATGTAGCGGCTCAAATCCGCATCCTTGGCAAGGTCACCGACCTCTTTCATGACGAATTCCGCGTCAATCTTGATTGTCTCGCCTGCACGGTCAGTCGCGGTAAAGCTGATATCGTCGAGGACCCGTTCGATCACGGTCTGAAGTCGCCGCGCACCGATATTTTCCACGCTCGCATTGATTTCGACGGCAAGGTTCGCAAGCGCATCAATGGCGTCGTCGGTGAACTCAAGAGTCACATCCTCAGTTGCCATGAGGGCGGTCGATTGCTTGATAAGGCTTGCTTCCGTTTCCGTCAGGATGCGGACGAAGTCTTCCTTGTTAAGTGGCCGCAATTCGACGCGGATCGGCAAACGGCCCTGAAGTTCCGGCAGAAGATCCGACGGCTTCGAAACGTGAAAGGCGCCCGATGCGATGAAGAGCACATGGTCCGTTTTCACCGCACCGTATTTCGTCGAAACGGTCGTGCCTTCCACGAGCGGCAGGAGGTCGCGCTGAACCCCCTCACGCGATACGTCACCGCCCCGCGCGCCATCACGAACGGCGATCTTGTCAATCTCGTCGAGAAACACGATGCCATCGTTTTCGACGGATTGCAGGGCTTCTGCGACCACCTGATCGTCGTCGAGCAGTTTGTCGGATTCCTCATTGATCAGGAGCTCGTATGAATCCTTGACGAAAAGCCGGCGTTTCTTGGTGCGCTGTCCGAAGGTCTTTCCGAGAATGTCATTGAGGTTCATGACGCCGATGGAAGCCCCCGGCATTCCAGGAATTTCCATATTCGGCAGACCGCCACCGCTATCAGCGACTTCGACCTCGATTTCCTTGTCGTCGAGTTGGCCTTCACGCAGTTTCTTACGGAAGCTTTCGCGTGTGGACGGGCTTGCCGTATCGCCAACAAGTGCGTCAAGGACCCGTTCTTCGGCCTGAAGATGGGCTTTTGCCTGAACTCCTTTGCGCTTTTTCTCGCGCACCAGCACAATGCCGACCTCGACGAGGTCGCGGATCATCTGTTCGACATCGCGTCCGACATAGCCGACTTCGGTAAACTTCGTTGCCTCGACTTTCAGGAAGGGCGCCCCGGCGAGCTTTGCAAGACGCCTCGAAATCTCGGTCTTACCGACACCAGTCGGCCCGATCATAAGGATGTTCTTAGGCATCACCTCGTCGCGCATATCCTCTTCAAGCTGCTGACGACGCCAGCGGTTCCTGAGGGCAATCGCGACTGCACGCTTCGCTTCCTTCTGACCGATGATGTAGCGGTCGAGCTCGGAGACGATTTCGCGAGGGGAGAATGTGGTCATGAAGATTTACTTTCCATTCGGTGACAGCAGGCATGTGGGACACCTGCCGAAGAAAATGAGGTTCCCTTAGCGAGCGGCAAGACCTGCCGCAGCTGGAAGGCGATCCTTGGGCGCGCCAAGTGGCAATGCGGAGAGAAAGGCGGGTAAGTGCGCCGCCTGTGCCTTCAAGACGATCTCGTCTGCGACAGACGCAGAAAGGTCCGCGTTATTCAACATCAAGTGTCTCCACAACGAGATTGTGGTTGGTGTAGACACAAATATCGGCGGCAATCTGCATCGAGCGGCGGGCGATCTCCTCAGCAGAAAGATCCTGATCGGCGAGTGCGCGCGCTGCAGCTAGCGCGAAATTGCCGCCTGATCCAATTGCGGCAATCCCGTTTTCCGGTTCAAAAACATCACCGGAACCCGAGACCATCAGGCTGACCTCCTTGTTGGCAACGAGAAGCAGTGCCTGAAGATTGCGGAGATATTTGTCCGTCCGCCAATCCTTGGCAAGCTCCACGGCAGCACGCATCAAATTTGCTGGATATTGCTCAAGCTTTGCCTCTAGCCGTTCAAGCAAGGTGAACGCATCCGCCGTTGACCCGGCAAAACCGGCGATCACATCGCCCTTGCCGATCCGGCGCACTTTCCGCGCATTCGATTTCACCACAGTTTCGCCCATGGATGCCTGACCATCGCCCGCGATCACCACTTTGCCCTCCTTGCGGATCATGACAATCGTGGTGGCGTGAACCGGCCCGAATGCGGAATGTTCTTGAACGGCCATTCGGCTCTCCCTGGACTTTGATAAATTTTGGTGGGCAAAACAGATCGTCGCGCCGGTTTTGCCCGACGATTGGTCGCATTTATTTAGGCGCCCCGGATTTGAATGCCAAGAATGAAAAGACTTAGCATGAATGCGCAAGCCTGAGAGGGTGTCGGGCACGGGTCAGTTTCGCCGGAAGGATTAAGTATGAAGATTGGTTTCATCGGACTTGGTAATGTTGGTGGAAAGCTTGCCGGAAGCCTTGTGCGAAACGGGTTCGACACGTTGGTTCACGACCTTGATGATGCCGCTGTCGAAAAGCTTGTTGAAGTGGGCGCTGCACGGGCCGATAGTCCGGCTCAAATGGCGGAACTGGCGGATGTGGTGATCACTTGCCTTCCCTCCCCGGCGATTTGCGCGGCAGTCGTTGAAGGCGAAGGTGGCCTAATGGAGGGTTTTTCTCCAGGCAAGATCTGGCTCGAAATGAGCACAACAGATACCGCTGAAGTCACGCGGCTGTCCGGACGCCTTGCCGAAATCGGTGTTGCCGCAATGGATTGTCCGGTGTCCGGCGGCTGCCACAGAGCCGCAACAGGGAACATCTCGATTTTTGCAGGTGGCGATCGCGAGACCTTCGAAAAGGTTCTACCGATCCTGACGCGGCTTGGTCGCCGGGTCCTTCACACCGGACCGCTGGGCTCGGCGTCTACGCTGAAAGTCATGACCAATTATCTTGCAACAGCCAATCTTCTGACGCTTTGCGAGGCGCTCACCGTCATGAAGGGCGCAGGGCTTGATCTCGCGACGACTTATGAGGCGATCCGCATTTCATCCGGGACCTCCTTCGTCCACGAGACCGAGAGCCAGGTCATCCTAAACGGCAGCCGGTGCGTGGACTTCACGATCGATCTCGTCCTGAAGGATATCGGGCTTTTCCAGGAGCTCGCAGATCGCGCCGGAATTGATCTTGAGATATCGCCGCTTCTGATCGACATGATGAAGGACGGCGAGAAACGCTTCGGTCCACGTGGGCAGTCTGACCGGATGATCGAACGTTTTGAAGATCAGACAGGGCTTGCGATCCGTGCCGACGGTTTCCCGGCTGAACTCACCGATGACGAGCCGGAAGAACAGGGTTATGAAGTCCGCCCGCCACAGATGGGCACCGTGGGAGCCGCCTAACACCCCAATGCCGACCGGATTTGCGCATTCAGCCTGGTACTGTTAAGGGCCTGTTACCGATTTCAGGACCATAAGAAACTCATGCGCAGCGCTACAATCACACGCACGACCAAGGAAACCGACGTCACCGTTACTCTCAATGTTGACGGTGAAGGGATCTACGACAATCAGACCGGCATCGGGTTTTTCGACCATATGCTCGACCAATTGTCGCGCCATTCGCTGATCGATATTTCGGTCAAGGCGAATGGTGATCTTCATATTGACGATCACCACACCTCAGAAGATGTCGGTATTGCGCTCGGTCAAGCGTTTCGCGAAGCGCTCGGCGACATGAAGGGCATCACGCGCTATGCGTCGATCGATCTTCCCATGGATGAGACATTGACGCGGGCAGCTGTCGATATTTCAGGGCGCCCCTATCTCGTCTGGAAGGTCGCGTTTACCCGTGACAAGATCGGCTCCTACGATACCGAACTCTTCCGGGAGTTCTTCATGGCCTTCGCGCAGAATGCCGCAATCACCCTCCACGTTGAAAATTTTTACGGCGAAAACAATCACCATATCGCGGAAACCTGCTTTAAAGCGGTCGCGCGAGCGCTCAGAAGCGCGGTTTCGATCGATCCACGGATTGCGGACCACTTGCCGACAACCAAAGGCCAACTGGGCGGCTAGGGCATAGACCCTCTGGACCTTGCCTGTCGATTGCGGTTTAAAGGCGAAAAGCGGCTCAACGCGCTTGATCTCAAAACACGTTCCAGCATCGAGACCAAAAGACCATGGCATCTTACCGCGTCTTTGAATTGGAGGACGCCTCGGACGAAAAGAAGGCGACCGGCGACGATCTCACGGTTGTCTATGACGGATTTTCAATCCTCGCTCTCGCGTTGCCAGCGCTCTATCTGCTCTGGCATCGGCTCTGGCTTGGCCTCCTGCTTTACATCTTTGTTTCGGCGCTCGTCATTATGGCTGGCCAGGCCATCGATCCGGCCATTCCATTCTTTCTGAATCTCCTCGTTGGGCTTTTTCTCGCTTTTGAGGCCGCGACGTTTCGCGCTGATAAACTGACACAGACCGGTTGGCGGGAGGTCGATCACGTCGTCGCCGCAAACAGCATGGAAGCGGAAGCGCGCGCACTGGATCGCCACCTTCAGCGCCAAAAACAAAAAACCATCGACCGACCAATGACCGAGGCACGACCCGAGACACCTTTGCGGGCGACTGCTTCCTACAAAAAGCAACCGCCTGTCATCGGTTCATTTCCTGTAAGACCCCGGCCCGCAGGCCGCCGACCATGAACGTTGCCATTATCGACTACGGCTCCGGCAATCTTGCCTCAGCCGCCAAGGCGTTCGAGCGTGCTGCGCGCGAGAACGATCTCAACGCCACAATCCAAGTGACGGATGACCCGGAAAACGTGTTGAACGCAGACCGGATCGTTCTTCCGGGCGTTGGCGCTTTTGCCGATTGCAGGCGCGGCCTTGATGCTGTCACCGGCATGATCGAAGCGCTCGAAGAAGCCGTCATGCGCAACGCCCGACCGTTTTTCGGTATCTGCGTTGGTCACCAATTGATGGCAACGCGCGGCCTAGAGAAGGAGACAACCGAAGGGCTCGGCTGGATTAAGGGCGATGTCACGATGATCACACCCTCAGACGCGACGCTTAAGATTCCGCATATGGGCTGGAACACGCTGACGCTTAAAACCGACCACCCTGTGCTTCAGGGTATACCAACCGGACCAAACGGACTGCATGCCTATTTCGTGCATTCCTATCACATGGTGTCGGATGAAGCCGTCACGCTTGCGACAGCGGATTATGCCGGAGACATTACCGCGATTGTTGGACGCGACAATCTCATCGGCACGCAATTCCACCCTGAAAAGAGCCAGGTCCTCGGCCTCACTCTGATCGGCAATTTCCTCAAGTGGAGCGTGTGAGCCTTGATCCTTTTTCCCGCAATCGACCTTAAGGATGGGGCGTGCGTGCGCCTCAAGCTCGGTGACATGGCCGAGGCAACCGTATTCAATGAAGACCCGGGCGCACAGGCGAAAGCCTTTGAAGATCAGGGCTTCGAATGGCTCCATGTTGTGGATCTCAACGGTGCTTTCGCCGGAAAATCCGTCAACGGTGATGCCGTTGACACCATTCTGCAGGCGACGACCAATCCGGTTCAACTCGGTGGTGGCATCCGCACGCTTGAGCATATCGAAACCTGGCTTGAAAAAGGGATTGCCCGCGTGATTCTCGGAACCGTCGCCGTGCGAGATCCGGACCTTGTGAAGGCGGCAGCGTCCAAATTTCCCGGCAAAATCGCTGTCGGCATCGATGCCAAAGGGGGCTATGTGGCGGTCGAAGGCTGGGCGGAGACGTCCGAATTGACAGCAGCCGATCTCGCCAAACGCTTTGAAGATGCGGGCGTTTCAGCAATCATCTACACTGATATTGACCGTGACGGTGTCTTGAAAGGGCTTAACTTCGAAGCGACAATCGCTCTTGCCGATGCCGTATCGATCCCGGTTATCGCATCCGGCGGGCTTGCGTCCATTGAGGATATAAAACGGCTCCTTGAACCTGATTGCGCGAAACTGGAAGGCGCCATATCCGGCCGCGCACTCTATGACGGTCGGCTCGACCCGAAAGAGGCGATCGCGCTCATCAAACGGGAGGCCGCTTAACATGACCCTGAAAGCCCGTGTCATCCCCTGCCTTGATGTTAAGGACGGCCGCGTTGTCAAAGGCGTTAACTTCGTTGATCTGATTGATGCTGGCGATCCGGTTGAAGCCGCCAAAGCCTATGATGCAGCTGGTGCGGACGAACTCTGCTTTCTCGATATCACTGCGTCATCGGATAACCGCGAAACGATCTTCGATGTGGTCCACAAAACTGCCGAGCAGTGTTTCATGCCACTTACCGTTGGTGGCGGTGTGCGCACTGTCGAAGATATCCGCAAACTCCTGCTTGCCGGAGCCGACAAGGTCTCTATCAACACGGCCGCCGTCAAACGCCGGGATTTTGTGAACGAAGCTGGGGACAAGTTCGGTGATCAGTGCATTGTCGTTGCAATCGATGCGAAATCGACCAGCGACGGAGAATGGGAGATTTTCACCCATGGCGGGCGCGAGCCGACGGGTATCGATGCGATCGAATATGCCCGCGATATGGCGGCGCGCGGTGCGGGCGAGATCCTGCTCACAAGTATGGACCGCGACGGTACAAAGGCAGGCTTCGATACAGCCCTGACCCGCGCGATTTCCGATGCAGTGCCGATCCCGGTAATTGCATCCGGCGGTGTCGGGACCCTCGATCATTTCGTGGAAGGCGTGCGCGATGGTGGCGCGAGCGCGGTTCTTGCCGCGTCCGTCTTCCATTTTGGAACCTATTCGATTGGCGACGCGAAACGGCATATGGCGGCAGCAGGCCTTGCAATCCGCCTTGATGGGCTTGCGGCATAATCAGCTTGAAAAGGAGCGGTATGATGACGCAGACCGCATTCACCCTTGGTGATCTTGAAGCGATCGTAAAAGAGCGCGCGCTATCCGACGACGGGACTTCTTACACCGCCAAACTTTTCGGCAAAGGTGTCAATAAGTGCGCTGAAAAGCTTGGCGAAGAAGCAACAGAAGCGATTATTGCAGCCGTCACAGCAGACCGCGAAAACCTCATCAAGGAATCGGCCGATTTACTCTACCATCTGCTCGTTGTCCTCAGGATTTCCGAAATCGAGCTAAATGATGTATTAAGCGAGCTTCAGCGTCGGACAGCCCAAACCGGCCTGGAGGAAAAGGCGGCGCGCCCTTCGGATGCGTCCTAGGAGGAATACTGGAAGCAGGGGGCTCAATAAAGTGGACCAGGCCGTCGAAGATTTGCCGGCGCCGCACCGGCTTTTCAATAAACGCCGTTGGGCGGAGTTGCGCGAAGATATCCCGCTTCCGTTATCGTTGCACGACCTCAACAGGCTGCGCTCGCTTGGGGATCCGATTTCGCTTGCCGAAGTCGAGCAGATCTATCTGCCGATCTCCCGGCTCCTCTCCATGCATGTTGAATCGGCGAAGACGCTTTATGATCGCCGTACGCGGTTTTTGAACATTCTGGGTGGCCAAAAGACACCATTTATCATCGGTATCGCCGGATCGGTCGCAGTCGGAAAGTCGACGACGGCGAGGATCCTGAAGACGATGTTGTCGCGTTGGCCTTCGTCTCCCAAGGTCGACCTTGTCACCACCGACGGCTTTCTCCTGCCAAATGACGTGCTTCTCGCAGAAGGTCTGATGCAGAAAAAAGGCTTCCCGGAAAGCTATGATCTGCCAAAGCTTCTTCGCTTCTTGAATGATATCAAGACCGGCCATGATCAGGTCGAAGCGCCTGTCTATTCGCACCTTTCGTATGATGTCATCCCGCACGAGCGCATCCTTGTTGATCGACCCGATATTCTTATTCTCGAAGGACTGAATGTCCTTCAAACCCGGACCCTTCCAAAGGACGGGAATGCGGTTCCCTTCGTTTCGGATTATTTCGACTTCTCGATTTACATCGACGCGGAGGAAGCACGTATCGAGGACTGGTATCTTGAACGTTTCATGAAACTGAAAGAGACCGCTTTTGCCAATCCAGCCTCCTATTTCCACCATGTGAGCAAGATGGACGATGAAGAAGCCCGCGCCATGGGACGCGGACTTTGGGAAACAATCAATCGGGTCAACCTGGTCGAGAATATAAGACCGACCCGACCGCGCGCGGATCTCATCCTGCATAAAGGTGAGAGCCATCTGATTGAAAAAGTCGCGCTACGCAGGCTCTAGGGTTTCGCGTCCCGGACATCCAGGTTTTCTTCCACGGACTGTCGGGAAACATGCTTTCCAATGCAAGTGCCGCCAAAAAGCAGCTTGATTTTTTGTCGCAGAACACAAATATCCGGCGCAAAGATTTTTCCTAGAAAGTGGGGTCATTATGTCCGGTGAAAAAAACAACGCCACCGAAGGAAGCGAACACGCCGAAGC
>JBCDCZ010000047.1:0-20113 GCA_039180865.1 Pseudomonadota bacterium | reverse complement strand
GCGCCAAGATAATTGCCAAGGTGAAGGTTGCCCGTCGGCTGGACGCCGGAAAAGACGCGCGGCTCGAAACTGTTCTCGCTCATTAGATTTTTGAAGTGTCCCCGGTCAAAAGAATGCAGCGCCCGTGGGGCCGCTTTCTTTACAAAGTCAGGCCGAGCGCCGCAGATTGCGCTGGATTTGCCTCAAGTCCACGGCCCGCGTCAACACTGTTGTTACAAAATAGACCGTCGCTCCGCCTGAGATTGCGAGACAAAGGGCTCCGAAACGTTGTGATGCGGTATCGAGAAGCCCTTCCCCCGCCGTAAAGGACAACCAGGCATAGAGGCAAACACCCATTGCAGCGCTTCCGAGCAGCATCAAAACTGTACGCCGCCCGGTCTGCCAATCAAAGGGCCAATAACCACGGCGTATCAGACCAGTAGCAAGCAAAATGACGTTGGCCCAGGCCGCCACCGATGTGGCAATCGCAATACCGACATGGGCGAAGTACTCAAAGAGGATAAGAGACAAAACGATGTTGATGCCCGCATTGACGCCTGCATAGAGCATCGGTGTTCTTGTATCTTCACGCGCGAAGAATGCTGGAGAGAGCACCTTGACCAGAACAAAGGCCGGCAGACCCCAGGCAAATGCACCAAGGGCGGCGGCGGTCCCGATTGCATCAGTGGGCGTGAAAGCGCCGCGAACATAAAGAACATCAACGATGAGGAACGGCATCACTCCGAGTGCAACGGCGGATGGCAATGTCAAGAACATCGAAAATTCGAGCGCGTGGCGCTGCGTATAGACGGCCTGGGAGCGGTCGCCTGCCCCGAACGCGCGGGATAATTCCGGAAGCAGGACAACACCGATTGCGATCCCGATCACGCCCAATGGCAACTGATATATCCGATCCGAAAGCTGCAAATAGGTGATCGCGCTCTCCTGGGCGGATGCGATGATCTGGCCGACGAGAAGATTAATTTGGGTGATCCCGCCAGCGATGGCGGCTGGAATGGCAAGAACGAGCAACCGTCGCACAGGCGGGGAGAGCTTTGGAATGCTCAGTTGCAGGCGAAAGCCGGTTTTGCGGGCAGCAACCCAAACCATTGCGAGTTGCAAAAACCCTGCAACGAACACTCCCCACGCAATCAAGTAGCCGGTGAAGACCGTTGCGCCCGTCTCGTAAATTATGCCAAGGGCAAGGACGCCTATCAGGACCACGTTCATTACGACGGGAACAAATGCAGCGACAAAGTAGCGGCGCAGGGAATTGAGCACGCCGGACAGCAGAGCGACGAGCGACATGCAGAACAGATAGGGGAACATGATCCGGGCAAGGTCCGCTGTCAGTTCGCTCTTGCCATCAACCTCGTCAAAACCCGGCGCAATCACGGTGTGGACCAGAACCGGCATGGCCATTTCCGCGAGCGCCGTAAGGACAAGAAGAACGACGAAAAGGACCGAAAACACTTCGCGCGCGAAGGCCTGTGCGGCGGCGAGACCTCCCTTTTCAAGCTCCTTGGCAAATAATGGTACAAAGGCAGGATTGAATGCACCTTCCGCAAACAGCCTTCGAAACAGATTTGGAAAGCGGAAAGCGGCGTAGAACGCGTCGGTTACGGGTCCTGCGCCCAAGAGCGCCACCAGCATGATTTCGCGCACAAAACCCAGAATGCGGCTTGCAATCGTCGCCGCACCTACAGTCGCGAAACTTTTCAAAAGCCGCATTTGCCGTCAGGCCGCCCGTTTAGCGGGTTTCGGTTCAGGTGATGCGAACGCCTTTGCAAGATGCCGCTTGATCGCGTCCTGTTTCATCTTGTCGGTGATCTTTTCACCCATCATGTCGGTTACGTAGAACACGTCCACGGCCCGCTCGCCGAAGGTGGCAATATGAGCCGACGAAATGTTGAGATTAAGCTCGAAAATAGCCCTGGCGAGATCGTGCAAGAGTCCGTTACGGTCTTTGCCAGAAGCCTCGATCACCGTAAATTTGTTAGAGAGCGTGTTGTTGATCAGGATTTCAGTCGCGACAGTGAAGGCCCTGCTGGAGCGCTTCACGCCCCCGATCTGGAGCGGTTGTCCCGTTTCAGGTGACGGCTTGCCGGACAGGGCTGACCGAATTTCCGTTTCAATCCGACGGGCGCGCCGCAATTCGTCATCGTCAGATTGAAACTCGCGGCTGAGATTGATGATATCGAGGGCGAACCCGTCGCGGGTCGTATAAATCTGAGCGCCGACAATGTTCGCACCGGTGCGCTTACAGGCGCCCGCCAGGACATTCAGCATGCTTGGGTGGTCACGCGCGTAGACTGTAATTTCTGTTACGTCTTCGAAGCCGGACGTCCTGACACTTGTTGCGAAACCGTCTCCTTCTTCATCGGCCTCCATTACAAGATGCGCGTGGCGGGTCTGTTCTTCTGGAGCCGTGCGCAAAAGGTAAGCGGGATAGTGGCGCTCCACGTATACTTCGGCAGCTTTCTTCGGCCAATCGGACAGGGTTTCGGCAAGTTCGGCTTTTGCACGTTCCACCCGGTCGGTGACTGCGATTGCGTTGTAGCCGCCGGTCAGGACGGGCAATGTCTCATAGTAGAGGGTCCGCAAGAGCTGACCCTTCCAGCCATTCCAGACCCCGGGTCCGACGCCGCGAATATCGCAGACGGTGAGAAGTAGAAGGAGCTTCAAGCGTTCCGGCGTCTGAACAATATTAGCAAAGTCTCGGATCGTTTTCGGGTCGCTCAGATCACGCGACTGAGCCACCATACTCATCGTCAGGTGCTCAAGCACGAGCCAGGAAATGGTCTCTGTCTGCGCATCAGTCAGCTTTAAGCGCTTGCCGAATCGCTTCGCAACGCGCTCGCCTGCAATGGAGTGATCTTCAGCGCGGCCCTTGGCGATATCATGTAAAAAGAGGGTGATATAGAGAATTGTCCGGTCGTCGACTTCCTCAATCAGCCGGTTGGATAAAGGCGTCTCGTCTTTCAACGTGCCGCGTTCAAGCGCACTCAAGACACCGATTGTTCGGATTGTATGCTCGTCGACGGTGTAGTGATGGTACATGTTGAACTGCATCATCGCGACGACCTTGCCGAACGCCGGGATGAAACGGCCGAGCACACCGGCTTCATTCATCTTGCGCAGAATGGCTTCCGGATCTCGTTTCGATGTCAGGATCTCCAGAAAGATCCCGTTTGCCTCGTCATTCGCACGCAGCTTGCTGTCAATCAGCTTCAGGGACTTCGACATGAGGTAGAAAAGATCAGGATGAAAGTTGTACCCGGTTTCATCCGCCGCCTTGAATGCCCGCAGGAGATTAACGGGATCTTTCTCAAAGACATCGTCGCGTGCAGCGATGATGCGTTTCTTCTCAATAAGAAAGCCTTCAGCACCTTTCACCGTCGTGCGACGCCCAGTGAAGGCAGCACTCACGAAACGGCTGATCCCAGGCGTCGCTTTGACCTGTTCTGCTTCTAGCCGGGAAGACAGGATGTTCGTTAAATGCCCGACACTCTTTGCGGTCAGGAAATAGTGTTTCATGAACCGCTCGACATCGCTGAGCCCGGCGGCTGTGCGATAATTCAGCCGGTGAGCCATATCGCGCTGCAAATCGAAGGTAAGCCGTTCATCCGCGCGTTTCGTTAAAAAGTGCATATGGCACCTGACAGCCCAGAGAAAATCCTCCGATTTCTTGAAAAGCTTGGCCTCCTTGTCGCTGAGGACACCCATTTTAACGAGGTCGCGTGTGCGCTTCACTCGGTAAAAATATTTTGAGATCCAGAACAACGTATGAAGATCACGCAGGCCGCCTTTACCTTCCTTTAGATTGGGTTCGACCAGATAGCGGGTGTCGCCCGCTTTGCGGTGCCGCGTATCGCGCTCTGCCATCTTCGCTTCGATGAACTGGGCACTTGTTCCGCGCACGACTTCCTTGTCGAAGCGCGCCTCCATTTCATCGAAGAGCGCGCGATCGCCCCACAAATACCGGGCTTCCAGAAGCGCGGTACGGATCGTCATATCCTGCTTCGACAGCCGTACGCATTCGTTCACATCGCGGGTTGCGTGCCCAACTTTGAAGCGCAGATCCCACAGCATGTAGAGGATGAACTCGACAACGCTTTCCCCCCAGGGTGTCTGCTTGTAGGGAAGCAGGAACAGAAGGTCGATGTCTGATTCCGGCGCCAGTGTGCCGCGGCCATAACCGCCGACCGCGACAATTGTCATCTTCTCGGCTGAAGACCGGTTGGTCTCTCCGATGACATGACGCGTCGCGAAATCGTGGAGGAGGCCAATCACCACATCCTGCAGGCTCGAAAGCCGGGCAGCACATTTCAGCCCGCCACCATCTTTCAACAACAGTGCTTCGGCGCGATTACGGCCCTCGTCGATGACCGACTTGAAGAGTGCAAGCAATTTTGCGCGGGCCTTTGGACCATCCGAGCTGCCATCCTTCACGATTGCGGCAATTTCCGTGGTGACGGCATCAAGATCGATGAGACCATCCTTGACGCTGATCTCATCAGCTATGCCTGTAATCTGTCTGTCTTTGCGGGCTGCCACGTCGTGCCGTCCTTCAAGCGCGCTGGACCGGGCGCTTGTTATTGCGCGTCACGTTTGAGTTTGTAAAGCACCTCAAGGGCTTCACGCGGTGTCAGGTCATCTGGATTGATCGTCGCAAGGGTGTCGAGAACCTGTGTTTCCCTTTCATCGGGAGCATGCTGAGATGGCGCAGTCCGGGATGACATCGCGACATTGAAGAGCGGTAAATCGTCGATAAGCGCCGCCGGGTTTTCGCGTTCGGTCGCCTCGAGTTTTGCGAGAACCTCTTTCGCCCTTGCGATAACGGCATCGGGCAAACCGGCAAGGCGCGCGACCTGAATACCGTAGGACCGGTCAGCAGCGCCCGCGACGATCTCGTGCAAGAAGACAACATCACCCTTCCATTCGCTCACCTTGACTGTAGCGTTAAAGAGGCGTTGGAGCTTCTCGGAAAGGGCGGTGAGTTCATGATAGTGGGTCGCAAAGAGCGCGCGGCACTGATTGACCTCATGGAGGTGTTCGATCGCGGCCCAGGCGATGGATAATCCGTCAAACGTTGCCGTCCCCCTGCCGATCTCATCCAAAATGACCAGGGCGCGCGGTCCAGCCTGATTTAGGATCGCAGCGGTCTCGACCATTTCGACCATGAATGTTGACCGACCGCGGGCAAGGTCATCGGATGCGCCGACTCTGGAGAAGAGCCGATCGACCAATCCGATCGACGCCTTCTCTGCCGGCACGAACATCCCAGCCTGGGCCATCACGGCGATGAGGGCATTCTGGCGCAGAAAGGTCGATTTACCCGCCATGTTTGGACCGGTGATCAGACAGATCTGACCTTGACCATCGTCACCCGATAGTCGGCAGGAATTCGCCACAAACGGATCGGACAAAGCTTTTTCCAGCGCGCGTTCGACCACCGGATGGCGCCCTCCGGTAATCTCGAACCGAATATCCGTGGAAAGCTCAGGACGGGAATAACTCCGCACCTCCGCAAGTTCTGCATTCGCTGAGGCGAGGTCAATCTCCGCCAAAGCGTCGGCGAGATCCTTGATCGTCCCGGCTTCGGCGACTACAGCGTCTTCAAGACGATCATAGGTTTCAAGCTCGAGGGCGAGAGCGCGGCTTGCAGCATTTACAATGCCTGATTGTAGTTCGGAAAGCTCAGATGTTGTGAAACGGACGGCATTGGCAAGCGTCTGACGATGAATGAATGTATCGTTTAAGGGAGCGCTCATCAGGCGTTCGCCATGTTGCGCACTAACCTCGATAAAGTAACCAAGCACGTTGTTGTGTTTGATCTTAAGCGCCTTGACGCCGGAAAGCTCAGCATAATCGGCCTGAAGACCGGCTATCACTTTGCGGCTTTCATCCCGCAACGCCCGCGCCTCATCGAGCGCTTCGATGTAACCGTCCCGGACAAACCCGCCATCGCGCTTCAACCGCGGAAGGTCATCGAGAAGGGCGGAAGAGAGCATTTCGGCAAGCTCACCCGGTCCCTTTAAGAGGACTGCTGCTTGCTCGTCGACAAGGACGGATGAAACCTCTTGTTCTCTGGCTTCGCCGTGTTGTGCAAGTCGGCCACCAATCACAAGCGCTGCACCGATACCCTCTCCGATCGCAGCAAGATCCCGTGGACCGCCGCGGGACAGGGATAATCTCGCAAGCGAACGAGCTATATCGGGCACGGACTTCAAGAGAAGGCGAACCTCTTCCCGAAGCCTTCTGTCGGATTTGAACCATGAAACAGCATCGAGCCGCGCGTTGATTGCCGCAAGGTCCAGGGACGGGCTCGCCAACCGTTCGGCAAGGAGCCGGGTCCCGGCGCCGGTCACGGTCATTTTGACTGTATCGAGAAGGGACCCTTTCCGTTCACCGGATAGGGTCCGCGTCAATTCGAGATTGGTGCGCGTCGCCGGATCGATGGCCATGAACCCGCCGGCATCTTCCCGAGCGGGCGCATTGAGTTCAGGCCGTTCTCCAATTTGCGTTTTCTCGACATAAGCGAGGATAGCAGCGATTGCCGCCATTTCCGCGCGGGAGAACGCTCCAAAGGCATCCGGCGAAGCAACATTGAAGTATCGGCAGATCCGGTCCCCTGCACTCATGGAATCGAAAAACGCGGACGGCTGGGACACAACGGCCGGCGATGCATGCTCCAGGAGCGCGCGCAACATATCGTCGCTGAGGGCCCGGTCGCTGACAATGAGTTCAGCGGGAGCAATGCGGGCGAGATCTGCTTCAAGCGTCGAGAGTTGCGTTGCAAGTACGCGGAACAATCCTGTCGAGAGGTCAACCCAGGACAAGGCATACCCGTGATCACCGTCTGCCTTGACGTGCGAGAGGCTCGCGAGAAAATTGTTCGATCCGGCATCAAGGAGATTTTCTTCTGTCAGCGTCCCGGGTGTTACCAGGCGAACAACATCACGCTTAACGACGGCTTTCGACCCACGCTTCTTGGCTTCGAGCGGGTCTTCCAGTTGTTCGCAGACTGCCACCCTGTGACCGCCTGCGATCAGTTTCTGGAGATAATCATCAGCAGCATGAACCGGGACACCGCACATCGGGATATCTTCGCCGTTGTGCTTTCCACGTTTGGTGAGGGTGATAGCGAGCGCTTCAGCTGCGATTTCCGCATCGTCAAAAAAGAGCTCGTAAAAGTCCCCCATGCGGTAAAACAAGAGCGCATCGGGGTGCGCCGCTTTGATTTCCACATATTGCGCCATCATGGGCGTCAGTTCAGCGGTCTTTCCCGCATTTGGAGAATGAGGATTGTTGGCATCGGATTTGCCGGAGGATGGATGCGCGTTCATGGAACGAAGCTTATCAAGCCCGCCACCGGTTTTCACCGATGCCGGTCCATTTCCACTGCGATTTCCAGAAGTTTAAGCAGCGTACCGCCCCGCGTTTTCGCCATAATACGAGATATAGCGCGGATTGATGTTCTCGACCGGCAGAATAATCAGGACATCAGTCGTTCCGAATTCGAAATCAATGACCGCCCCATCACCAACATAGGCGCCAAGCCTCAAATAGCCTTTGATGAGCGGAGGAAGGGCGGCAAGGGCCTTACGATTTGAAAAGGCCGTTTCAGTGTGACTTTCCCCTTTCGCACCATCGACCATAGCAACATACCGCTCAGAATGCGCTGCGACAGACCATTTTTCGGGCGGGGTTGCAACTCTTGAGAGAAAGGCAAGTTCACGGGTCAGAGTTGTTGGATCGGTACCACCGAGCGACGCACAGCCGAACATGACATCAACCCCATGCATCAGCGTGTACGACCAGATGCCGTGCCATAAAAGCTCTACCGTGCGTTTTGTCCGATAGGCCGGAAGCACACAAGACCGGCCAAGTTCGAGAAAGTTGCGCCCAGGGTGCCGCGCGATCAAGGTGTCGATATCGTATTCATCTTGTGAATAGAAACCGCCATTCTTCTCCGCAACAGATTGGCGAAGGAGCCGGTACGTGCCGACTACAGCCCCTGAAGACTTCAGACTTCCAGCACCATTTTGCGCGCAGTAATCTATGACGATAAGATGGTCGCAAACAGTATCGAAACGGTCGACATCACGTCCGTCGCGCGGGAGAAACCCGGCGGCCTCTCCGGCTGACATTTCCTCATAGAAGATCTGGTAACGGAGCTCTTGCGCGGCTCTCAGTTCAGCCGGCGTGCCTACGAGCCTCACTTCTAGCGTACCGATCCTTCCAAGTACCTGCCCGCGAGCCGCATCCGTTTGTTTTGTCGTCATTCTTACCGAATCCGTGTCGGCCCCAATTTGCATCGGCTTGCGTTCAGCCCACCGAATCTTCTTATTCGTTGCCCTGTTTGCCGGAGATAAAACCGCAACGTTTTACAGATTTATGACAGAGACCGGTTTTCCGCAACCGACGCCAATTTCCGCGGGACGGGAGTATCCAATTGCTCAATATCCTTCTACCGCGTGGCCTTGTGAGGGCGATGATGCCAGATTTTCTTCCATTTGCTCGATGATTGTTGAAAACTGTTGCGCATCAATGGGTTTGGTAAGCACCGAGAGCATACCGGCTTCAAGCGCGCGATCACGCGCGTCTTCGGTCGCATCCGCAGTGAGCGCGACAATCGTCACTGGCGAAAGGCGTGCAGATGCCTCAAAAGCACGGATCATGCGGGTCGCCTCAATACCATCGAGGCCCGGCATATGAAGATCCATGAGGATTAGATCATAGACTTTCCCATCCTTTATGAGACTAACGGCTTCGGTCCCGTTTTCGACGCTCTCGACGAGGCAATTCTCACGCTCAAGGAGGGCACGCGACAAGAGCGCGTTGATCGGATTGTCTTCGACAAGCAAAACCCTGAGATTGCGTGAATTGCGCCGTCTGCGTGGCCTGACCGTAACAGCATGGTCGGCCGGGTCTTTATGAAAACGCCTACGGCTTCTTGCAGACTTCGCCCCCGATTCGGACGTCGCTTCCTCATCCTGATCATGGATAAGAGCGGATACAACCCTCTTCAACGAAGAGCTTCGCACCGGCCGGACAAGATAGGCCGCGAAACCGGCCCTTCTGATTGCGGTGAGATCTTCACGATCTTTCGGTGTGACCAACATAAGTGCGGGAGGGAGTGCATCAACCGCTTCATTCAGTTTTCGCACGGCTTGATCCGCATCGTCGGCCAGTCTGCGGTCAAGAATGATCAACGAAAACCCCTCACCAGCCGCAAGGGCTGCAGCAAGTTTTCCTTGTGCGTCAGGCAACGTTCCGGCCGTTGCCACAAGCGCATGATGCGCGGTGAATGTCCGTTCCATTGCGTCGCGTTCAGGACCGGATGGCGCGACAAGAAGGACGCCCGCTCCTCTGGCGAATTCGGACGCGGCTTCCACACAAGACCCATCAAGATCTTTTGTCTCAGAGATTGCCGTTGGGAGCACAAATGAAAAGACTGAGCCTTCGCCGGGTGCGCTCTCGACGTGAAGAGTTTCACCCATCCGCTCGACGATCTTGCGCGAAATCGTCAACCCAAGGCCTGTGCCACCAAATTCACGCCCAATCGTCTGATCAGCTTGCCCGAATTCCTGGAAGATCTGGGTCTGTGCATCGGCTGCAATGCCAATGCCGGAGTCACTGACACTGAGCTTGATGCCGGACGGGACGCGTTCCGCTGCGATCAGCACGCCTCCATCTTCGGTGAACTTGATCGCATTTCCGGCGAGATTGAAGAGAACCTGGCGCAGACGCTGCGCGTCGGCATCAATAATCTGCGGCAGTGCGGGATCGATGAAAGTTGCAAGGTCGATCCCCTTTTCATGAGCTCGTGGGGCGAGGAGTTCAGCCGTCCCTTCGATCAGCGTGACAAGATCCATTGGACCTTCATGAAGCTCAAGATGGCCAGCCTCGATCTTGGAATAATCCAGTATGTCATTGATCAGGCTTAGGAGGACTGTGCCCGACTGGTGCAGTGCTTCGGCATATGCACGCTGTTCAGCTGAAAGGCGGGTGTCACGGAGGAGGCCCGACATGCCAAGGATACCATTCAGAGGCGTGCGAACTTCGTGGCTGACGGTTGCAAGAAAGCGCGACTTCGCTTCGCTTTCCGCTTCTGCTTTGCGGCGGGCAAGATCAAGCTCAGCGAGGCCTGCATCGGCTTCCGTCTTCTCCCATAGTCTGTCGCCGAGGTCCTCAAGACGATCGTGCAGAGAATCGTTTTCTTCCACAATCGTGCGTGTTTCGTGGGTCAAGAGGTTATGGAGACAGACACTCAAACCGAGTGGTACGAGGGCGGCCGCTACGACCAGGAATGCCGCTGGGTCCTCGAGATGTTCGAGAAAGGTGACAGCAACGGCAATCGGCAAGAGCAAGGACAGGCCCCACACCGCCACGAAGAAATGGGTCGCTCTTCGAAAAATAAGCCGCGACGCAGTCTGTTCGCGGGCTTTTTCGCCGTTTTGTTTGGAAGCTGACAAGGCGCTTACTGCCGATACTGAATACTAGCCCAGAGCGTGGCAGAATAAGGTTCATAAATCCTTGCCCGGACCTTTCGCAGATCCACCAATAAGCCTAATCCGAGATTGCCTACTCCGGGATCAGGCAGCCATTTCCTTCGGCGAAAAGGTCGCGCGGTAGGAGACGGCTTCCGCGATGTGGCGGCTCATCACACTGTCGGACTGCTCAAGATCCGCCAGGGTTCGAGCATCTTTCAAGACGCGATGATAAGCGCGGGCGGAAAGCTGAAACGCCTGGGCAGCATCGCTCAATAAAGCTCGGCTCTTACCATCAAGCGCGACCGTTTCATCAATAAGCGAGGCGGGAAGCCCCGCATTGTGAGAAAGCGCAGCCGTTCCTACCGCCCCTTTTGAAAACAATTCTCTGAACCGTTCCCGTTGGATTTCGCGCGCCCGACTGACCCGCTCAGCGACAACAGCACTCTTTTCCGCCGCACCGGGATTGATGAGATCGAGTGCCGAAACCGCAGGCACATCAAGGCGAATATCGATCCTGTCAAGAAAGGGACCAGACAAGCGGGCCTGATAATCCGCCGCGCAGCGATCGCCGCGTTTACAGGTATGCCCTGGCTCCCCGGCCATCCCGCAGCGGCACGGATTCATCGCGGCCACAAGCTGAAAACGCGCCGGGTAAGAGACGCGGTGATTGGCACGCGCGATTACGGTCTCTCCTGTTTCCAGTGGCTGGCGCAGGGAATCGAGCACTTGTGGCGAGAACTCCGGCAATTCGTCGAGAAACAGAACACCATGGTGCGCGAGAGCTGCCTCGCCGGGTTTTGCCCGCATACCACCGCCGACCATGGCCGCCATCGATGCGGAATGATGTGGTGCGCGAAACGGCCTGCGGTCAGAAAGGCGCCCCTGTTGAAGATCCCCGGCAATCGACGCAATCATCGAGACTTCGAGAAGTTCTGCTGGCGAGAGAGGCGGGAGGATTGTCGCAAGACGGCTTGCAAGCATCGACTTACCGGAACCGGGCGGGCCGACCATGAGGAGGTTATGCCCTCCTGCAGCCGCCACTTCCAGTGCACGCTTCGCCGTCTCCTGCCCTTTGATATCAGCCAAATCAAGCGTTGAGGCAGGCAACTTCGCCATTGAGGGCCGAGGCCTTGCCATTATCTGGGTTCCGTTCACGTGATTGACGAGTTCAAGAAGACTGCGCGGCGCCAGAACGTCCATGTCCTCGCCAGCCCAGGCTGCTTCAGGCCCACTCTCATGTGGACACAAAAGGCCCTTTTCGATGGAATTTGCATAGATCGCGGCGGGTAAAACGCCAGTCACCGGTTCTACCGTTCCATCAAGCGATAATTCGCCAAGCACCGTATAATCATCAAAGGCATCCGACGGGAAAATGCCCAAGGCGGTCATGACACCTAGTGCAATTGGTAGGTCGAAATGGCTTCCCTCTTTTGGAAGATCGGCGGGCGCCAAATTGACGGTGACGCGCTTTGCCGGAAGAGACAGGCCGGACGCAACGAGCGCGGATTGCACCCGCTCTCTGCTCTCACCGACCGCTTTATCGGGCAGACCGACAATCGTGAACCCGGGAAGACCGGCCCGAATTTGCACCTGAACATCGACCGCGACGGCATCGATCCCCTGAAAGGCGATTGTCTTGATATGGGCGACCACGGCGAAGGTTCTCCAACACTTAGACTACTCCGCGGAAAGAGAACATAAAAAGAACAAAGATGCAATAAGCGATCGAACTTAGGCTTGCAGCGCTCGCCTCAATGGGCCTGCTGAAACGTGAACTACCTACGCTTGGTTTCTACCGCATCCCAGAAAAGGGCCGCAATATCAGCACCGCCGAACTTCTTCACTTCGCGAACGCCGGTTGGCGACGTGACGTTGATTTCCGTCATGTATTGCCCGATGATGTCAATCCCGACGAGTATAAAGCCGCGACGCTTTAATTCAGGACCGATCCGTTCGCAGATTTCCCGCTCCCGCGCTGTGATGTCCGTCTCAACCGCCTTTCCGCCGACATGCATGTTCGAGCGCGCATCACCTTCGGCCGGCACACGGTTGATCGCACCGACCGGCTCGCCATCAATCAGGATGATACGTTTGTCTCCGGCACGGACATCCGGAAGGTATTGCTGGATGACGAAAGGTTCGGGATAGAGGCCTTCAAACATTTCAAGAAGCGCGGAGAGGTTCTGATCGCTTGCGGTTACCTGGAAAACTCCCGCACCGCCATTTCCGTAAAGCGGTTTGATAATGATGTCCGAAAACTCCCTGCGGAACGCGGCGATGTCGTCGCGATTTCTGGTAATCAATGTCGGCGGCATCAAGTCGGGATATTCGGTCACGAAAATCTTTTCCGGCGCATTCCTGACCTCGCCCGGATCGTTCACGACAAGCGTTTTTGGATGAATACGCTCAAGAATGTGGGTCGCTGTGATGTAACCCATGTGAAAGGGCGGGTCCTGGCGCATCAAGACGACATCCATTTCCGAGAGATCGGTTTTCACAGGCGCACCAAGGCTGAAATGATCGCCCTTCACATCGCGCACATTGACCTCTTCAAGCGTGGCGAAAACCCGACCCTCGCGCATTCCGAGCTGACCGGTCGTGTAATGATAAAGCCGGTGCCCTCGGCGTTCGGCTTCCAGCATCAGAGCAAAGGTTGTGTCACCTTCGATCTGAAGGGTCGTGATGTGGTCCATCTGGACGGCAATTTTCAGCATGGGGAACTCGTGCAGGGCGGGAGCTTTTATACGAGCGGTTATGGGCGCTTCTTACACGGCTTTCAAGACACCACGTCCATCATGACGCGCTGAAAGCGTGCTCGACAATCTCGATTGTTCCATCCGGAAGGACTATTGCGGCATCAAACCGGAATTCGCTGTCGGCATCATGATAGTCTGGATTCTCGGCGATCCAAAGGGATGCGGCGGCTGAAATCCGCTTCTGCGCGCGTGGTGTAATCGAAAACAGGCCATCCGAGAGAGATTTCCTCTTCTTGACCTCCACAAAGACAATCAGATTGCTGCGCTTAACAACCAGATCGACCTCACCTTCTTTGACCTTGAAGCGACGGGAAAGGCAGGAAAATCCCTTCTTTGCCAGGTGCCGCTCGACATGATCTTCTGCGGCAAACCCATCGGCAACCCGTCGACGCCGCTCAATGCGAGATCGATCAGTCATCCTGTTCTACGCCCGTCGATTTGAGTTTCAGAGCACGTTGATAAAGGTCGCGTTTCGACAGGCCGGTTTCGCGGGCGGCTATATCAGCGGCCTCTTTGACGCGATGCGTTCTAATCAATTGCTTAAGACGCCGTTCAATATCGTCATCGTCTGGCAGCACGGGTTCTCCCGGCGCAATAACAATCACGATTTCGCCCTTGGGCTGCTCACCTTGCCCGAATTTGTCAGCAAGTGACGAAAGCGAGCCACGATAGAGCGTTTCATAGAGCTTCGTCAATTCACGGGCAATCATTGCATCGCGGTCGCCGCCGAGGATTTCGGCACAATCGGCAAGTGACGCCGCGAGGCGCCGCGGAGATTCGAAAAAGATAAGGGTCGCGGGATGGTCTACGAACTCTGCAAGCCTTTTTTTCCGCTGGGCTTTTTTCTGCGGCAGAAACCCTGCGAACGTAAAAGTGTCGCTTGGAAGGCCGGAGGCACTCAAAGCGGTCGTGACAGACGTCGCACCGGGTAGCGGCACCACGTTGATCTCTCTTGCAGCAAGCTCCCCCACAAGCCGGTAGCCCGGATCGGATATCAGCGGCGTTCCGGCATCACTGACGAGTGCAATCGCCTCACCCTCCTCGATCCTGCAGACCAGGTCCGGGAGTCTCTCAGCGGCATTGTGCTCATGATAGGCGATCATCGGCGTGGAGATCGAATAATGCTTGAGAAGTTTCCCGGTTACGCGCGTGTCTTCACAGGCAATTCTTGCAACTCCCGCCAAAACTTCCAAGGCGCGCAAGGTAATATCGGCAAGGTTACCGATCGGGGTCGGCACTATGTAAAGGCCGGGCGTCAGGGGACGCTGCGTAAGTTGAATGTGCGGCTGCGAAACTGACTTCGCCGCTCGCCTCTCGTCACCCTTCATCTTTTCGCATGCCCTGCAAAGTCTTGATACTCACTCATCACAACCTATGATTTCTGCGGAAAATTCCGCTACGTTGCAAAAACAAAGCTTCGATTATTGTCGATATTTGCTACGTTTAGCACAAAGTCGGTTTTGCTCGACGGCTTCATTTTGCAACGTCGTGTCAAGTTTGCTAAGAGCGCAGCCGGAGTTTCAACGGACAGTCCGATGGCACTATTAAACACCAGACATATTGCTCTTTGCCTCACCGCCGCCTTTGCACTCTCGGCATGTGCCGGAACCGGTGGCCAATTTGGCAGCGATTTCGCCACGCCGGGCGAGGGAACAGGACTCCAACAGAGCATTGATGGGCTTCCCCCAGCGAATGGTCGCATTATCGGTAAGGGACCGGTCCGCGTGGCGCTTCTTGTTCCAAGTTCGGCCCAAGGGTTCGGGGCGCTTGCCGCAGAAAATTTTGCGAATGCAGCCGATCTTGCGATCCGCGAATTCGGTGAGGACACGATCAACATCGTTGTGAAGGACACAGCAGGATCGCCACAGGGTGCAGCCAGTGCAACCCGGGAAGCATTGAGCGAAGGTGCGGAACTGATCCTTGGACCTGTCTTTTCAAACAGTGTTCCCGCCGCAGCAGGCGTTGCACGCCCGTCCGGTGTCCCGATCCTGGCGTTTTCGAACTCGAACAGCATCGCATCGCGCGGTGTGAACATCTTCGGCTTCACACCTGAACCTGGAATTGAGCGCGCCATCCGTCATGCCGGTGAAACTGGAAGCCGGTCTTTCGCAGCCCTTCTTCCGAACAACGCCCTCGGCACTCTGGCAGAAGCCGCCTTCCGTCAATCGGTCCCTCGGGCCGGAGGACGGATCGTACAGGTTGCCCGGTACAGTTACGAGAATGATGACCCAAGGGTGAAGGCCCAGGAAATCGGTAGCCTTGTGGCATCCGGCCAGATCGACACGGTCTTCATTCCTGACGCCGGCGACATTGCCCCCCAACTTGTGACTGCGGTGAAGCAGGCTATACCGCAAGGCAAACCCGTCAAGTTTGTCGGTTCAGGGCAATGGGACGATCCTCGCATTTTCCGCAATCCAGCGCTCGAGGGTTCAATCTATGCGGCGCCGGACCGGTCCGGCTACAATGCGTTTGCACAACGGTACAATGCGGCCTTTGGGAAACCACCAATCCGCCTGGCAAGCCTTGCCTATGACGCGACAAGCCTCTTGATCGTGCTTTCCCAGAATTTCCCCGACGACAAATTCAGCTTGTCACGTTTGACGAGCCGCAGCGGTTTCAAAGGCACAGCGGATGGTACGTTCCGTATCTCCGGTAACGGCCGAGTTGAACGGTCGCTTGCCGTCTACGAAGTGACAGCGACAGGCCCCCAGATCGTCAGTCCGGCTGCGACGACCTTCGCGCAGCCGACCGCTGCCGTCACCGGTAACTAAGGCATTGGAACGCCCTTGGCGTCTAGCAAAAGGACAGCTCAAAGGGTTTACCGAATTTGAATGTCTAGCGCGCGGGGTAAGGGGGGAGAACCATGTCGCCATTCGAGCATCCAGAGTTCGACAATCACGAGAACATTATCTTTTGCCGGGATCCTGATCTCGACCTCTTCGCCATCATCGCCATCCACGACACAACCCTCGGCCCGGCCGCCGGGGGGTGCCGCATGTATCCTTACGGGAGTTTTGACGACGCGCTCACCGATGTGCTGCGCCTGTCGCGCGGAATGACCTATAAAAACGCAGCTGCCGGGCTCGATCTTGGCGGCGGCAAATGCGTGGTCATTGCCGATCCAAAATCATCTGATAAGGCGAAAATATTGCGCGGTTTCGCCCGCTTTATCGAGCGGCTCGGTGGCGCCTATTGGACGGCAATCGACGTCGGCATATCGCCGAAAGATGTCGATGTGCTGCGCACTGTCACCCGCTTTGCCTTCATGGGTGAAAGTCAGTTCCCGGAAGGCTTCAACCCGGCGGAGTTCACCTCCCTCGGAGGCTTCCTAGGCATAAAAGCAGTCATGCAGCACCTGACCGGATCAGACGATTTGAACGGCGTAACGGTGGCACTTCAGGGTGTTGGCGGAACCGGTGCGATCATGTGCCGACTCCTGAATGAAGCCGGCGCCAAGCTCATCATTTCCGATGTCGATGCCGAGCGGATCGATTTTGCCGTCAAAACCTATGGTGCCATCGCAGTACCACCAGACGCGATTTACGATCAGGAGGCGGACGTTTTTGCGCCGTGTGCGCTCGGTGCAATCTTGAACGATGACACGATTCCGAGGCTGAAATGCAAAGCGGTGTCGGGCCTCGCCAACAATCAGCTTGCCGAAGACCGCCATGAGGCTGCCCTCATGGAACGCGGCATCCTTTATGTGCCGGACTTCGTCGTGAACGCTGGCGGGATTATCGGTGGTTCGCAGGTTATGTTCGAACCGCCAGCGGTCGAACGGTCGAACGCCAGGATTACAAAGCTCTACGACACGGTTCTGGAGATTTTGAACCGCTCCCTCGATGAAGGAAAGCGGACCCAGGACATTGCCGATGCGATGGCGAAAGAGCGCCTCAACGCATAAAGGGCGAGTTACATCGCAAGATCAGCCACGACCGCATCGAGCACGAACCACCCTTCCCGGCTGACCCGAACGACATCATCTGTCAGGCGTTCGAGCATGCCGTGCTCGACGAGATGATTGATCTGCTTTTCTTCGACGAACCGTCCCGAAAGCGTTTCGTATCGCTTCAGGCTGATACCTTCGGCGAGCCGCAATCCCATCAGTAGCATTTCATCGCCCACCGCCTCAGGACCCAGCACATCGACATCATCTATCCCGTGGCCCTCGTTGCTGACCTTCTGCAACCAGGATTCCGGCATTGATGTTACTGAGAACGCAGACCGCTCACCGTCGATAAACAACCGGGAATGAGCTCCAGGCCCGATCCCCGCATAATCGCCATAACGCCAATAGGTGAGATTGTGGCGGCTCTCCGCCCCAGGGCGGGCATGGTTCGATATCTCATAAGCCGGAAGGCCACGCGCTTCACAAACCGCTTGCGTAACTTCGTAGAGCGCACGCGCATGATCGGGGTCCGGGATCTTCAGCTTGCCGTCCTCATAGAGGCGTTTGAAGGGCGTGCCGTGCTCAATGGTAAGTTGATAGAGCGAAAGATGATCAGCAGCGCGATCTATCGCGGAATTGAGTTCATCTTCCCAATCCTCTTCCCGCTGGTCAGGGCGCGCGTAAATGAGATCAAACGAGAGCCGCGGGAAGGTGCCACGTGCAATTTCGATCGCGTCAAATGCTTGATCGACGGTGTGGAGTCGTCCGAGGAACTTTAGGTCACGATCGTTGAGCGCCTGAACCCCAACGGAAAGCCTGTTCACGCCGCCATCCCGATAGGCCGCGAACCTTTCTGCTTCCACCGAAGAGGGATTTGCTTCCATCGTCACTTCGGCATCTGGTGAAACCGGCCAAAGCTCGTAAACCTCACGAAGGATCAGCTGAAGTGTTTCAGGCTCCATGAGCGACGGTGTCCCACCGCCGAAGAAAACACTGGTTACGGTCCGATCAGGCGCAAGGCTCTGAAAATAGGCCAATTCGCGCCGATAGGCTTCGACATAGTCTTTTTGAGACACACCGCCGTGACGGACGTGGGAGTTGAAATCGCAATAGGGGCATTTGGCTTCACAAAAAGGCCAGTGAATGTAAACGCCAAAGCCTGGATTGGCGTCAATCATCAACTCGGCTCTCCTGCCTCTCCGATAGATTCTGAAGCAATCGGAAGGCACGCCTGCGCAAACATTTTGAACGCCCGGGCTCTATGTGAAAGGGGCGCAATAGTCTCGCCCATAAAGGCCGGTTTCCAGCCGTGTTTTTCATCAGCCGACATCTCGCCGAAGGTGCGCTCGTGGCCATCCGGCAGGAACATTGGATCATATCCGAAACCCTTGTCGCCCCGTGGCGGCCAGACCGCGAGCCCTTCGACCTCACCGCGAAACATCTCATGATGCCCATCGGGAAATGCGAGACAGAGAACGGCGATGAACCGAGACCGCCGGGCATCAGGATCGGTTGCACCGGCCTGCTGAAGCTTTTCTTCAACATTGCGCATAGCCCGTCCAAAATCCTTGTCTGGTCCGGCCCAACGGGCTGAATAGACACCGGGATCTCCATCGAGCGCATCGACCGCGAAACCGGAATCATCGGAGAGTGACGGTAGGCCAGTGGCCTTCGCTGCCGCTTCCGCTTTCAAAAGCGCATTGGCTTCATAGGTTGTACCGGTCTCTTCAGGTTCTGGAAGATCAAGCTCGGACGCAGATTTCGCCTCGAGACCGAATGGCGCAATCAAGTCGTTGATTTCACGCACCTTTCCCTGATTGTGACTGGCAACAACAAGTGTGCTGCCGGTAAGCCTGCGCGCCATTCTCTGAACTCCTTTATCATCCCCCTTTCTAGAGCGAGGACATCTTCTGTAAAGAGACGAGTTCAGCGATCCCCTTCTTTGCAAGCGTCATTAACTGCCCAAAATCCTCGTCGCTGAATGGCGTTTTTTCAGCAGTCCCCTGGATTTCGATAATACCGCCATTTCCGCTCATGACGAAATTGGCGTCGGTTTCAGCATTGCTGTCCTCGGCGTAATCAAGGTCGAGCACTGGAACCGCCTCATAGATACCGCAGGAGACCGCAGCCACATGGTCTCTCAATACAGTACCGGACACCAGAGAACGTTCGCGCATCCATTCTATGCAATCGTTGAGTGCTACCCATGCACCGGTAATCGAGGCCGTGCGCGTGCCACCATCCGCCTGGATGACATCACAATCGATTGATATCTGACGCTCGCCAAGGGCTTCGAGATCGACGACCGCGCGCAGCGAGCGACCGATCAGGCGCTGAATTTCCTGAGTACGGCCCGATGCTTTTCCTGCCGTTACCTCCCTACGCATGCGCTCGGCCGTCGAACGCGGCAACATGCCGTATTCGGCTGTCACCCAACCGCGTCCCGCGCCTCTGAGCCATGGCGGAACACGCTCTTCGAGACTTGCAGTGCACAACACCTCTGTGTCGCCGAATTTAACGAAGCAGGATCCTTCGGCATATTTCGAAACCCGTCGTTCGAGCGAAACCGGCCGCATTTCATCCGGCGCGCGATTGGATGGTCGCATTGCATTGCCCCTTTTCTACTTGTCACATTTGTCGCAGCAACGTCAGAATTGAGCCTGTCATAAACGGAAAGATCGGAATGTAAACCGGCGAATTCACGTAATATGTCCGCAGGCTAGGAAACGAATGATTGTGATTGTCCGACCTCAGGTTTAGCTGCTGATTGCAGTCAAAAGGGCTTGAGATTCTGGAGGACGCTCGCGATATTATCGATAGGCAATGACGGCCAGGAACGCCGGACAGGTGTTTGAAAGATCATGACGAAACCCACTCTGCAAGATGTCGACGAACGCTCGCGCGAAATCTTTCGCCATATCGTCGACAGCTATCTGGCATCCGGTGAGCCGGTCGGGTCGCGTAACATATCGCGGCTGCTTCCTTCCGGT
>JBCDCZ010000046.1:0-20373 GCA_039180865.1 Pseudomonadota bacterium | reverse complement strand
ATGTACGCTGAAATGGCTAAAGAAGTTTACAAGCCTTTCGAAGAAGCTTTCTCAAAAGTTTCCAAGTAAGCGTTTGATATCCAGTACTGCGTGCTCTCTCCTCCCAATTGCGCAGTTCTGAATGAAGTCCCGCCTGAAACACGGCGGGGCTTTTTTTCGTTGTGACGTCGGCTCTTTTCATTCCGGCAATCGCGCGCGGTTCAAAGAAGGTCGTCGCCTTCTTACGCAAAGGGCTTGAATTAATCTTTCCAACGCCCACTTGGTAGTGCCGTTGCTGCTAAATTGAGCACGAATTGGTGGGCTTCGCTCAGTTTCTGGGCGGGCGAACTTTTTTGAGCACAGCTTTGCGACGTCGGTTGTTTCTGTTCTGGGAATGACCTACCTTTAACTCATGATGAGCCGAGGTGATGGGGCCCTCAAGGCCGCCTTGCTTAAGGGTTACATTGTAATGGTCGGAGACGAGACTATTCGCTTATCAGGCGCGAACAGAGATGGTTCCGATGACGGGGGTGACGCCGGAACCGGCGTTATTACGCGCACCAAGACAACGCTCAAGAGGCCGAGCCTTTATCGAGTCTTGCTCTTGAATGACGATTACACCCCCATGGAATTCGTGGTGCACGTGTTGGAGCGCTTCTTCCAGAAATCGCGCGAGGAAGCGACACAAATCATGCTTCACGTCCACAATTCGGGGGTGGGTCAATGCGGCGTCTTTACCTATGAGGTCGCGGAGACGAAGGTTACGCAAGTGATGGATTTTGCTCGAAAGAATCAACATCCATTGCAGTGCGTAATGGAAAAAAACTGAATGAAAGAGCACTAAACGACACGATTTCCAACGGACCTGTTGTTGACACAAACGAACCGAAACCGATGAACGAGCGAGGATCTCCCATTGCCATCATTTTCGCGGTCTCTTGAAAAAGCCCTCCATCAGGCGCTGACCTACGCCAACGAGCGTGGGCAGGAATACGCTACGCTTGAACACCTCTTATTGGCTCTCATTGACGATAAGGATGCAGCGGCGGTGATGCAGGCTTCCAACGTCAATTTGGACAAGCTGCGTGATGATCTGACCGATTACGTCAACAATGAACTTTCGAATCTCGTGACGAGCTTTGATGATGATTCAAAACCCACCGCCGGTTTCCAAAGGGTCATCCAGCGAGCGGTTATCCACGTCCAATCCTCGGGTCGGGATGAAGTCACCGGTGCAAATGTTCTGGTCGCGATCTTCGCTGAGCGGGAGAGCCATGCGGCATACTTCCTGCAAGAACAGAATATGACCCGTTATGATGCGGTGAACTACATCAGTCATGGCATTGCCAAACGGTCGGGCATGTCTGATCCGAAGCCGGTTCGTGGTGCGGAAGAAGAAGATGTCAGCACTGAAGCGGGCGATGCCGAGACCAAGAAGGCCGACGCGCTGGAAGCGTATTGCGTCAATCTCAATCAGAAGGCCACGATCGGTAAAATCGATCCGCTGATCGGTCGTGACAAAGAAATTTCCAGAACGATCCAGGTTCTCTGCCGCCGTCAAAAGAACAATCCGCTTTTTGTCGGTGATCCCGGTGTGGGCAAAACCGCAATAGCCGAGGGTCTTGCCAAGCGGATCGTCGACAAGGACGTCCCGGAAGTTCTCAATGACGCAACGATCTTCTCCTTGGACATGGGAACTTTGCTTGCAGGTACACGCTACCGCGGTGATTTCGAAGAGCGCCTGAAACAGGTCGTGAAAGAGATCGAGGAATATCCTGGTGCGATCATGTTCATCGACGAGATCCACACCGTTATCGGCGCCGGTGCCACGTCTGGCGGCGCGATGGATGCTTCCAATTTGCTTAAACCGGCTCTGGCGTCTGGAACGATCCGCTGTATTGGATCGACAACCTACAAAGAGTACCGGCAGTTCTTCGAAAAAGACCGCGCGCTTGTTCGCCGGTTCCAGAAGATCGACGTGAATGAGCCGACAATTCCGGATGCGATTGATATTCTGAAAGGCCTCAAGCCCTATTATGAGGAATATCACGACGTTAGATACACCAACGATGCTATCCGTTCTGCAGTTGAGCTTTCTGCGAAATATATCGGCGACCGCAAGCTTCCGGATAAGGCAATCGACGTCATCGATGAAACGGGTGCAAGTCAGCAATTGCTCCTTAAGTCGAAGCGCAAGAAAACAATCAGCGTGAAAGAAATCGAGGCGACGATTGCCACAATGGCCCGTATTCCGCCGAAAACGGTTTCCAAGGACGATGCCGAGGTTCTCGAAAACCTTGAGAGCAATTTGAAGCGTGTGGTCTATGGTCAGGATGCGGCGATTACGGCGCTGACGTCTGCGATCAAACTGTCGCGGGCCGGCTTGCGTGAACCTGAGAAGCCTATCGGTAATTACCTGTTCTCAGGGCCGACAGGGGTCGGTAAGACGGAAGTAGCGCGTCAGCTGGCGAGCGCGCTCGGTGTCGAGCTTCTTCGCTTCGATATGTCGGAATACATGGAGCGCCACACCATCTCGCGTTTGATTGGTGCGCCTCCAGGATATGTCGGGTTCGATCAGGGCGGTCTTCTGACGGACGGTGTCGATCAGCATCCCCATTGTGTGCTGCTCCTTGATGAGATCGAAAAGGCTCATCCGGACCTCTACAACATTCTGCTTCAGGTGATGGATCATGGGAAACTGACTGACCACAATGGTAAAGCGGTCGACTTCCGCAATGTGATCTTGATCATGACCACGAATGCCGGTGCCGCTGACATGCAAAAGGCTGCTATCGGTTTCGGCCGTTCGAAGCGGGAAGGCGACGACGAGGAAGCGATCAACAAGCTGTTTACGCCGGAGTTCCGCAACCGACTTGATGCGACGATTTCCTTCGGTGCTCTGCCAAAACCGGTTATCCACGAGGTGGTCCGCAAGTTCGTTATCCAGCTCGAAACCCAGCTTTCAGAGCGTGGTGTTACGTTTGAACTGACGGATGAGGCCGTCGAATGGCTTGCTGACAAAGGCTATGACGAGTTCATGGGGGCCAGGCCGCTTTCCCGTGTGATCCAGGAGCACATCAAGAAACCATTGGCTGATGAAGTCCTGTTCGGCAAACTCAAGAGCGGTGGGATCGTCCGTGTGACGGTTGAGCACATGGAAGAGGGCGGTTCAGGGCTCCTTTTGGAATCGGTGGAAGATCAGCCGGTCAAACCGAAGAGAGAACCCGTCAAGGCCAAGAAGCCCCGCGCCAAGCCTAAGAAAGCTGCGGCACCGCGTGCGAAAAAAGCCGCACCCGCCCCGAAAGGCAAGAAGGGTGATGGCGGCAGCCCGGTGCCGAAGGTACCGCTCAAAACCGATTGACGCGCTTTCTAAAAGCCGTTTGAGATGGAAAGAGCCGCGCATTGCGCGGCTCTTTCTTTTGGCATCGAAGCCGGATTGGGGCCGGATTGGGGCCGGATTGGATAGTCGGTAGGCAGGCG
This sequence comes from Pseudomonadota bacterium, assembly GCA_039180865.1. Lineage (GTDB taxonomy): Bacteria > Pseudomonadota > Alphaproteobacteria > Rhizobiales > JACESI01 > JBCDCU01. Next base: position 16,914 of record JBCDCZ010000046.1, on the reverse strand, counting down.
AGGGCGCTTAAACCGGGCGTTTCACGGAATGGTGGAAAATCAGGAAGCGGATGTGACGAATGGGAGCCGGACACCAGGTGTCATCTGGTTCTTTCGGGGCACACGTAATCTGTTCTCCATCCCCGCCTTCATTCTGATGATGTCTTTCGTGGGCTTTGGAGCGCTTGCCCGCGAGGCCGGTCTGACCGTAACAGAAACGATGGTGCTCGCAGTATCGACCTGGGCGCTGCCAAGTGCCGTTGTCGTGGTCGGATCTGTTCTTGGGGAAGCGCCATTTTATGCCGCAGCCTTTGCCGTTGCGCTCGCCTCGGTGCGTCTCATGCCGATGACGATGTCCATTGTCCCCGTCATGCGCGGCCCAAAGACCAAGCTCTGGCATTTGGTCTTTGCCTCGAACTTTATAGCGATTACGGCCTGGGTCTATGCCATGAACCGGCTTCCTCAGATGGATCGCAATGCACGTCTTCCATTCTTTCTGGGCTTCGGTGTATCCCTTGCAATCGTCAATACGGTCATTACGGGCGTGTCGCATACGCTGGTGACGGCGCTTCCCGACGCGCTCACTGCGGGACTGCTTTTTCTCACACCTATCTATTTCCTTGTGTCGATGACCCAGGCGTCACGAGTTCCTGCGGAGTATTGGGCAATAGGGTTGGGACTTGTTCTCGGGCCAGCGTTTTTTGTTCTGAACAGTGAAACAGCTCTTCTGTTTTCAGGTCTGATCGGCGGGACTGTCGCCTATCTGATATCCCGCTATAACCGCCGGAAGGGGAGGCGGGTTTGAGCCTTCTTGCAAGCCCTTTTCAGGATTGGAATCCCTTCCTTTTCATTATTCTTGCAGGCGCAATCCCGACCCAGATTTGGCGTTGGATGGGGGCCGTGTTTTCAGCGCGCCTTGCTGAAGACAGTGAGATTCTATTATGGGTGAAGGCGGTTGCCACTGCCCTCGTCTCGGCTTTGATCGCCAACCTTGTTGTGTTTCCCTCAGGTGCGTTGGCTGACGTGCCGCTGGTCGTGCGATTGAGTGCGCTCGGTGTTGGCTTTGCGACTTATCTGATTTGGCGCGGACACATCATCTGGGGCATCCTGGCAGGAGAGGCGGTCCTTCTCGCCGGGGCTATTTTCTTCAGCCAAATTCTCAAAGCTCAGTCAATCGCGGCAGCGATCTGAGCGGCGATCTCCGCGAGTTCGGCGTGATCGGCCTGATGGGGGTTGTGCGGAATGAGCGCTTCGCCTTCATAGCGCGGCATGATGTGAAAATGAGCATGGAAGACGACCTGACCGCTCGCCGCCTCATTGTTCTGACGAAGGGTTATGCCATCAGCATTCAATGCCTTCCTGGCGGCAATCGCGACTTTTTTCATGACGATCATCGCCTTCATCAAGGCGTCATCAGGACAGTCGAAGAGATTGCGGCCCGAAGCTTTCGGAACAACAAGGCAGTGCCCGCGGCTCGCTGGCATAATGTCCATGAAAACGAGCGTGTCGTCGTCTTCGTAGACTTTGTGGCATGGAATGGTGCCTTCGATGATTTTCACGAAGATATTGTCGGGATCGTAAGTCGGTTCTGACACGCGGGTTCTCCTACTCTTCGTCGCCGGATTGTGGGACGTCACATTTCTTGAAGGGCGCGCGCTCAGCGAGCCGTTCGTTTTCATAGGCGACTTGCCGCCGTTCGTGAACCAGATAATCGGCGACCGCCTTGCGGAAAGACGGATTGACGATGAAATGGGCAGAGTGGGTGGTGACCGGCAGATACCCGCGAAGCAGTTTGTGACCGCCCTGGGCTCCGGCTTCTACGTATCGGAGTTTGTGCGCGATCGCATAGTCGATCGCCTGATAATAGCAAACCTCAAAGTGGAGGAACGGATGGTCCTCCACACACCCCCAGTAGCGTCCGAAAATCGTATCAGCGCCGACAATATTGAGGGCACCGGCCACGATTTTGCCCGTCCGTTTGGCAAAAATGAAGACCATCTTGTCGGCCATCGTCTCGGCGATCTCGTCAAAAAACCGGCGGGTGAGGTAAGGCGTACCCCATTTGCGTGAGCCGGTATCCATGTAGAAGAGATAGAAACGCTCAAGATGCGCTTCAGTGATGTCCGATCCGCTCACCCATTCAATGGTGATGTCGTTCGCCAATGCCTGGGCACGTTCTTTTCTCAGTTGTTTGCGTTTGCGCGATGCAAGCTCGGCGAGGAAATCGTCAAAGGACGCATAGCCATTGTTCTCGAAGTGGAATTGTTGGTCTGTGCGACGAAGGTATCCGAGTTCTGCGAGAGCATTTGCCTCCGCCTCACTCGTAAATGTGACATGTATCGATGAAGCGCCTAGGTTTTTTGCCCGTTCTGCCGCTGCACTCGCGAGGACCATGCGATTCTCATCGGCTGCATCGCCCGGTCTTGCCAGAAGACGCGGCCCCGTCACCGGTGTAAACGGGACGGCGATTTGAAGCTTAGGATAGTAACGCCCGCCTGCCCGCTCGAACGCGTCTGCCCAACCATAGTCGAAAACATATTCGCCCTGGCTGTGGCTCTTAAGATAACATGGCGCGACACCTGAAATGTCACCTGCATCATCCTGTAGAACCAGATGTTGCGGATACCAACCTGTCTCCGCGATGGCTGATTTTGATTTCTCAAGCGCGTGCAGGAAATCGTAGGAGACAAAGGGATTTGAGCCGGGAGCTTCCGCTTGCGCACAAGCGTCCCAGTCCCCACGGTCTATATCGTCAAGGGATGAAAGCACCGAGACAATATGGGTCTTCTCCGTTATTGGCTCAGACATTGCGGGTCCGGTCGTAGTGGAAAGTCTGGTCGCATAAAGCTCGTTGATCGGGAGTGAGAGTGGCTTCAACCACCCGATGTTTGACACAATGCGATATGTAGGATGGCACGACTTGGTGCCAATCCTGCATGCGAGAATCCGTCGCGCTTGGCGCTTGTAATTAGCTCTTCAACTGGAAGACGGCGTCGATCTCAACGGCTACGCCAAAGGGAAGGGCGGCCATGCCCACTGCAGAACGGGCATGGCGACCGCGGTCGCCGAGAACCGCGACGAAGAGGTCTGACGCGCCGTTCACGACCTTTGGCTGGTCGCCGAAATCAGGCGTCGATTGAACGAACGCCGTCAGTTTTGTGAGCCCTTCGATCCGGTCGAAGTCTTCGACGGCTGCTTGGGCCTGAGCAAGAAGATTGAGGGCGCAGGTTTCCGCAGCTTTCACCGCATCTTCGAGACTGATGTCGTCACCGCACCGGCCCTTTATGAGAGTTCCGTCGCTGGTTGCCGAGACTTGTCCGGAAACATAGAGCTGATCGCCTGCGATTTTATAGGGCACATAATTCGCCGCCGGTGCCATGGCTTTCGGCAGTTGCAGGCCTGCATCGGCAAGATGCTTCTCGACGTTGAGGTGATAATCGCTTGGCATTTTGTGATCTTCCTTTGTTACAGGCGCATTGGTCGCCTTGTTGAACCATGGCTTGCTTTCGCGCAAGCATTGATTAGGCTTTGTATGAGTCAAAAAACCGAGGATCTCCTGCATATGAAACATGCGCTCGCCGCTCTTCTTCTGGCCGCCTCTCCCGTTGTCGCCGACGCTAATCCGGTCACTATCGCACCGCACCGGGCTGTGTATGACATTTCGCTCGATAAGGCTGCCGCTGAATCGCGGCTTGTCGGAGCAGAAGGAAAGTGGGTGGTTGAAGTGAAAGGTGGTGCGTGTACCGGCTACACCGTGGAATATCGGTTTGTGACAAGGCTGTCCTATGATGGCGGCCAGAGTGATCTTCTCGACACGAGAGGATCAAGTTTCGAGGCTGGCGACGGAACCGCATTCGATTTTTCGAATAAGACTTTTCACAACGACAAAGTGATTGAAGATATCAAAGGAATAGCATCGCGAAAGACAGACGGTTTGGACGTGAAACTTCAACGTCCGGAGGACGCAGAATTGTCCCTGACGGGGGCGGCCCTTTTCCCAAGTCAACATTTCCGGAAAATTATTTCGGATGCGCGCTCTGATCGGCGCTTTGTCGAAAACATCGTTTATGAAGGCGTTGAAGGCGCTAAGGAGCCATTTGCGGTGAGCGCCGTGATTGGGCTTGAGCGCGGCGATCAATCTGTGGCTGGCGAGAGCGAGTCCGCGATCAGTGCATTGACCGGAAAGGGCCTCAAGCGCTGGCCCGTGTCACTGTCTTACTTCAAGCTCGATGCCCAGGATGATGCAGTCCCGGAATGGCAGAATTCCTTCACACTGTTCGAAAACGGGATCGGTCACGATTTTACCTTCGATTATGGCGAATTCGCTCTTAAAGCGAACCTCGAGCAGCTCGATCTTCTGCAACCTGAAGATTGTTCATGATCGCTTTTTGTCGCCGTCAAAGAGGCGGCCGAATGTGACGGCCTGATTGCCGAACTTTGCCCTAACCTGATCGATCGCCCGTTCTGCTCCGGCGCGCTTCGTTGAGTCTTCATCAATGAGATCGAGCGGATCGGCGAGATCTTCGGATTGCAGATCCGATACGCCGACACCGATCAGACGATACAATGTACCGTCGATCTCCGGATCCAAAAGTGCACAGGCGGTCCGGAAGATACGGTCTGATAATTGCGTAGGGTCTGCTAATCTGCGGTTTCGTGTCCGAATTTTGAAATCATCGGATTTCAGTTTCAAGACAATCGTCTGTCCGCTTAGCTCCTTTGCCTTTAGCTGACGCGATACCTTTTCAGAAAGCTTCAGCAGGATTTTCGCAAGGCTCTCATAGTCTCCAATGTCTGAGCGAAAAGTGGTTTCGGACGAGATACTCTTTGCTTCCCGCTCGGGCGAAACCGGTCGTGTGTCATGAGCATGGGCAAGGCGTGCCAGTCTCAATCCGATCGTGCCATAGGTTTTTCCGAGTGCGGTTTCATCAACCGCCTGCAGATCGCCGATGGTACGAATTCCGTCTTCAGCAAGTTTACGCTGCATGGCTTTTCCAACACCCCAGATCAAGCGGACGGGCTGATCTTTGAGGAAATCCACAGCGCCAGCTTCTCCGATCACGGAAAATCCGCGCGGTTTTTCAAGATCGGATGCGACCTTGGCGAGGAACTTGTTGAACGAAAGCCCGATGGAGATCGTGATCCCGACTTCATGCTCAATGCGATCAACGAATCTCGCAAGAGTTTCGGCCGGTGGCATGCCGTGCAAACGCTCAGTCCCTGAAAGATCAAGAAAAGCCTCATCGATTGAAAGCGGCTCAACCATCGGGGTGAGGTCGAACATCGCCGAGCGGATTTCGCGCCCGACTTTTGAATATTTCTCCATGTTTGGCCTGATGACAACAGCATCAGGACACGCCTTGAGGGCTTTGAACATGGGTTGTGCGGAATGCACCCCGTAAATCCGAGCGTTGTAGCAGGCAGTTGAAACCACCCCGCGTTCTCCACCCCCTATGATGACTGGCTTGTCAGCCAGTTCGGGGTTATCGCGTTTTTCCACCGCTGCATAAAAAGCGTCGCAATCGAGATGGGCGATGGCGAGTTCAGCGATTTCGTCGTGATGAATGATGCGCGGACTACCGCATACGTTACAACGTCCTGCAATCCTGGAAGAGTAAGTCCATGTGAAACAGTCCCGGCAAAGCTGCGTCTTATGAGCGTTCTCTACCATCTCGATTCAGAGCGGATTACGGTTGCCCAGGCCTTCCGACCGCGCTTCCCGGCGCAGCTGCCGAGCGAAGGATTTGCTGCAGGAAGGTGATCTCCGCGCCACCGGTTGGCGTTGTCCTGTTCAAGAAGTCAAAGACCTTACCGTCTTTGAGACCGAAATCGCCAATTTCCTGAACGAGGCCTTCTTCATCGAAATAGACGGCAACAACTCTTTGATCGACCACCCGACCGCGCGCGAAAGCCGCCCGTTTCTGGATCGTTTGGCTGATGTAATAATAGCCTTCGCGTCCGAAGGTCTGGATAGTTGAAGGCGTTCCAAGCGCGAGAAGAACCTGCTCCTGGCTGGCGCCAACCGGCACCTGCTGGAGTGCTTCAGGGGAGACAATATAGCCGTGTGTGAGGGTCTGAGTGAAGCAACCGGAAAGAACCAGCGGGAGAGCGACAAGCAAAGCAGCCGTGAAGGAACGGTTTCGACCTGTCGTTTGAAGCCTGCGGTTGTTACTGGCAGGCGACGACATCCAGCTTGGAATCACTTTCATTGCGTTCTCATCTTGATATTTTGACCGGCGTCCTCACATCACTCCGGTGAAGGACTTGTTGTTTCTTGTCCTTTTACAAATCGTCTAGGACAAGAACAGCACCCATGGCACATCTTTGTCTCTCTGCGAGTGGCGAGAAACGCTCTTGCCTATGGCATGAAATGAAGCCATACGCAATAATCGGCATGGCGGCATACCTTCCGGATGGATCCGGAGGCGCGCCGCTGTCTACCACAGGATTTTCTTATGATTGTTAATTTGCGCTGGCTTGGTCTGGGCGAAAAGGCTGCCGATCCGCGGATCCGTGCCGTCTACGACGCGCTGGTGCGCCAGGCCCGGGAGCCTGTTTTTTACACATCTTATGGCGTTCCAGATACGATTACGGGTCGTTTTGACCTGATTGTCCTTCACACATTTTTCTTTTTCTACAGGATTAAAGAAGCCGATGACGCTTTGCGAGACTTCGGACAGGAAGTGTTCGATACGTTCTTTGAGGACATGGATCGCTCTTTGAGAGAAATGGGCGTTGGATATCAGGCCGTGCCGAAGCGGATCAAGAAAATGGGCGAGGCGTTTTATGGTCGCGTCACCGCATACGACAATGCCTTGACAAGTGGCGAAGATGCCGAAATCGCTGAAGCGCTTCACCGTAATCTGTTCCCGGATTTGGAAGTCGCACCAGACAATCTCGATGGCTTGGTTCGCTACGTTCGAGCCTGTGTGGACGCGATGACAGCATGTGACCGTCCTGCACTCATTGAAGCGGAGTTCATACTGCCGGATCCGGCTGCGTTTTTGATCGATGATCAAACCACACCAGGTTCACAAGATGGAACTGAGGAACAATGACGCGCTCCAATGAACCACATGCAGGGGCCGCGGAACCGCACGATCTGACGCCGCTTGCGCCACGGACTGTCTCTGTTGGATCTCTGCCGCGCACTGGTCGCCATGTCGTGATGACACTGACAGATGCTGAAACGAAGGCGATCGAAGAAAGCTTCGATCTCGCAGAAATAAAAGCATTCGAAGCGCGCCTTTTGGTCGAACGTCTTGAAAAGGATACGGTCAGGGTAACGGGGACGCTTTCAGCAGATGTGGTTCACCATTGTGTGGTTTCACTCGAACCCGTTCCTCAAAAGGTCACGGAAGAAGTGGACGTCAAACTCGTTCCTGAGACGACTGGCGATCAGTTCATGACTGATGAGGACGGGGCTTTGATCATTACACTCGATGAAGATGTGCCCGATACCTATCGTGGCGGCACTGTCGATGTTGGCGCGCTTGCATTGGAGTTTCTTGCGCTCGGCCTCGATCCCTATCCCCACGCACCGGACGTCACTTTTACGCCAGAGCAGGAAAATGACGGTGCTGGGTCACCTTTTGCCAAGCTAATTGCGATCAAAGACAAGCTTAAACCCAATTGAGTTCGTGAAAGAAATAAGCTTGCGATTGCACAGAGCGGCAGGATCGTGCCATATCCACCGGGTAATGAATCTGTGAACGCCGTTCCAACGGCGGCAGGCCGGAAGCGGGTTGATCACAGGCTGCGTCCCGTCGCGTAGCCTACGTGTACCGGGGCCGTTTGGGGCGGCGTGTTCCCGATAGCGAAAGCGGACGTCACATCATGTCGAAAGACACGATCATAGCAGTGGACGCGATGGGCGGCGACGACGGACCGGAAATGGTCATTCCGGGCCTCGACCTTATGGCACTGCGCCAGCCTGCCTCCCGGTTTGTGCTGTTCGGCGAGGAAGACCGGCTAGAACCAATCCTGGCCCGATATCCCCGTGTGAAGGATGTTGCGAAAGTCACCCATTGCGAGGTGACGGTTGCGATGGATGCGAAGCCGAGCCAGGCCCTTCGTTCCGGGCGCTGGCGTTCCAGCATGTGGCGGTCTATTGAAGCGGTAAAATCGGGCGAGGCGGATTTTTGTATTTCTGCCGGCAATACGGGCGCGCTGATGGCCATGTCGAAGTTCTGTCTTCGTACCATGCCGAATATTGAACGTCCGGCCATTGCAGCGATATGGCCAACGCTGCGCGGTGAAAGCGTCGTTCTCGATATGGGGGCGACAATTGGAGCGGACGCCCAACAACTCGTTGATTTTGCCATGATGGGCGGTGCCATGGCCCGCGCGCTTTTCGACATTGACCGGCCAACCGTCGGCTTACTGAATATTGGTGTCGAAGAGGTCAAAGGTCTCGATGAGATCAGGACCGCAGGTCGCCTGCTTCGCGAAGCAGATCACGCCCACATCGACTATTTTGGTTTCGTCGAGGGGAATGATCTCGGTCAGGGTACGGTCGATGTTGTTGTGACAGAAGGCTTCACCGGGAACATCGCTCTGAAGACAGCTGAAGGGACGGCGCGACAGATCTCAGGCTATCTGCGTGCTGCGATGGCAAGAACATGGCGTGCGCGGCTCGGATATCTTCTTGCAAAACCCGCTTTCGACCGGCTACGCGAGAAAATGGACCCGCGCCGGGTCAATGGCGGGGTTTTCCTCGGACTTAACGGGATTGTTATCAAGAGTCATGGAGGCACGGATGCTCAAGGCTTCGCAAGCGCCACTGAACTCGGTTTTAATATCGTTCGCAACGACTTGCTGGCGAAGATCACTCAGGATATGGCGGAAAACACGCCGACTGGAGAAATTTTGGAAAAAGGAATCGCGCGTTGACAGTTTTGCGTTCGGTTGTGCTTGGTACTGGGCGGTATCTTCCTGAGAGGATCGTTACGAACGAGGAACTTGCTCAAACTGTCGACACTACAGATGAGTGGATTGTCCAACGGACCGGGATCCGGCAGCGCCACATTGCAGCAGATGACGAGACAACATCCGACCTTGGTACCAAGGCTGCCTTAGAAGCATTAGCGAATGCCGATCTTGATGTATCTGATCTCGATCTGATTGTCCTTGCAACGTCCACTCCGGATTATACCTTTCCTGCCTCGGCTGTTCAGATTCAAGAAAACCTCGGAATGCGCCACGGCGCTGCTTTCGATCTGCAGGCTGTTTGTTCCGGGTTTGTGTTCGCGCTCACAACCGCCGACATGTATGTGCGGACCGGCCAGGCGCGCAATGCTCTCGTAATTGGTGCGGAAACCTTCTCCAGGATCCTCGATTGGGAGGATCGCACCACCTGTGTTCTGTTTGGTGATGGTGCAGGGGCTGTTGCGATCTCTGCGGCGGAAGGAGAGGGGACATCGGATGATCGCGGTATTCTTGCCTCAAGTCTGCGGTCCGACGGTCAGCACCGTGACAAGCTCTACGTAGACGGCGGCCCCTCAAAGACAGGCACGGTTGGGCATCTGCGGATGCAGGGGCGGGATGTCTTCAAACACGCTGTGGGCATGATTACAGATGTCGTCGAGGATGCCTTCGCTGCAACAGGGACTGACGCGGAAAGCCTCGATTGGTTTGTGCCCCACCAGGCAAATGAACGCATCATCGACGCCAGTGCGAAAAAGCTTGGTATATCCCCGGAAAAAATCATCAAGACAGTGGCACTTCATGGCAACACTTCGGCTGCGTCGATCCCGATGGCGCTTCATCAGGGGGTAAGCGACGGGCGGATCAAGAGGGGTGATCGTGTAATGCTTGAGGCCATGGGCGGCGGCTTTACCTGGGGCTCGGTTCTCCTAAACTGGTAAGTCGTTGAAAAATAAATAGGCTTAAGGATTATGCCGGTTGACGGTCCTACGCATTCCCTCTACAAATTATGGGATGGGATGAAAGCGAGGTTCGTTTCATGGCGGGAAAAACAATCACGCGCGCTGATCTCTGTGAGAGCGTCTATCAGAAAGTCGGGCTGTCCAGAGCAGAATCCGCAGAGCTTGTTGAAGCATTCTTGGGGGAAATTTCCGATTGCCTTGTACAGGGCGAATCCGTGAAACTATCCTCATTCGGATCTTTCCTGGTCAGGTCTAAGAACGAGCGGATTGGCCGCAATCCCAAGACGGGCGAGGAGGTGCCGATATTGCCGAGGCGCGTGCTCGTGTTTAAGCCAAGCAATGTTATGAAAGACAAAATCAACAAGCAGCTGACAGGCCGTTGATTTCTGCCTGTCGCTGAAGGACAGGCAAAATACCGTGGCAAAAACTCCTGACGCATTTCGCACGATCAGTGAGGTCGCCGACGATCTCGATCTTCCCCAGCATGTATTGCGTTTTTGGGAAACGCGCTTTTCTCAGATCAAGCCTCTGAAGCGAGGTGGCGGTCGGCGATACTACAGACCGGAAGACGTAAACTTGCTCCGCGGTATTCGCCACTTATTGTACGGCGAAGGATACACCATCAAAGGTGTTCAGAAGATCATCAAGGAGCAGGGTATCCGACACGTCTCTTCCGTCTGGCGTTCAGACGCAGGAGACGATACATCAGAGAACATCCCGGAACCCGCAAATCCGGCATCGTCTTCCAATCCCAGCAGTCCGCAAGCAGCGGTTCCCTTAACACCGCCTCCATCAGCTTCAGTGCCTGTTTCTCCGGAATCTATAACGGCTAACAATGCTGAAATCGTGGCAAATCAAACTCATCCTGGCGCAGCATCTGAATTTGTTCACAACAATGTTCAGGCGGCGCAGGCGGGTTTCCCGACGCCGGAACAATCATCTGTTCCTGCTCCGCCCGGCGAAAACGGTCCCATGGTTCCGCATGCATCAGTGACCGCCAGCACCGAAAACGAGGGACGGGTCCACCCCGGATACCCAAACGGTGAAAGTTTGAATTCGAGTGCACCAATTGCTGCAGCGCCGGCACATAGTCAGACCTTCAGCGCACCGACGCATGATCCCGCTCCTGCGGTTGCTCACACCGTGTCCCAGCCGAGCGTCAAACCTCAATCTGCTGATCCCGCTTCAGTCCAACCACACATGCCTGTAGCCCCTGTTGTTGTCCATGTCCACTCGAACCAGACACCGGTACAGACACCGCCGTTTGCAATGTTACAATCGGTTCCAGATCATCTCGTCGATGCCATTCGAACGGAGCGTCCTGCACTTTCCACCAAGCCAGTCAAAGAACCGTTGGCCACGCACGCCCCGGTGATAGAATCGGTCGCGCTGTCCGCCAATGCGCCGAAAGAAACGCCAACTCGTTCCGTTGGTGTGATTGGAGAAAGCGTGGAACGCTTGCCCGCTGATGTCCTGCCGGAAACAGTGCCCGCATCTGAAAAGACCGGCTTTGCCCGAAGCTTCTTTAACCGCCTGCCGTTTTCGAGCCTGGAAGAGGAATCTTCAGCTGGAAAAAACGCTGATCTGAGCCAGGATGATGTGAAACATCTTCAGGCGACCCTGTTTGAGCTTCTGGAGTGCAAGCGCCTGCTGGACCAAATCCGTTAGTCAAAACCTTGTCGCAAACGCATGTAAGGCATCGCACAGTGCAATCAGCCGGCTGGCTCTCTTTGGCACCATTTTTATTTTGAAATGGTCGGAGTGGCGGGACTCGAACCCACGACCTCTCGTCCCCCAGACGAACGCGCTACCAGGCTGCGCCACACTCCGAACAATCGGGGTTATACAATGAAGGCTGTACCGCGTGCAATGGTCGGCTTTATCCTTCCTGAGTTTCCGTTAAATTTCGACTTTGCTGCGGACTTTGCTTGGAGCCATGCCGTGGATCTTGGAAAAAGCGCGGGAAAAAGCATCGCTTCCTGAATACCCGAATCTGCGCGCGATTTCAGAAACCCGCCCCCCTCTCAAGAGCGCCGCGTGGGCAAGCGTCATCCGCCAGCGTTTTAGATAGGACATCGGTGTTTCGGCCATGACGGTTTGGAATTCTTCCATGAACCGAGATCGGGACATCCCCGCGAGATCTGTAAAATCGTCGATCGACCAGTCTCGCTGTGGACGATCGTGGATGGCGACAATGACCGGGCTCAGTCTTGGGTGGGCGAGCCCGGCGAGTAGGCCCGGACGTGTCTCATTGCGTTCAATTGCTTGTCGAAGCAAATGGATGACGAGAAGTTCGGCCAATCTGCTGATGACTGTGTCGGCACCACAGCGCGGATTGATGGTTTCGTTGACGAAAAGGCGCGCAATTGCCGCCGTATCGGGGTTTTTCTTCAGATCGATCCGAACGAGAGGTGGCAATGCACTCACGAGTGGATTTGTGTCGATCCCGATATCAACATGCGCTGCGGCAACAAGCGGGCCCGGTTCGTTGTAGCTCGCACGGTCCTCATATCCGGCTGGCGCGAAGTCGAGCCATGTGGGATCTGTCCCGTCTGAAAAGATCCTGAGATTCTGATCATGTCTAGGGCGATTCAGACTGCATTCCATCTCAAAATTCTGAACCAGGCTTGATAGGCGGTCTAACGGACGCATTTTGGGACTTCCTGCAGGTTAATTGAGATTTTCTTTGCATAAAATCCGAATATGACACGGATGCAAGCCTTTCATCACAGAAATACACATGAGGAACCGCAAATGCTCATCCCCCGTCAAAAGACACCCGACCTTTCCGTCCCGACGCTTTCCGGCAAAACGTTCAATCTTTCAGAAGCTTCAACCGAACGGGGCACCGTTATCTGTTTCTATCGCGGTCTGCATTGTCCAATCTGTGCAAACTACCTGAAAGAATTTGAAAAGCAGGCACCGGCTTTTCATGAGCGCGGCGTTGACACTATTGCGATCAGTTCTGACGGCATCGAGCGCACCAAAGAGATGGCTGAGAAAATCGGCGCTGACAAACTGGACTTCGGTTATGATCTCAGCCTCACGGTTGCCCGTGAGTGGGGGCTTTACATCTCAACCTCGCGCGGAAAAACCTCAATCGGCATTGAGGAACCCGCGCTCTTCTCAGAGCCTGGTCTGTTCATGGTGACGCCGGAGCAGTCGCTTTACTACGGGTCCGTCCAGACCATGCCTTTCGTGCGGCCGCATTTCTCGGAGCTGGTCGGAGCGCTTGATTTTGCGATTGCAAACAGCTACCCGGCACGCGGCGAATACACCGGCGCGGTTTGATCGTCCAAAAACGGAGATCACGGACTCAATCTGTATCGGATGTGAGGTGGGGCACATCCTGAAAGGGTCTGCGCGCTTCGCGCGGCCCTTTCCTAATTTTTGCATCTGTTACTGAGGTCGCGCCCTCGAAGAGGCGATACGGGACCGTCCGGCGTTTTCGGCAGCCATCATGCCCCATAAAATCCCAAAGAGAAGATAGAGATGGCGCCAGCGGTCGGTGTCGATGACAAGGCCGACGATCGCATGACCGAGGATTACGATGTAGACGGCCTGGAAATACGGCTGAAGTGGTGATGCCCGGAACATATGCTTGAACCCGGTAATAAGCGTTGTCGCAATGAAGATCAGATAGGCAAGGCCACCTAACCAGCCGTGCACGGTAAAGGCCTTCAAGTAGACGTTATGGGAATCCTCGCCAAAAGTTTCCCGGAACTTTCCGAACCCATACCCAAGGGGCGCCTCCATGATCCAGTGGAGGCCATACGTGTAGCGTGCAAAGCGTCCGAACCTGGCGCCATCGTAGCTTTGAACCAGCCTTGCACGTTCTGCGAAGAGCGATGAAACCGCGTCGAACGACAGGATAAAGAGAAGTGCTGCAACAGCCATGGCGGCGAATGCAACTGTTGCCAATAACAGGCGCACGCGCGCGGCGGATGAAGGGGCAGTCGCATAAAGTATGACGGTCAGTAACCCTGCCGATAGGAGCGTCAGCCCCCAAGCGGCCCGAGAGAACGCCAGAAAAATCGCGATCACGATGATCGCAAGGGCCATCGCGGATAGCAGTGACCTTGTCAGAGGCTGTGTCAAAACCTGCCTCAGCAAGAGCACGAAGGCGAGGGCAAGGTACGGGCTGTAGACATTGGGGTCTTCGAACGTCCCCTTGGCACGTCCGGCGAACAGAAATCCTTCTGCTCCTGGAAACAATCGGAAATAGGCGGCTATACCGACGAGCGCGCTGATCACGGCGGCGAATACATAGGCACGGGATACTATCGCCATGCGCTCGACAGGACGTTCAGCGATCAAAGCTGCGTAGAATATCGCCGACACGGCAAGAAACGCCGTCGTTGCGATATAGATAAAGCCGCCCGTAATATCAACGCGTTGTGTCGCACCGATCATGCCGCCGAGAATGTAACATGCCATTAGGAAGGTGAGGGGAAGAAACCCTCTATGAAGGCTAAGGCCAAAGGCGAACCATACGACCATGAGGAATGCAAGAAGCAACTCATAAGGGGCTGGTTCGAAGAAGACGAAGGCGGCCAGAAATACGGTGATGCCGAACGCGAGATCACCCGTTCGTCTGACGCTGATGACAAGCGGACGGCTTGAGCGCTGCGCGTTTGAGACGGAGTTTAACTCACTGGAATCTGCCACAGGAACCGCCGTCAGTAAGCGTTCTTGGTATCAAGCAACCGTAAGGGTGTGAGGGCGAGTATGTAAAGATCGAAGCCCAGCGACCAATTCTCGATATAGTACAGGTCGTGTTCCGTGCGCTGCTTGAGTTTTTCGACGTTGTCGACCTCACCCCGCCAACCATTGATCTGTGCCCAACCGGTCACACCAGGTTTGACGCGATGGCGCGCAAAATAACCGTCTACGACATCATTCCATGGCTGATTTTTCAGATGGGCGTGAACGGCATGGGGGCGTGGGCCGACGAGGGATAGTTCGCCCTTCAGGACATTCCAGAGTTGCGGCAGTTCGTCGATTGAAGTCTTACGGATAAACTTGCCCACCCTGGTTACGCGCGGATCTTCTTTGGTCACAACCACCCTGGCTTCGGCATCGCACAAATCGGTGTACATTGAACGGAACTTCCAGACATCGATCAACTCGTTGTTGAAGCCGTGGCGTTTCTGTCGAAAGAAGATCGGTCCTCGGCTATCGAGCTTTGTAGCCAGGGCCGTTACCGCCATCAGCGGGAATAGAATGACAAGGGCAAGTAAGGAAACAACGATATCGAAGATGCGCTTTCTAACCGAATGCCATCCTTTGATCGGACGGTCCGACAGCTTGATGAAGGGGATTGCGCCTTCATAGGAGAAATGCCGCTGACGGAAGCCAATTTTGTTGGTGTGTGCGGATAATCGAATGTCGAGTGGGAGGACCCAAAGCTGCTTCAGCATCTCCCTGACCCGGCCACTTGCCGTAAGTGGCAGAGTGACGATCAGCATGTCCAGGCGGGTAATGCGCGCAAAATCCACAAGTTCAGCAACTGTACCAAGTTTGGGATACCCGGCAACGCTCTCGGGAGAGCGGCTGTCGGCACGATCGTCAAAGATACCGCAAATCCGGATGTCATTGTTTGGTTGGCGTTCGAGATCATGGATGACAGCCTCGGCTTCGGAACCGCCGCCGACGATTATTGCGCGCCGTTCCAGGAGCCCTGATGCCGTCCAACTGCGAACGAGTGCTGTGGTCGGGAACCGGAGCGCTATGATCACCGCAAGCCCCGAGATGAAGAAAGGCGATATCCAGGCTGCGTTGAACATGGAGGCATGTGGAAAGAGGTGAGAGACGACGATCAGGCTTGCAAAACAGGTCATCCAGAGCGCAAAGACCAAAGTGAATTGTTGCGCGCTATCCCGTAAGACCGGGATGGAATAGATCTGAAGTCCTTGCCCGAGGCCGAAATAAAGAAGCGTGAAGCTGAGAAGAACAATGCCCTGGCTGAGTGCAGCCGAGACATCACCAGAAGTGGCGATCGCAATTGATGCCGCACCGGCCACGAGCAGAAACAGCAATTCAAGGATTGCTAGAAAGCCGCTGACAAGACGGGGGGAAACAGTTTTGCTGGCAAGGAGTTGGGCGATATCATCGCGTTGTGGAGCAATCGGCAGGTCGAAGTCTTGATCAGGACGATTGATCTTGCGGTGAGTCTTCGAAACCGCTCTGTCTTGCGCTTGATGACCCTCGTCATCTTGCCGCGCCGTATCCGTGACTGCGTTGTCCATACTCGTTACCCAAAACCGCACCAGACTTCAGGAAAGGTAGCCTAAAAGGATGAAAAAACGCTTTCATCGGTTCGATAATGGGCCGTCTGGCCGATTGAGGGGAACAAGAGGATTTTAGAAAAACGTCTCTCGTTATAAGGGGCGGGATACTCACTACCAGTTTCCCGCAACTCCGGTCGCCGGAAGGGGGCGACGCGATTAGGTGTTAAAAAAGCCGTTCCTTAATATTGATCGTGTCACCGGGCCTTACCGGCGCATTCAGGTTTTCTCGCCCATGAATGATTTCGCCGTTAATTTGCCGCGCAATGATGACCGATTTACGATTGGCACGCGGCGAAAACCCGCCAGCGATTGCAATAGCTGTTTGAACCGTCATGCCGTTAACATATTCGTATTGACCGCCATTCGTCACCTCTCCGTAGATGAAGAATGGCCGGAATGCCGCAACTTCAATCGATACATCCGGATTGCGAACGAAACCGCCCTCCAACTTACGCGCAATCGTTCTGGACAATTGCTGGGTTGTCCGCCCACGGGCTGCGACCTGTCCGATCAACGGCATTGTCACAAACCCCGCCTGATCGAC
The DNA here is from genome assembly GCA_039180865.1 of Pseudomonadota bacterium. Classification (GTDB taxonomy): domain Bacteria; phylum Pseudomonadota; class Alphaproteobacteria; order Rhizobiales; family JACESI01; genus JBCDCU01. The sequence continues at coordinate 214 of JBCDCZ010000046.1, read as the reverse complement.
TGTGTAGGTCGTGGAGAGGTTCGCCTGCTCGAAGACTGTCACCCGTAACGTATCTCCACTATCCAGCTGATATGGCTGGGTCAGGACTTCGTGAGACGTTGCTTCGGGCAGCGGTTTTGCGGCGCAGGCAGCAAGAAAACCCAGGACAACAAACAGACAACCAACAAAAAGGGCACGCATTGGCGTTCCAGCAGAAAATGACACTGGAGCCTTT
>JBCDCZ010000045.1:0-20378 GCA_039180865.1 Pseudomonadota bacterium | reverse complement strand
ATTTGAAGCCGTTGCAACCGGAGCGGAGCATGTCTGGATCCTCGATCCAATCGATGGCACACGGGCTTTTATATGCGGTTTGCCGACCTGGGGGACGCTGATCGGGCTTAAAAGTAACGGCCATGCCCAACTCGGCATGATGACGCAGCCTTTTACCGGAGAGCGGTATTTCGGCGATGGACGGACCGCACAGTACAACGGACCGGGGGGGCCGGCAGCGCTTAAGACACGAACCTGCGCAAGAATCGAAGACGCGACTTTGTTCTGCACAACACCGCAGATGTTTTCGCCAGTAAGACTCGAGAAATTTCGGACAGTTGAGGACCGTGTTCGATTATCGCGTTACGGGATCGATTGCTACGCCTATGTCATGCTCGCAAGGGGCCTCGTCGACCTCGTTATAGAAGACGACCTGAAACCCTACGATATCGCCGCGCTGATACCGATTATCGAGGGGGCTGGCGGACGCGTGACGACGTGGTCGGGTGATAACGCGGTTGATGGCGGGTCTATCCTGGCGAGCGGCGATCCGGATCTGCATGAGGCAGTGCTCGACCTCCTCGCCCTTTAGGGATTGCTATTCTGCAGCCTTCTCGGGGCTTTTCTTGGAGCTCTCTTCGGCAGGCATTTTCTTGAGTGGCTTCTTCTGAGCTTCGTCGGGGTCCCTGTCTTCGGACTTGTCCGTATCATCCTCCACTTTGGGCGTCACAGCTGACTCAGGAGCGGCAGGCGCATCGATACCGGTAAGCTCCTTCGCAGTTTCCAATCCTTCCGCCTCAGACGGCACCTGGGGTTCAAGGGCCTCGCCTTTTTGATCAGGCTTATGAGTTTCCGGCTTGGCTTCTTTGGGTTCGACTGGAAGCTTCTCTTCTATCACTTTCGCGTTGGCGCCAGTTTCATCTGTTTTTTGTTCCGGAGCCTCGACTTGCTCAGACGCGGTTGTCGCTTGTTCCTCTTGCGCTTCGCGTTCACTCTGTTCCGGTTGCCCTTCAGGCGTACTGGGCGCGTCTTCGGTCTTGCTCGTTGTTTTTGAAACAAACACCGGTGTCGCTTCAGGCAACGCAGCGGTCTCTTTATCCACTTTCACAACAGGCACAACATCCACTTTCACAACAGGCACAACCGGTGTGGCAGCGGATTGTTTCTCCACCACATCCTGCGCGGCCGTATCGAGATCAGCCTTGGCATCTTCTTTCTGTGTTTGTTGCTGCGGTTCTTTGCGGCTGCGTTTTTTGTCAAACGCCTTTTCTTTTGACCCGTTGTCGGTTTCTGGTTCCTTGGATGTCACCGGTGCGCGTTGATCGAAAGGCGTTTTCGCTTTCTTTCCGGATCGACTGACTTCGCGCGCTTTTTCATTCAAATGCTCGGAGTGGGTGATGTAGGCATCGAACGCAGCCCAGAATTGAAGCCGCAATTCGTCCCGTTCGAACATGATCTCGTGCCGTGCACCTGGAATAACCACATGCCGCCCTACCCTGATTTTCGGCGCAAACAGCTGGATAGCGGGCGTAGAGACGATCTTGTCTGCACCGCTTGCAATGATCAGCATTGGCACTTTCACGGAAGGTGCGAACGCCGGATCGAGAACTTTGCGCATGCTCCGGCAGGCCGCGTTCACCCAGGCAATCGTTGGCGAGCCGATCGTCAGATCCGGATGCGCCGACATCATCGACATCATGATCTCAAAGCGCACAGGATCAGTTGTCAAAGGGTTAGTCTCGAACTCAAAGTCGATCCGATTGCTCCCGCCCGGTGGATAAAACCCGCCAAGGCCCATTGCCCGCAACATCCCGGTCAACCATCGGGCAGGCCATTGCGGCACAATTCGCCGACCAAAGGCGGGTGTGGATTTCCGCAATTGGTGCAATCCCGGCAGCATTTCCGGCGCCAAATGGAGCATCGGCGCCGTCAGGATCATCCGGGAAAAGAAGGCCCCCGGACCACCTTCATCAGCGGAACGAAGGAGGATGTGCGCCCCCATCGAATGGGCGAGGGCACAATAAGGCGGCGGACAGGTTTCGATAACGCGTTGTGTGAAAGCTTCCAGATCAAGCTCATATTGATCAAAGCTCTTGATATGTCCGCGAAACCGGTTCTTGAACCGGCGATGAGAAAGCCCTTGGCCACGCCAGTCGAGCGTAGCCACATAAAAACCGCGCGCCTGCAACTCCCTGATGACGTCAAAGTATTTTTCGATGAACTCCGTTCGGCCCTGAAAGAGACAGATCGTCCCGCGCGGCTCGAAGGGTTTACCCTTTGCGGTGTCTTCCGGCCTTTCGGGCGGAAACAGCGCATAGCGAAGGGTCTTGCGATCCGATGTCGTCAGGCTCGCAACGATCGCACCGTCCGGGATTGGACAATCGGCTGTCCCCTTCAGCTCCATGAAACAGAATCCATCATTCGACCTGACAGACGGTAACCCTGGCCATCAGCCCGTCTGCCGCGGTGACGTTAAAGTGTCCAATGATTCGATTGCAAAGGAAAAAGCGCCTTGTCTCACATTGTTACCCTCAAAAGGGCGATAAGGCCGCGAGGTTCATCGACAGAACCAAGCGACCTTATCTGAGCCCGGTGATTGGAGGCGGCAAGTACCGGGCGTTTATTGGGCGCTCTTGGGAGGGGATCAGGGCATTGGAAGAGCGCCCAGTTGGGGTAAAGGGAATATCCAGCCTTGTTAAGGTTAGAAGTTGATGACGAACCGGCCACCGCCACGGCGTCCATGGTAAGAACGATCGTGATAATGGACTGGTCTGATGATGCGGCGGCGCAAGATCTGGCCGTCGAATGTTGAGACCCGGAAGCGGGCGAGGTAACCGCGCGGGGTAATCGCGGTCAGACGGGCAACACCATGGGAGCGGCTATGAATGTGAATGCGACGCATTCCGTAGCTGCGCATCATGAAGCGGATTTCACGGTTCGACATAACGAACGGACGGAACCCTCTGTGGTGCTTGCCGTGGTAGTGCTTGCCCTTGAAGTGGCGGCCGTGACGGTGACCACGAAACCCATTGTCGCTGAGATGATGGACTTTTTGGAAATTGACCTGGACGGTTCCTGCTGCCTGAGCGGGGGCCTGGGCTGCCATAACGGCGCCAATGACGCCAACGATCACGAGAGCTTTCTTGAACATCTTTTTTTCTCCGTTTTCTCTTAGCGGCGTTTATTGCGCCTTGTTTGCCGTCGATGATTGGAGACTAACCAAACCGCTCTGAACCAGTTCACAATCGGATGTTCAGAAAACGTTCATGTGCAAAATTTTTTGAAAATCGCTGCAAAATCAACAAATTCACGCACTAATTTCTTTTGGTCTGTGCTTGGTTCCTACTGGATTTGCAGCCAATGTTGCGTGCTTTACGGCTGGTCTTGAACGTATTTGCGATAATGCCCATTTATCAGCTGTGGCCGCCAAACGGGGCCACACGGCAGTGAAGCGGTCCATAAGGACGCCAAAGCACCGCCGCCTCGCACAACAAACAGTTGCTTATGAAAGGACTATGCTATGCGACGCATTGACTACGCCCCCCTTTACCGGACTTCTGTCGGCTTTGATCGCCTGTTTTCGATTCTCGATAACATTACGAGCGAGACCGCCCAGAACGCCTATCCGCCCTATAATATTGAGCGCACCGGCGAAGACACCTACCGAATCACTATGGCAGTTGCCGGCTTTGCTGAAAGTGACCTTGATATCCAGACCGAAGATACGGTTTTGACGATCAAGGGCGGCAAATCTTCCGAACCGCGCGAAGGCATTGAAATCCTGCACCAGGGGATCGCCGCACGCAGTTTCGAACGCAAGTTTCAACTCGCCGATCACGTCAAGGTTGTGAGCGCCGCTCTCGAAAACGGCCTGCTTCACGTCGACCTTGAGCGGGAAATTCCAGAGGCTATGAAACCGCGCAAGATCACCATCACGGCATCTGACGGAACGAAACAGCTTGAAGGCGAAACCGTCAACTAACGAGATCGTTTCGTGAGAACAGAAAGCCCGGCCAAGCGCCGGGCTTTTTCGTTTGGCGGCGCGGGATCGATGAACATCGCCAAAAAACGGGCTATTCATTGCAAACCCGCACCTGTTGCCCGGTTACACCCAATGCGGATACGCGCTAGGACGCAGCTTGCGCTTCCACTTGAAATCTGGCACTTTACCGGCGCAATAGGTCAGTATTGTTGACCCAATATGTCGAAATTCCCCGGAAGCTAGGGGTTTCGTGGCCCTTACTGAGGCGCGTTGACGGCTTCTGGTGCTTTAATTTGTCCCAGACCCTTTTGGGATGGCCGACGTGGGCTATAATAGTGCTGGTCTTGGCAGCTCGCCGGGCGATCTGAGAGATCGTGGCCTGGCACCACGGATCAGGGCACTGGCCACCAATAGGTGTGGCGCCATTGACAAGCAAAAAAGAGCGTCGGTTCTGACAGAACCTGCTCACGAGCCGCATTCCTGATTGAGAATGCGACCCGATAGGCCTTCTTCGCTAGAAGCGGGGTTGGCTTTCTTGACGGTAACGGCTGCTTCCCAAGGAAGCGCCGGTGGAGGGAAAGACGAGATGGCATTGACGAACGGATGCGATCAGAAAATACGGCAGCAAACGGTAGAATATGCAGGTCTGCCGAAACGCCAGGGCCTCTATGATCCGTCGCGCGAACACGATGCCTGCGGTGTTGGTTTCGTTGCGCATATGAAGGGAGTGCAGAGCCATTCTATCATCGAGGATGGTTTGAAAATCCTCGTTAACATGACACATCGCGGTGCCGTCGGGGCTGATCCTCTGATGGGCGACGGCGCGGGCATGCTGACTCAAATCCCGCATCGCCTTTTCAAGGAAACGGTCGATTTCGAACTTCCGGAGGCGGGCGACTACGCGGTTGCCGTCTTTTTCATGCCAAACGACGACGCTCTCCGTGCCCATTGCGTCGAGCTTGTCGAGGATGCCGTCAAACAGGAAGCACTTGAAATCCTTGGTTGGCGGGTTCCGGCAGTTGACAATTCATCACTTTCCAAAGATCCCGAGATCGCCTCAACAGAACCGGTCCACCGGCAACTTTTTGTACGCCGTCCGGAAGACATGGATGGCGATACGTTTGAGCGCAAACTCTTTATCACCCGCAAAGTCGTCTCGAACAGCGTCTTCAGCGAAACCGACGGACGTGACAACGGCTTCTATACCGTTTCGTTCTCATCTCGCACGCTCGTCTATAAAGGCATGTTCCTCGCCTACCAGCTTGGCGCCTATTATGCCGATCTAAACGATCCGCGTTACGAATCAGCGCTCGCGCTTGTCCACCAACGCTTTTCAACCAACACATTCCCATCCTGGAAGCTGTCTCACCCTTACCGCCTTGTCGCCCATAACGGCGAGATTAATACAAAGCGCGGGAACGTGAACTGGATGGCCGCCCGGCAGGCGTCAGTATCTTCGCCGCTCTATGGTGATGATATCGAGAAGCTCTGGCCGATTTCCTATGAAGGACAGTCGGATACTGCCTGCTTCGACAACGCGCTGGAATTCCTCGTCCGCAGTGGATATTCGATGGCGCACGCTGTCATGATGCTCATCCCGGAAGCATGGGCCGGCAATCCTCTGATGGATGAAGAACGCCGTGCTTTTTACGAATATCATGCCGCGCTGATGGAACCGTGGGACGGTCCCGCCGCTGTTGCCTTTACTGATGGCCGCCAGATTGGCGCGACCCTCGACCGCAACGGTCTTCGTCCAGCGCGCTACATCGTGACGGATGACGATCGCATCATCATGGCATCCGAGGCTGGGACCCTGCCGGTCGATGAAAGCAAAGTCCTGCAGAAATGGCGGCTTCAGCCCGGCAAGATGCTGCTGATCGATTTCGATGAAGGCCGGATCATTTCCGACGATGAGTTGAAGCGTGATCTTGCCCGTCAAAAGCCATATCGGGCATGGCTCGATGAAACACAGATCGTGCTTGAAGACCTGCCTGAAAGCGGAACTATTCCCCGCCGCTCAAGCGCGAGCCAACTCGACCGTCAACAGGCCTTCGGCTACACGCAGGAAGATCTGAAGCTCCTGATGACGCCAATGGCAACGACGGGTCAGGAAGCGATCGGCTCCATGGGAACGGATACGCCGCTCTCGGCACTGTCCTCAAAGTCGAAGCTGCTCTTTACCTACTTCAAGCAAAACTTTGCTCAGGTCACGAACCCGCCGATCGATCCGATCCGCGAAGAGATCGTCATGAGTCTTGTCTCGTTCATCGGGCCACGACCGAATCTTCTGAATCTGGAAGACATGGCGAAGCGCGCGCGGCTTGAAGTGCGTCAGCCGATCCTGACCGACACCGACCTTGAGAAGGTGCGGATGATCGGCGATATCGGTGACAACCAGTTCCAGACGATCACGCTGGACTGTACCTATGCTGCTGCGAAAGGTGCTGGCGGCATGAAAGCCGCCCTCGACCGTATCCGCGCCGAAGCCGAAAAAGCAGTCCGCGAAGGAAGCAACATTATCATCCTGTCGGACCGCCTGATCGGGCCACAGCGCATAGCGATACCGTCACTTCTTTTCACGGCAGCCGTCCACCACCATTTGATCCGCTGCGGCCTGCGTACATCCGTTGGCCTTGTGGTCGAGACCGGAGAAGCCCGCGAAGTTCATCATTTCTGTGCGCTTGCAGGTTATGGCGCCGAAGCGATCAACCCGTACCTTGCCTTCGAAACGCTTGCCGAAATGCACAAGCAGCTTGATTTTCCAGAAGAGGTGGATGATCAGGAAGTGGTCGAGCGCTACATAAAGTCGATCGACAAGGGTATTTTGAAGGTGATGTCCAAAATGGGCATCTCAACTTACCAATCCTATTGCGGCGCGCAGATTTTCGATGCCGTTGGCCTCTTGTCGGACTTCGTCAAGGAGTACTTCACGGGCACCGCCACGACGATTGAAGGTGTCGGCCTCCATGAGGTCGCACAGGAAACCGTGATCCGTCACGAAGCTGCCTTCGGCAATGTGGAGATCCTGAAAAACGCACTCGATGTCGGCGGCGAATATGCCTTCCGCCAGCGCGGCGAAGATCATGTCTGGACGCCAAGTGCAGTCACCAATCTTCAACATGCGGTCCGGCAGAATTCGCACGACAAATACGAGACCTATGCGGCTGAGGTGAATGGCGAGAACGCGGCGCTGAAAACGATCCGCAGCCTGTTCAAGATCAATACGGCGGAAGACGTCGGTCTTGCGCCCGTGCCGCTCGACGAAGTTGAGCCCGCCTCGGATATCGTCAAGCGGTTTTCGACCGGCGCCATGTCGTTCGGATCGATTTCGCGTGAGGCCCACACCACGCTTGCCCGCGCCATGAACCGGATTGGTGGCAAGTCGAACACAGGTGAAGGCGGCGAAGAACGGGACCGTTACGAAGAACTGCCGGACGGATCGCCGAACCCGGAACGCTCGGCGATCAAGCAGGTGGCCTCGGGCAGATTCGGTGTGACGACGGAATATCTCGTCAACTCCGACATGATCCAGATTAAGGTCGCGCAAGGCGCAAAGCCTGGTGAAGGGGGACAGCTTCCAGGGCACAAAGTGGATGCGCTGATTGCCAAAACCCGCCATTCAACACCAGGTGTCGGCCTGATCTCACCGCCACCTCACCATGACATTTACTCTATTGAAGATCTCGCCCAGCTGATCTTCGATTTGAAGAACGTCAATCCGGTGGCTGATATCTCGGTGAAGCTCGTCTCTGAGGTCGGTGTCGGAACCGTTGCGGCGGGTGTTGCGAAAGCGCGCGCCGATCATATCACGATCGCTGGTTTCGACGGCGGAACGGGTGCTTCACCCCTCACCTCGCTGAAACATGCCGGATCGGCCTGGGAGATGGGACTTTCCGAAACCCACCAGACCCTTGTTCTGAACGGCCTTCGGTCACGCATTGCGCTTCAGGTTGATGGTGGTTTGCGCACAGGGCGCGATGTGGTGATCGGTGCGCTTCTTGGAGCGGACGAGTTTGGCTTCTCGACGGCACCATTGATTGCTGCCGGCTGCCTGATGATGCGCAAATGCCATCTCAATACATGCCCGGTCGGGATTGCCACACAAGATCCGGAGCTCCGCCGCCGCTTCAAGGGAACACCCGAACACGTCATTAACTACTTCTTCTTTGTTGCGGAAGACGTACGGCAGATCATGGCATCGCTCGGCTATCGCAGCTTTGATGAGATGATCGGCCATACGGATCGGCTCGACAAGCGCGCCATGATCGACCATTGGAAAGCGAAGGGCCTCGATTTCACCGGTATCTTCCACAAGGTCGACGCTCCGGCAGAAGAAATCTACTGGACCAAGCGCCAGGATCATCCAATCGACGACATTCTGGACCGCAAGCTCATCGCTGAAGCGAAACCTGCACTTGAAGAGAGAACACCGGTAAAGATCGAGACGGCGATCGGCAACGTCGACCGATCCACTGGTGCCATGCTCTCCGGCGAAGTTGCAAAGCATCACGGCCATGAAGGCCTGCCAGAGGACACGATCGATGTAACCCTTACGGGCACCGCCGGTCAGGCCTTCGGTGCGTTTCTTGCACAGGGCGTGACCTTCACGCTCGTGGGCGACGCCAACGATTATGTCGGCAAAGGCGTTTCCGGCGGGAAGATTGTGATCAGACCCGCAGACGACAGTCCAATTGTCGCTGAAGAATCGATCATCGTCGGCAACACGGTTCTTTATGGAGCGATTTCCGGCGAATGTTACTTCCGCGGTGTCGCTGGCGAACGCTTCGCTGTGCGCAATTCCGGCGCAATCGCCGTGGTCGAGGGCTGCGGCGACCATGGCTGCGAATACATGACGGGCGGTGTTGTCGTCGTCATAGGTCAAACAGGCCGCAATTTCGCAGCCGGCATGTCGGGCGGTGTCGCCTATGTGCTTGACGAGGACAAGACCTTCGCCCAGCGCTGCAACCTTGCCATGGTCGATCTCGAACCCGTTCCGGAAGAAGACGACATTCTGGAAAAAGTTCACCACCATGGCGGCGATCTGATGCATAAGGGCCGCGTGGACGTGTCGGAAAATATGTCCAAGCACGATGAGGAACGTCTGCGTCAGCTTATCGCCAATCACGAACGTTACACGGATTCCAGCCGGGCACGCACCATTCTCGAGAACTGGGACAATTATCGCCCGAAATTCGTGAAGGTGATGCCGGTTGAATACCGCCGGGCGCTGAAAGAAATGGAAGAGCAGAAGCTCGGAATGGAAGCGGCCGAATAGGTCCCAGACATCATGACTGACCGCTGACGATCGCGGCCAAGGGGAGCAAGGCAACAAACATGGGAAAAGTAACAGGTTTTCTGGAGATCGACAGGCAGGAGCTGAAATACGAGCCCGCTGCCGACCGTATCCGGCATTTCCGTGAATTCACCCTGCGCCCGACCGAAGACACAGTGAAGGCTCAGGCGGCACGCTGTATGGATTGCGGCATTCCCTTCTGCCAGGGCGATCAGGGCTGCCCTGTCGAAAACCAGATCCCCGACTGGAACGATCTTGTCTATAACGGGAACTGGGAAGAAGCTGCGCGCAACCTCCATTCCACGAACAACTTCCCTGAGTTCACAGGCCGTATCTGTCCGGCACCGTGTGAGATGGCCTGCACCCTCAACCTCGAAGACGTGCCCGTCTCGATCAAGACCGTTGAGCAGGCGATCGCCGACCGCGCCTGGGAGGAAGGCTGGGTCAAACCGCAGCCACCGAAGAAAAAGACCGGCAAAAAAATCGCGATCATCGGAGCAGGCCCAGCTGGCATGGCAGCCGCACAGCAACTCGCGCGGGCTGGCCACGATGCGCACATTTATGAACGCGAACCGCGGGCTGGCGGCCTGCTGACATATGGCATTCCTGACTTCAAAATGGAGAAAATCCATGTCGACCGTCGCGTCGAGCAGATGGAAGCCGAGGGCGTTACGTTCCATTTCGGCGTTAACATCGGTGCCGACCAGTCCATGGACGACCTCAGCAAGAACCACGATGCCGTGCTCTTGTGTACCGGTGCCGAAAAGCCGCGCGATCCTGAAATTCCGGGCATGGACCTGATTGGTGTGAATTACGCAATGCCATTCCTCGTTCAACAGAACCGGCGGGTTGCGAAGGAAAGCGCCATTCCTGAAGCGATGATTACGGCAACGGCCAAGAATGTCGTGGTGATCGGCGGCGGCGATACGGCATCCGACTGTATTGGGACCTCATTCCGCCAAGGTGCGACGAGCGTAACCCAGATGGATATCCGTACCGAACCACCCGAGAAGGAAGACAAGCTTGAAACCTGGCCCTATTGGCCAACGCGCTTTACAACCTCATCATCGCAGGCAGAAGGCGCGAAACGTCAATTTCAGGCCGCCACACTTGAGTTTGTTTCTAAAGGCAATACCGGCGTTCTCACCCACGTGAAATGCGCGAAAGTCGATGAAAAGCGGCGTCCGGTTGAAGGGACCGAATTCTTCATCAAGGCTGATCTGGCGCTGATCGCGATCGGGTTTTCGGGACCGGCCGAGAACACCTATCTCAACGATTTCTCGCCCGAGATCGCCGTTGACCGCCGAGGTCACAAAACAATTGCTGCCAATGAGCTCAACTACCGGACATCGGTTGAAGGCGTTTATGCGGCTGGCGATGTGCGAAGGGGCCAATCATTGGTTGTCTGGGCGATCCGGGAGGGCCGCCAGGCAGCACACGCGATTGATCTTGCTTTAATGGGAAAGACCGATCTCCCGCGGTAGCTTTCACGACGCAATTCAGTGCTCCTTATCGCGGAGCGCACGCATAGCATTGAGCTGTTCTTGAAAGGAGTCGACGTTTAAACGATGGTGGCGAAAGGGCGTGTTGCAAATGTTTGCGACATGATAACCGGGAAAACGATCGTCTCCATGATTCTCCAGCATTACAAGATAGTATTGACCTGGGTACAGACCCGCAAAACCAGTCCCTATACCAAAGAAATCAATCAGCTTTGGCTTAAAACTTACATCTCCTTTAAAATCTTCCAAAATCTCATAATCGGCCAAAACAGGCTTTATTGACTCCCTGAATTCATCGTCATCGGCGCGGTCCGAGAAAAACAAATCGTGCAGACTATCATCCAGCGTAACTCGAGTAACGTGAATCAGAAAAATACGATATGCTTCCTCATAACGTAGTTCGACAGGTTTGTTTGGGCAGGAATAAGCCTGTGCTGAAGCCGGTTTGATAGCCAAAATGGCCACGAGAACAAGAACTCTTGAAAGCATTGATTGGGCGCTCAGAATTAACTCTGGTCTGAAATTCTCAGAATCTTATACCGCTCAGGTACCGCTTCGCTACCACTGAGTGAATGCCCGAGATAGGATTCCAAATTCAATCCGCATCCAAGTCTTTCCCTATTGGATCATCAACCGGCTGCGCTCTCGAAATTCGTCAATGCTGCCAGCAATTGAATCCACATGAATCAAAGCGTCGGGGATCTGTATGAGAGGTGACGGTCCGTAGCGGGATTTTGCGCAACGGTACCCTTGATAAAACCACATAATCAGCCGGTCAGCTTGACCACCGCAGGCCGCATTGCTCTATTCCTCGAGAAACACCGACGCCCCACCGAAAGGTTCTCATGAAGCCTTTTCTCATCTTGCAGCTTCGCCCGGAGACGGAAGCCTCGGACGACGAGTTCTTTGCAATTCTCGAGAAAGGCGGGCTGGCTCAGACAGAAACGCATCGCATCCGCCTCGATTGCGAAACCATTCCTGGCGATCTTGATCTCAGAGATTATGCGGGTGTCATCGTTGGCGGCGGACCGGGATGCGTCAGCGATGATGTGAATAAGAAAACAGACGTCGAACGGCGCATCGAGGATCAGGTTATGGGCCTGATGCCGGAAATCACTGGAAACGACCTTCCCTATCTCGGCTGCTGCTATGGCATCGGTATTCTGGCCCATCATCTAGGCGGGCACGTGAACAAAGACCAGTTCGGCGAGGAAGTCGGCGCGGTCGAATGCGAGATCACAGAGGACGGGACCGCCGATCCATTGCTTCAAGGTTTACCCGATAAGTTTCTGGCGTTCGTGGGACACAAGGAAGCCGTGCAGGATCTGCCGGACGGCTGTTCGCATCTCTTGTCGTCAGGACCCTGCCCTTTTCAGATGATTCGCTACAAGAACAACGTCTATGCGACGCAGTTCCACCCGGAAGCCGATGGCGATGTTTTCGAAGCAAGGATCCGGCTTTACAAGAATTTCGGATACTTCCTTCCCGAAAGCGCGGACCGGCTGATTGCGTTCTGCCATCAGCAGGACGTTCGTTTCCCAGGGGAGATTCTTAAGGCTTTCGTCAAGACGTACCGCTGACAAGTGCTTTGAGCGGCTTGTCGGTTGTGCACTGATGCCTACTACCGAACTTCTTAAGCGACGGTTTCTGCGATAAGCTGATCGACGACGGCTTTCAATGCCTCGTGTTGCTCAGCCCCCGTTTCGAGCATCTCCAAATAAAGCTTGCGCTGCCGATCCGCGCTCGTACCGTCCTTGACGATTGTGCGGATATACTCGACTTCGCGAACGCAATCGAGCGCTTCCGCATCCTCTCGTACAAGGTCAATGAGTTCTTCCGCGAGGTCTGAATAAGGAACAATTTCGCCGAGACCAAAGTCGATAAGACCCTCCTCCAGACTGTAGCGTTGAGCACGCCAGCGGTTCTCTGAAATCAGGAATGTCGAATATTGCCGCCAGCGTTGATTGTTGCGCCTGAGTCGCCAGAGCATCCGCAAAATGCAGACATAGAGCGCCGCAATACAGACTGTATCGTCAACACGTGTCGGTACATCGCAGATCCGCATTTCAAGCGTTGGGAATTTCGATGAAGGTCTGAGGTCCCACCAGATCTTTGATGCATCCTCGATTAAACCCGCCTCGACAAGCACCTTTATCGTCCGGTCATACTCGCCTGCCGAGCCAAACTGCGGCGGAAGGCCGGTTCGCGGAAGTGCGTCGAAGATAACGTGCCGAAAGCTGTTCAGTTGCGTATCGCGTCCCTCCCAAAAGGGCGAAGATGTTGAAAGCGCCAGAAAATGGGGAAGAAAATAGGCTGCCTGGTTCTGGATATCGATCCTAAGATCTTGATCATCAATGCAGACATGCACATGCATTCCGCAGATCAGCAGCCTCTGGACAACCGCGCCGAGATCGCGCGCAAGGGAATCATATCGCTCTTTATGGGTATGATGCTGGCTTGCCCATGTTCCAAAGGGATGAGTGGATGCCGCTATTGGCGCTAGTCCGAATTCACCGGCAACCTCCGCGATCCTCCCTCTCAGATGCGTGAGTTGGCCCCTGGTTTCGGTGACCGTTTGGCAGACCTTTGTGCCGATCTCGATCTGGCATTGGAGAAACTCGGGACTAACCTGCTCATCCATCGCCGCTGAACAGGCTTCCATAAGACCGGCGGGCGCCTCGCTAACAAGATCCCGGCTTTCCTTATCGACCAGAAGGTATTCTTCTTCGACTCCAATCGTAAAAGCCGGCTCACGAAAGGGCATGATGTTTTACGCCTCACTGATACAGTCTTTAAAGCTGCAGCGATACTGACTTACTTGGAGGTCTCAAGCAAGCAGGCCTCACTCTGGGAGCTTGCACCCTTTTTGCGTAACTTCATGAAAGTACCTTTCGCAGATAATCAATCATGACTCGGACTTTCTGCGGAAGATAGGCACGGCTTGGATAAAGCGCCCACGCCGCCGTATCAAATTCGGTAGCAGCCCACTGATAGTCGGGAAAGAGGTCAACGAGGCGTTCCGTCGAGAGATCCTCCCGGACCATCCAGTCGGCGAGCAGCGCAACGCCAATTCCGGATACGGCCGCCTTTCTAATCGAAAGTGCGTTCGAAAAAAGCAGCCCCCCGCCCACCGAAACTGCTTTCGGTTCGCCAGAACCCTTCTTGTAAAGCCAGCGATCTTGAAAGTCCGGTAAGGCAAAGCGAAGGCAATCATGGCCCGCGACATCTGACGGCGCACCACCGACCGGATGGCGTTTGAGATAGGCAGGACTGGCAACCACACGATAGGCCGTTGTCATCAACCGGGTTGAAATGAGATCCCCTTTCGGAACAGGGGCCAGACGGATCGCCAGATCGATCTGGTTCTCGACAAGATCAAGATTGGCGTCGTGGCTGATGAGATCAATTGCAATATCCGGGTAGCGCGTCCTGAACTCGGCGAGATGCGGAACGATCACCTCGGTTGAAAACGCTGTCGATGCCGTAAGCCGCAAAACGCCGTTGGGTTGGCTGCGCTTCCCGGTCGCTTCCTCACGCGCAACATCAATTTCTTCGAGGAGTGGTGCGAGTCTTTGCAGATAGGTCCGCCCTTCGTCGGTCGCGACAAGGCGACGCGTGGTCCGCTGGAACAAGCGAACCCCAAGCTCCGATTCAACACTCGAAACAATCCTCGATATGGAAGAGGGATCGACACCGAGAACACGGGCCGCACCTGCGAGGCTTCCTTGAGCTTCCACCAGAAGCACGACTTTCAACGAAGAGATGTCCATTCGTGCGAAAGTCGCACGACTATCTCATGAAACCAATCATTTTTTAATGTTTCTGCACGGGTTACGCCATGCAAGAGAAACCAAAGGAGAGCCCAATGACCACACTGCTTCGGATAGATAGCTCCTCAAGGACCGTTGGATCGCATTCATCTCGCCTTGCCGATATCGCGGAAGAAAAATGGCAAGCGCTTAACCCGAACGGCAGGGTAACGCGGCGCCATTTGGCGCGCGATCCGATCCCAATCCTTTCACAGGATACAATCACCGGTTTTTATACCCCAGCGGATGCACTGACCGATGGTTTACGGAATGCAACGGCATTATCCGACCGCCTGATCCTGGAACTGCAGGAAGCTGAAACCCTCCTTCTCGCCGTACCGATCTACAATTTTTCGGTTCCTGCAGCCCTTAAAGCGTGGATCGATCAAATCACGCGGATCGGACACACATTTTCCTTCACTGACGGCGCTTTCACAGGCCTCGTTAAAACCCGCCGCGCCATCGTCATCTGCGCCTATGGCGCGAACGGTTACTTGCCCGGTGAAGCCTTTGAACAGGCGAATTATCTCGAGCCCTATCTGCGGTTTCTTCTCTCGTTCCTCGGGATCGAGACAATCGAAGTTATCACCGTTCAGGAAACGACTGCGGCAGACGACAAGCTCAGAGCAAACATGTCGAGAGCAGAGGCTAACATCAAAGCCGCGTTTGCCTGATTGCCTGACGCACACTCGGAGAAGCAACAATGAAACCCATCAATGAAAAAACGATCGTAATCACGGGCGCGAGCAAGGGCATCGGTGAAGCCACAGCACGCTATCTCGCCGAACACGGAGCAAACATTGTCCTTGCTGCGCGCTCAGCCGAGGGCATTAAAAATATCGCGCAGGAGATTACGGCTGAGGGTGGAAAGGCAAGCGCCTTTCCCTGCGATGTCAGCAATTATGGAGAGGTCTCAGCTCTGATAAACCATGCGATTGAGACATTCGGAAGCATCGATGTGCTCGTAAACAATGCCGGAACGATCGAGCCGATTGCGAGACTTGCTGACAGCGATCCTTCAGCGTGGTCGGAAATCGTCGATATCAACCTGAAGGGTGTCTATTTCGGCCTTCGGGCAGCTTTGCCATCTATGATCGCACAGGGATCAGGGACGATCATCAACATCAGCTCAGGCGCGGCGACGAGCGCCCTTGAAGGCTGGAGCCATTATTGCGCGACAAAGGCGGCAGTCCTCTCGCTCACCCGCTGTACCGACAAAGAATATCGCGAGGCGGGCATTACTGCGGTGGGTCTGAGCCCGGGGACCGTTGCAACAGATATGCAGACGGCAATCAAAGCATCGGGGATCAATCCGGTCAGCCAGTTAGACCCGGGCGTTCATATCCCGCCGGAATGGGTCGCCAAAGCAATCCTGTTTCTTTGCGGCGAAGAAGGACGTGAATTCGCCGGGACCGACTTTTCCCTGAAAACGGATGAAGGTCGTCTGCGGGCCGGACTGCCGGCCCTCCAGACGGCGTGACCGGTGCGGGTCAGGCGTTCGGTTGCGAGGCGGCAATCAGTTCATCATTGAGCACAGAAACCAATTCAGCAGCCGGAAGGGCACGGCTTAAAGGCGCGCCCTGCCCGGCCCACTGAGCACCAAAGCCCGCCTCTCCTGCGGCCTTTGCAGCCGCATTCAACGCCTTTCCGGCGTCATAAGCTATTGGATAGTCCGGGAGCGGTGGGAGATCTCCCTGCCCCCACTGAACGAACTTATTGATGAGCCCTCGGGCGGGTCGTCCTGAAATGGCGGATGTCATAGCCGTGCCGGTTTCTGCTGCATCCGCCAGAGCCGCGCGAAAGCCTTGATCAGCCGTGCTTTCGGGACAGGCGACAAAGGCTGTCCCAAGTTGGGCAGCCACGGCGCCAAGATCAAGAGCGGCACGAATACCCGCACCATCCATGATGCCACCAGCAGCAATGACCGGTAGGGAAGATCTCGATGCAAGAAGGCGGGTCAGGGCAAATGTGCCAAGACCTTCATCCAGAGCATCAGGATCGAACATGCCACGGTGCCCGCCAGCCTCTATGCCTTGTGCAACAAGCGCATCGATCCCAGCCGCTTCCGCTTCCTTGGCTTCACTCAGATTTGTGACTGTAGCGAGGAGAATGGAACCGCATGCTTTCAGCGCATCGATCTTTTCTTGGAGCGGGAGCCCGAAATGAAGGCTCACAACCGTCGGCGCATGCTCAACGAGGGCTGCAAGCATCTCATCGTCTTCGGCGAAACTCTTATAGATCGTTCGTAATCGATCAGGTGGCTTGGCATCAAAGCGACGAAAAAGCGGATCGAGTGCCGCAAGCCATGCCGCTTCACGATCGGGATCGGCATTGGCTTCAGGATGGACAAAGACATTGACATTAAACGCTTTGTTGGTTTTTGACCGCGTCGCTTCAATCGCCGCCCGCGCACCTTGGGCATCGGAGGCACCGACCGAGATAGATCCGAGCCCGCCTGCGTTCGAAACAGCGGCGGCCATGTCCGGTGTGGAAACCCCGGCCATCGGAGCCTGAATGATGGGAACGGTCATTCCGAGGCGGTCGAGGAGAGACATTCTCAAGTCCTTACCAAAACTTCGATCAAAAGGATGGTTTCAGATGCCGGGCCGACGGATGCCGATCCGAATCACCATCTATTCGGTTGATGTCACAAATCGTGGAGCCTGATCCAACAAGGAAATGGCTTCAGCGACCGTCCTTTCGATAATCGCGCTTGCGGGCTCAATAGCATCAATGAGATCAACAGCCTCGCCAGCAATGACGACACGGGTTGAAAAATCATCGGGATCCGCATTGTCGTAGCGCAGGCGTTCGCGCTCTGCATTGCTTTTCAGCGTTTCGATATCATTGTGCCATTCGTCGGAAAACGCATTGCGGCCAACCCGCCCGGTAAAATACCAGGGCCAGTCCACGTTACGTGCAACATCGAAAACCTTAGTCCGGATTGTGTCGTCCCCCGCCATTTCAACGAGTTTGTCCTTGGCTGCATCGCTTCCGACCGCTTCAGTGCTTGCCCAGAACCGTGTTCCCATCAAAACACCGTCCGCTCCAAGCATGAGGGCTGACGCCAATCCGCGACCGTCGGCGATACCACCGGCAGCTGCAATAATCTGATCAGGCCCGGCCAAGTCGCGGACTGCTGGAAGAAAGGCCGTAAGGCCACGGTCCATTCCATGCCCTCCGGCTTCCTGGCCTTGAACGACGAGAATGTCCGCACCCGCCTCGATCGCCTGTTTAGCCTGCGCAAGCCGCTGTACCTGCCAGAGCGTCGGGATGTTGCGCTCTTTCGCAGCCCGGATCACGTCATCCGCATCACCAAAGGATACCATCAGAGCCTTTGGGTTTCGCGAAAGCGCGTAGTCAATGACGTTCGGGTTTTGCTTCGCACTCCAGGTTATGAAGCCAATACCGACGTCCTGATTACCGGCATCTGCCAAGGCTACTTCCAACCAGTCCCGGTCGCCGTACCCCCCGCCGATCAGTCCGAGACCGCCAGCTGCGGAAACCGCAGCAGCAAGACGTCCACCCGCCACCTTATCCATCGGCGCGAGAAGTATGGGATGATCAATGTTCAAGAACTCGGTGAGCCGAGTGGTCAGTTTTCTAGCCATATCTGGACCCTAACGGATTAACTTTCCGATGAATAATGATTGTTTTTAGAATTTTCTATCACTAAAAGAGATATATGGATCTGAAACTCATCCGAACCTTCCTGACCGTGGCTGAAACGGGCGGCTTTGCGAGTGCGGCAACCGCACTCAATACGGTCCAGTCGAATGTGACTGGGCGCGTTTCACGTCTTGAATCCCACTACGCCAAACGCCTCTTCAACAGGGGCCGCGGTGGCGCCCAGCTCACCCCATTTGGCGAGGTCGCTTACCAGCGCCTGACCCGCCTCATTCGAGAATTTGACCGTGCCGATTGTGAGTTGAACGATTTAGCAAACGGTTCAGGAGCCTTGCGTCTTGGCTCAATGGAGACAACGGCCGCTGTCCGGCTGCCATCTTTATTGAAAAAGCTGCGCACCGCTTGTCCGAAATCCCCAATCACACTGACCACGGGACCGACCGGCCGCCTGACGGATCTCGTATGGAAGCAGGTTCTTGACGGGGCGTTCGTAGCCGGTCCGATCGATGAAGAGAGATTTCGGGCTGTTCCTGCCTTCGAGGAAACACTCGCAATCGCAAGAGGCCCCCGCAATCTGAAGAACGGTCCGCTCATCGCGTTTCCTCAAAGCTGCAGCTATCGCGGGCTTGCGGAAACCTGGATGCGGGCAACCGGAAATCCGGATTATGAAGTCCTCGAAATGGGATCTTTTGACGGGATCCTTGGCTGTGTTGCAGCCGATATGGGTTTCACTGTTGCTCCGATGCGCGCTTTGAAGTCGGCCATCGGCAGCCATGATCTGACTGTGGAACCACTCCCGGAAGCTTTCCAATCTGTCACGACCTATCTTGTGTTTCGCCATGATTATGTGCCGGTCCAAGCAGCCACGACCCTCGAAGACCTGGTCCAAAACAGGTCCGAATGATCCGATCCGGTGCAAAGGAGCATCGGTCGCGGCAAGGATAAGCTAAATATGACAAAGCCGCATTGCCGCTTGACGTATCCGGTGATACTCAACTGGAAAGCTCGGCACTCAGTCGAGCTACGGAGATTTTATGTTCACGATTGCGGTAAGCCGCTGATCCCAAATGACGGGGTCACTTACGTCTCAATGGCTCCCCTTTTGCCAGGGGCGAGCCAAGGTTTAACGCGGCCCTTTTTCACTCGTTTAATCACAGAAAATCACGACTGAAACCCGGGGTCACGCCGCGTTTGAGCGGGCAATAAAAAGCCCGCGCGGCTTATCGTGAAAGATCAAAACCAATGAAAATTAGACCGACAAAGTCGGAGGATATTCCCGCGCTTAGAAAGGTTGTGAAAGAGACCGGACTTTTTCCGGTCGACATGTTGCCCGACATGCTTCAACCGTTTCTTGCTGGCCAGACGGATGAAACCGTATGGTTGACCTGCGACCTCAATGGAACTGCTATCGGTTTCTGCTTCGCTGAACCGGAAGAGATGACGGAGGGAACCTGGAATATGCTAGCGATCGCTGTGCTTCCTGAATATCAGGGCACAGGAGCAGGTAGACTGATCGTAAAGCGCCTTGAGGAAGGCCTTAAGGCGCGCGGTCAACGCGTTCTCATTGTCGACACCTCAGGAACGGATGAATTCTCGGGAACGCGGGAGTTCTATCGAAAGACTGGCTACACTGAAGAAGCCCGCATTCGCGATTTCTGGGCAGCGGGAGACGATAAGGTCGTCTTCTGGAAAGCGCTCTAGGTGAAGCACAGGCGGCACGGTCGAAGGATTGTGCCGCCGATTTTCCAACCGTTGCAAAGCTCCGTTACCTTGCATCCTAATTCGCGATTGCAGCAGTCTCGCCTTCAAATCTCGGGCTGGTTTAAAGAGCCGCTTCACCTTCCGGGATCGGTTCCCAGACAAAATTATCCACCCTGTCGATAGGCGTCTCCGGAAGCTCTCCTTTTACAAAGAAGTTCCGGGCAACCGGATCGCGGTAAAACGCACTCGAGCGACCGTTCGAACCGGCAAGGGCCTCACCCCGTCGAAGCGCTGGGCGGGTCAGGATGACAACCTGTTGTGAGATCGGCTTGTTCGTCCGGGCTCCGCCTTCAAGAACAAAATTGTTATTGAGGTCGTCATCAAGGATCTGGTCGATCTCACGGCGCACGTAATAGGCGAGCTTCTTCTGGCCTGCCTTTGTGAAGCCGATCCCATCATTCAAACGCAGCAAAACCCGAGAGCCT
>JBCDCZ010000044.1:0-20847 GCA_039180865.1 Pseudomonadota bacterium | reverse complement strand
TTTTCGGCAGGCTTGGAATCCTGGCTCGAGCAATGGGGCATGGAAGCCTTGGCGCGTCTTCGAAAGAACAGACTTCTCCCGCATCCAGAACGCTTCACATCTTTCCTTCTCAAAGCACGGAAGCTCACCCGGACATTCACGACTGACAGAGGCGGTATGCGCGTCGAGGTGAGAGGGCTCAATGCCGCTGGTGAGCAGGAGAGGGCCGAGTGGTCGCTTTTCGCGCGGGACGGCGACAGCCCGTTCGTGCCGATCCTTCCCGCGGCAGCTCTCCTGCGACGCCTCTTGAATGGTGACGTTAAACCGGGCGCCCGATATGCTTTCGAAGATCTTACGCTTTCCGATATCGCGGATGAAATGGTGGGTTATTCCATCTGGACAAATATCAAGCGAGATACGCTTCAGGAGAGCGCGTTTCGGAATAATCTCGGTACGAAGCCTTTTGATGCGATGCCATCGCCGATACGCGTCTTTCACAGTCCCGATGCGCCTGTTGTCTGGTCAGGAAAAGCAGATGTGGAAACGGGACGTGGTCCGCTCCATGCGTTGATTACCCGACTGTTCGGTCTTCCAAAAGCCGGGCGGGATATCGAAGTCACAGTTGCAGTGGATCGACCCTGGAAAGGATCGGCGCAATCCGAACGCTGGGTGAGAGACTTCGCGGGTAACTCGTTCCATTCCGTGTTGACGCACCATGAAGACGGCACCTTCACCGAACGGTTCGGACCCATGTCGTTCAAAATTGGTTTGAAATCCGATTCTTCTGGCCTCGAAATGCCGGTGACTGGCTGGCATTTCGGTCCGATACCAATGCCGCGTTTTCTCGCCCCGAAATCGGAAGCGCGGGAATATCGGGACGAGGAAGGACGGTTTGTCTTTGATGTCAGGCTCAGCCTGCCAATCGTCGGTCTCCTTGCTCATTACAAAGGCTGGTTGAAGCCCGTTGAAAGAAGACGGGAAAACAGCAAAAGCAACGAGAATAGCGAGCGATCGCGTGCGTCTCTTGAAGCGTCCTGATCCCGTAAATTGCAAATTGAAAGCACCGGGGAATGCCCGGTGCTTCTTGATCATTACTCTTTGACGGCTTCGATTTCGATTACAAGATCAAGGTTCGGTCCAAGACCGAAATCGCTCACTTTGTTCATCCCGAAATCGAGCGCGGAGAGACTGCCCTTGGCTGAAAACCCGGTCTTCACCGTATTGGCGTCCCATGGAAGCGGCTTTTCGTCATTCCATTGAACATCAAGTGTGACCGGCTTGGTAACGCCAAGCATGGTGAGATCACCTGTGACTTTGCCGGTCCGGTCTCCGGTCTTTTCGACCTTCGTGCTTTTGAAAGTAATCGTCGGAAATTCAACAGCGTTCAGAAAGTCCGGGCTGCGCAAATGGTCGTCACGGTCTTTCGAGTTTGTATCGACGCTTGCCGCGTTAATTGTAACATCCAGCGTGCTCTTTTCAACGTTCTCAGGGTCGAACGAAATGTTGCCTGTAACCTCGCGGAACGAGCCGAGCGCCTTCGCCCAACCGACATGATTGATCGCGAAGTTCACCCAGGCATGGGCTGGATCGATCGCATATTTTGCAGCTGCGAAGGCGGGGGAAACGGCACTGGTTGCAATTGACAGAGCAAAGAGTGGAAGAAGAAGTTTTTTCATTGGGATTTTCCTTGGTTGGTTGAAGGTTTGTTTTCGGGGAAGGGCGGTTTTTCATCCGATCGGAAGAAACGGGACGAAAACCGCGATCAGACCGGGCACCATGGCAAGCGAGGCCATGGCGACGGGCTGAATTCTGGAGGGCAGCCTTTCGAAGCGGGCCGCGTAAGCTGGAACAAGCAGGATAAGAAGCGTCGCGAATCCTGCGAATGGATTGAGTTTCGGCGCAAAGAGAAGGCTGGAGGAAAACGCTGCCGTGACAGCGAAAAGAATGAGACACGTCACTGCGTTCGGAAGGTTGGGGATACTGTCACCCCGTCCGATCAATTCAGCCGCGTATCTGACTATAAGATATCCACCGATGAAAGCGGCTAACGCACCGCACATCTGCGCCATACCGATATATCCGCCAAGAAGGCTGACAATGGCTGCCGTCACAGCGAAGATCAGCGTCGTAACCGGCCAGAGGTATGCGCTATTTGACTGGCGCACATTGAGGTGGCTCGCCGCGGCGAAAATCAAAAGCGGGAGAGCGAACCAGAGCGTTAAAAAGAGCCCGTCTTCGCCGGAAAACTTCCTGATCCCGATCCAGAAAATCGAGGCGCCCAGGACAATCACAGCAATTATAGCGCGATGAGCCGTAGTCCAGGTTAGGAGACCGACTGTGAGCAAGCCGCCAAAGCAGAGCACATAACCGAGCTTGTGCTTGGACGCGACCGGCGGTAAAGGCGGGATACCTTCGAGCAGCCAGTAAATGATAAGGACAGCGAATGCTGCGAAGACGCTTGCGATGATTGCGTAGGAATGCTGCGATAATCTTGATGACGCAGCGCAAGTGATTGCCAGTCCAATCCCGAGCAAGAAAGGGGCGAGCACCCCGGTAAGAAGCAATCCAGTCATGGTCATCCTCTTGGATTTTCACGAAGACAAGAAGGTCCCCGCCCGCCATCCGGAACCGGGTGCGGTTGTTTGTTCGTTCTGTTTGGTTTGAAGCGGGTGCGGGTTAGCGGGCTGTCATGCCATAACCTCTTCATGTGCGGGTATCGTCAGGCCGAGAATACGGCGTGCGTCCGCGGTGCTCGCAACCGGGCGTTCGTTAATCTCGCAGAGTTGGACGGTCTCGCGAACCAAAGCGGCATTGGATGGTGCCAGCCTGTCACGATCAAGACGCACATTGTCCTCAAGGCCGGTACGGGTATGCCCGCCAAGTTCTATCGACCATTCATTCAAGGTGCGCTGATGGCGGCCGATTCCGGCGCCGCACCAGGTTGATTGAGGGGACAGCCGTTTCAGCGTCTTGATGAAAAATTCGAAACTCTCACGGTCAACTGGCATTGCATTCCTGATCCCCATGATGAACTGAACGTGGAGGGGACCTTTCAGGCGACCGTCCTCTTCCATCAAGACCGCCTGATGGATATGGCTGAGATCAAAGACTTCGATCTCCGGTTTTACCTCATAGCGCATCATCTCTGACGCGAGCCAATCGACGAGGTCCGGCGGGTTCTCGTAAACCCGCGTCGGGAAATTGTTTGAGCCAACCGCAAGGGACGCCATATCGGGGCGAAGTGGGAGCATGCCGCCTCGTTCGCGGTCCGCACCCGATCGTCCGCCAGTTGAAAACTGAACGATCAGGTCAGGGCAGTGTCTGCGCAGACCTTCAAGCAGGCGTTGGAAACGATCCGGATCCGATGTGGGTGTGCCGTCGTCCTGTCGGACATGGCAATGTGAGATGGTGGCGCCCGCTTCATAGGCTTCCTGTGTGCTTTCAATCTGCTCCGAGATCGTGATCGGTACGGCGGGATTGTTGGATTTCTGCGGCAGAGATCCGGTGATCGCAACCGCGATGATGCAGGGCTCGATCCGGGGGCTCTCGAAAGTGGTGGTCATGTCATGCGCCTCCTTCGCGGGTAAAGAATGCGACCTTGTCCTCATCGAGCGTAACGCCAAGGCCCGGGCCGTCGGGAATGATGACGCCGAAATCGCGGTAGGTCAGCGGCTCGGTCACGATTTCATCCCTCAGGATCAACGGGCCGAAACTCTCAGAACCCCATTGCAGATTGGGGAGTGCTGCGAAAACATGAAGATGGGCAGCCGTGCCGACCGCGCTTTCCAAAAGGCACCCGCCGTAAAGACCAAGGCCGTTCGCGTCAGCAACTGCAGCGACATCGCGCATGGCGAGAAGCCCTCCGCTTTTCACAAGCTTCAGCGAAACCGCATCAGCAGCTGCCGCGTTGCCGACACGGGCGGCATCCTGGCTCGAAAATACACTCTCATCCGCGAGGATTGGAAGACGATGCCGTGCTGCAAGCCGCGCCATGCCATCAATGTTCCAATCGGGAACCGGTTGCTCTAGGAGCCCGATGTCGAGGTCCTCAAGAGCGGGCATATAGTGGTCCGCGGTGCTTTCATCCCAGGCCTGATTGGCGTCGATGACTTTAAGATGTCCACGCTTGCCGAGGCCGGTAACGATTGTCTCCAGCCGCCTAATGTCGTCGGCAGGGGATTGTGCACCGATCTTGATCTTGAACTCACAATGGCGGTCTGCTTCGATCATAGAAAGCGCTTCTTCTATTTCCTGCACCGGATCGCCAGAAGCAAGCGCCCACAAAACCGGGACATGGCTCCGGACGGCTCCGCCAAGAAGCGTTGAAACCGGCACATTGAGATGTTTTCCGAGGACATCGAAAAGGGCGGTTTCGATGGCTGCTTTCGCGGCGTTGTTCCGTTTTGCAGCCTTATCCATTTGCAGTCGTGCTGCGCGGATCATTTCTATAGGATGGCCTATTAATGCGGGTGCCAGATAAGTATCGATGACAGCCTTGATCGTCTCGACCGATTCTTCCGCCCAGCGCGGTCCACCAAGCGTTGATGCCTCTCCGATGCCTTCCAGACCGTCTTTGGTTTTGAGACGAACGAGCACATAAGCCTGATCCGTCACGGACAGGGAAGAGAGCTTGTGCTCCCGGATCGTTGGAATTTTCAGAATATGTGTTTCGATTGAATGCACGCGGTCAGCGTGAACCGGATCGGGACCGAAAGGCTTTGCTGCAAGGGCTGTCATAATCCGGTCTCCCGCTTGGTTTTAAAAGATCAGGCTGCTTTGAGGACGACGTTGTGTTCGACGACGTAGTCGACGTCGGCGTCTATCGGCGCGGGTTTAAAATCGATAATGAGCGAGCCTTTGACGGAAAAGACACTGTCGCTTTCAAGGTACTCATCCGTGCTGTCATAGAGCTGAGAGATCAGCTTCCGATATCCGGGCGCTTCCACGACCATATGGATATGAGCGGGGCGGTATGGGTGGCGCCCCATCAACTGGAGGAGATCGCCAGTCGGACCGTCATACGGGATCGGATAACTGACGGGGCGGACGCCGCGAAAGGCATAACGTCCTTGCTCGTCGGTTTTAAAACGGCCGCGCAGATTCATGTCCGGCTGGTTCGGATCCTGTTGTTCGTAAAGCCCTTCCGGTCCGGTCTCCCAGACATGGATCATCGCTCCGGCGATGGGTTCACCCTTGGCATTGGAAATCTGTCCTTCGACAAGGGCGGGTGGACCGTCTTCGGCCCCACGCTGGGAAATCGTCGCGCCGGTTGGGAGCACCGGCGAGCCTTCCCGGAAGAAGGGCCCAAGAACGGCCGATTCCGTTTCGTTTTCTTCGGCATCATGGCTGATCGCGTCCACCAGCGTCTCAAGGCCGAAAATATCGGAGAGGAGGATGAACTCGTTGCGTTTCTCATCGGTGAGGGCTGCTGCGCGCGTCATATAGTCGATGCCGACCAGCCATTCATCGTGGGTGAGCCGGGTTTCGCGGACAAAATCATGCATGTGCCGCACAAAGTCCGTCAGAACCTCCTTCACACGGGGCGGTGTTTCATCGGACATCGCTCCAATCACCACATCGGTAATGTTGTCTATTGTCACGGTTTGCATTGGGTCCTCCCGGGTGAAAGTGTGTCGTGTCTGATGTTGTATGAGTGCTAGAGCGCCGAGGGGTGCCGTGCCAGTGCTCGCACGCGGATCTGCATGTACGGAAAGAGCGGTAATCCCGACAGCAAGTCGTGCAGTTCATCGTGATCGGCGACATCGAAGATGCTGACATTCGCGTACTCGCCAACAAGCCTCCAGATGTGAAGCCACTTACCCGCTCTCATGAGGTCCTGGGCGTAGAGCTTCTCTTCAAGCTTGATCGCATCGGCGTTTTCTTTGGGCATGTCGGGCGGCAGATTGACCGTCATTTCAACGTGATAAAACATGGTCTTGTCTCACGCCGCGCTTCTGGTGGCTGGCTGAACAGGCGGCAAGAAATCAAGATCCGGTCCGACCGGCACGATTCTGGTCGGGTTCAGGGTTTCAATCGAGTAGTAGCCGCGCTTGATATGGTCGATGTTGACGGTTTCGCGAACACCCTCGACCGCCATCATGCGTTTGAGAAACGCCGAGAGCTTCGGATAATTTGCGATACTGCGAATGTTGCACTTGAAGAGGCCATGATAGGCGGCATCGAAACGAACAAGCGTGACGAACAAGCGAATGTCCGTCTCAGTCATCTGATCGCCGAAAAGCCAGGGCCGTCCGTCGCTCAGGCGTCTTTCGAGATCATCAAGTGTCTTGAACACCGTCAGAACGGCTTCTTCATAGGCTTCCTGTGTGACGGCGAAACCGGCCTTGTAAACACCATTGTTGAGATCGTTATAGAGGACCGGATTGAGGGCTTCGATGTCGTGGCGAAGCGCTTCTGGATAAAGATCGACACGCGTGTCTACGAAAGCATCGAAGGCGGAATTCAGCATCCGGATGATGTCCGCCGATTCATTGTTGACCATGACGCCTTGTTTCTTGTCCCAGAGGACGGGGACAGTTGCCCGGCCTGTATGATGCGGGTCAGCTTCCGTGTAGACCTCGTGCATGTAGGTGGCGCCGAGAAGCGGGTCCTGATCAGCGCCAGGATACGTGCCGAACTTCCATCCCTCATCGGTCAGGAAAGGTTCGACAACCGATACGGTAATGAGGTCTTCAAGCTTTTTTAGCCTACGGACCATGAGTGCCCGGGATGCCCATGGGCAGATCAGCGCCACATAGAGATGATAGCGGTCGGCCTCGGCCTTGAAGCCTGCGTCGCCAGTCGGTCCGGCGCTACCATCTGCCGTCACCCAGTTGCGAAAGCTTGATGTTTGCCTAATGAACCGGCCCTTGTCGTCTTTCGCCTGAACCGGATCGAATTTGCCTCGCCATTTGCCATCTACCAGCATCGTGCTCTCCTTGGCTGCCCTCTTTAACTCTGCAGTGAATATGCTATTGCGCAAAAGGGAGATAAAGACGGCTATTGTTGTTAAACTATCAATGTTATGTTGATAGTTATGGATAAGATCGAAGTGATGCGGGCGTTTGCCGCCGTCGTAGATGCGGGTTCTTTCACGGGCGCTGCCGAAAAGCTCGGGACGAGCCCTCAGCTCGTCAGCAAATATGTGAGAGCCCTTGAAGATGATCTGGGCGCTGCTCTCTTGACCAGGACCACTCGCCAGGTGGGCCTGACAGAAACCGGTCGTGCCTTCCAGACGCGGTGCACCAGACTGCTGGAGGACTATGACAATCTGCGATCGTCGGTTCGTGATAAACATCAGCAACCGCGTGGCCACCTCTTCATCACCTGTCCGACCACTTTCGGCGAACTCTATGTCATCAGGATCCTCAGCGAATTCACAGACCTTTATCCCGAGATTACCATCGAACTCGACATGACGGACCGGTTTGCCGGTTTGATCGACGAAGGGTTCGATCTCGCAATCCGGATCGGCAAGCTGGAAGATTCCTCTTTGATTGCCCGGCGCATTGCGCCTGCCGATATCGTTGCCTGCGCGAGCCCGGCCTACTTCGAGAAACACGGTCGACCCGAGCGGCCTTCAGCGCTTCAGGACCACGAATGCATCATCGACACCAACTTCCGGAACCGGGGGCAATGGCCCTTTGTCGTAGATGGCGATATTGAAACGGTTCGGGTTGACGGACGCTTTCGGGTGAACAGTGCAACGGCTGCGCGAAAGCTTGCGCGGGATGACAAAGGCATTGCGCTGTGTCCTGCTTACGTTGTCGGCGAAGACGTTCGCACCGGTGCACTGGAGACGGTTCTCGACGATTTCAACGCATTCGATCTCGGTATCTATGCAGTCTATCTTGAAAACCGGCACCTCTCGGCCAAGATCCGGGTCTTCGTGGATTTCATTGCGGATCGGCTCCGGAAAATGGGTTTGTAACAGGTCGAGGTCACTCGGCTGATCACCGTCCTGTTTGTAAAAGGGCGTCCGCCAGATCGCGTTCAGGATAAAAGGTGCTTTGGGCGCCCCTTTTTCGTTCGCGTATTTGCACGTATGATGTGGGCTCGGGTGGATGTTTCCACCGACTGGCGATCAGATCCGATTAATGAGTAACGCCACCCGAGAGACGTCGGGAGGGGGATTATGGAATCTATCAAAGCCGACCCTGAGCATTACTTCGATCTTGGGCAGCACGTAAGACCGGTCAGCACGCAATCTGAAGAGGCGCAGATCTGGTTCGATCGTGGTCTGAACTGGACCTATGCCTATAATCATGCCGAGGCGATTGCCTGTTTTGAAAAGGCACAGGCCGCCGATCCCGATTGTGCGATGGCCTATTGGGGCGCGTCCTACGCGATGGGGCCGAACTACAATCTTCCTTGGCATCTATACGATCCCAAAGGGCGCGCTGCGGCTCTCGCAGGAGCGTTCGACGCTATGGAAAAGGCGATTGCGCGAAAAGACAATGCGACCCCGGTCGAGCGGGCGCTGATCGAAGCCCTTAAGGCGCGCTATCCTCAACGGGACCCGATCGACGACATGATGATTTGGAACCGGTCCTATACGCAGGCGATGCGTGACGTTCACAAGGCGTTCCTGGACGACCTTGAGGTCAAAACGGTCTTTGTCGAAGCGATCATGAACGAGACCCCGTGGCAGATGTGGGATCTCAAAACCGGAGGGATCGCAGAAGGAGCCGGTACGGCTGAAGCTCGGCTCGTTCTGGAGACGGTATTCGAAGGCAGTCCCTCCGCGTGGGATCATCCCGGTCTTTTGCACCTCTATGTCCATTTAATGGAGATGTCGCCGTTTCCTGAAAAGGCGCTCAGGCAGGCCGACCGTTTGCGTGACTTGATGCCTGACGGCGGCCATCTCATTCACATGCCGACCCACATTGATGTCCAGTGCGGATATTACCGGGATGTTCTGGCCGGCAATGAGCGCGCGATTGTCGCTGACCGCAAGTTTCTTAAGCGGGAAGGAGCGCTGAACGTCTATACGCTTTATCGCGTTCACAATTACCATTTTGCGATTTACGGGGCGATGTTCCTTGGCCAGTTCACTCCGGCCATGGCCGCGGCTGAGGAGTTGATCGCAACGACGCCCGAAGACCTTTTGCGGGTACCATCACCGCCAATGGCGGACTTTGTGGAAGCCTATCTTGCGATGAAGCAGCATGTTCTGATCCGCTTCGGCAGATGGCATGACATTATAAAACAAACGCTCCCCGAAGATCGGGAGCTTTACTCTGCAACAACGGCAATGACGCTCTATGCCCGCGCACTCGCTCATTCCGCCCTTGGCAACATCAAGGAGGCAGAGGAAGAGCGTGCCGCTTTCGAAGAAGCGCGAAAAGTCGTTCCGGACGGTCGAAGGGTCCATAACAACACGGTCGTTGATCTTCTGGAGATTGCAAGCGCTATGGTCGACGGCGAACTCTCTTACCGCAAAGCGAATTACGATGTCGCATTTTCGCAATTGCAGCGTGCAGTAGAGCTTGATGATGCGCTGCCCTATGACGAACCATGGGGATGGATGCAACCAGCGCGTCATGCACTGGGTGCTCTTCTTCTTGAGCAGGGTCATATCCAGAAAGCGGAGAAAGTCTATCGCGAGGATCTCGGGCTTGATGAAACCTTGAGCCGGGCCTGCCGCCATCCAGGGAATATCTGGGCCCTTCAAGGCCTTTATGAATGCTTGGAACGACGGGGTGAAGCTGTAGAAATAATCCATATACGTCAACAGCTTGATATCGCTCGCGCGCGTGCGGAAATCCCGGTAACCGTCTCCTGTTTCTGTCGTCGCCATAGAACCGCATAATTATCCACCTGCCATTTGTGCGGCGCAAATTAAGCCAGCTTTAACTATAAGTGTTTTTTATGAGAGGTGTTGGTGCCGTTCTGATTCAACGCGCCAACAGCTATTTGAAGTATTGAAATAACGATTGTTTTTGGTCTCGAAAGAAACTGGCTGCATTGGGAAACGACCGCGTTAGGGGCGTGGCATTAATTTTGTCAAAGATACTTGATGCAAGCCAGTGGCTGGGAGCTCACTGGAGAAGAATAATGACGCTATTTTCTAATCTTACAGTCAGGACACGCATTGGCGGTGGGTTTGCGATGGTGGCAGCCGTTGCCACAGGCCTCGCTATTTTCGCCTATCTGACATTGTCCACATTGGTGACCAAGATCGAAGGTGCAGAGGATATGAGTGGCGACGCCTTGCTCGCCTCCGAACTCAACGCCGATATGGGATATCTGCTCCTTAATGCAAATCGCTATGTCCGCACACGCTCCGAAGGCGACCTCTTTGCTATGCGGGACTTTGTAGAGCAAATGAAGACCGGCCTTGCGCTGGCTGCCGACGAGATACGCAACCCTGAGCGCGTTTCATTCCTGGATGACATCAACCGGGAGTTTTCCACTTTCGAGACTGGCCTTGAGAGAATTATTGCTCTTTATGCCGAGCGGGATGATCTCGTTCAAAATCGGATTGATTCAATTGGGACGGAGGCGCGCATAGGCTTCACCTTTATCAACGAAACAGCAACACGCGCGGGTGATTTCGAAACCGCAAATTTTGCCGCTCAGATTCAGCAGGATTTTATTCTTGCACGTGTCTATCTTCGAAAGTTTCTCGACACCAATGACGCCGCGGATATTGAGCGTGCGCTCAGTGAACTTGAAAAAGTCGCAACTCGGCTTGATGAGCTTGAGCGCTCCCTTGCAAATGCCGACCCGAAAGCGCGCCTTAACGAGACACGGGGACTCGTAGAAAACTATACGCGTGTTACGGAACGAATCCGGGATTTGATCACAGAGCGCAACACTATTCGCAGCGAAACTCTAGAAAGGGTCGGGCGGGATATCAGCGTGTGGGCTGCCGCGATTAAAGAAAGTGCTGTTCGCGATCAGCAAGACATTTCTACTGCTGCAATCGTCGCCGCCGGAAACTCTAAGCAGCTTGCTACCATCGTGGGCGGGCTCGCATTTGTTGTTTCGGTTGCGCTGGGTCTCCTGATATCAGCAAGCATTACACGGCCGATTTCACGGCTTGTGACGGATGCGAAGGCGCTCGCTTCCGGAGATACCGACGCTGAATTCAAAGACGCAGCCCGAAAAGACGAAATCGGTACCGTCGCTAAGTCAATTGCCGGGTTTCGGGACAATGTTATTGAAAGAGTTCGGCTTGAAGATTCTGCCGCGCAGGAACTGGATCGCGAGCGTCAACGTCAGGCGAGCCTCCAGACGATGGTCGACGAGTTCAGAACGATTATGACAGCGGAAGTCTCCGCCGTCAGCGAGCAGATGACATCCATGCGACAGAGCGCGTCGAGTGTGACAAGCGTTGCGGCCGATGCTGCCGAAATGGCCGAGGTAGCCAAAAAAGGGGCAGGGAGCACCTCCACAAGCGTGAGCTCGGTCGCAGCTGCCACCGAAGAGATGACGATCACGATTCGCGAAATCTCGCGTCAGACAGAGACAGTCAATGAGACGGTCAATGTGACGGCGAATGCCGCCGACCAGACCAATGAGCAAGTGCGCTCACTCTCTGAAACGGCGGGTCAGATCGGAAGTGTTATCGGCCTCATTCGTGACATTGCGGAACAAACCAATCTCCTCGCGCTCAACGCCACGATCGAGGCGGCAAGAGCGGGTGATGCGGGGCGCGGTTTTGCGGTCGTTGCATCAGAGGTGAAGCAGCTCGCAGAACAAACTGCGAGGGCAACTGACGAAATTGCAAACAACATAAGCGGTATTCAGGCTTCGGTGGGGACAGCTGCGGATTCAATCGGTCATATCACAGGTCAGGTCTCCGATATCCGCACATCCATTGAAACGGTTTCAGCATCAGTTCAGGAACAGCAGTCGTCGACGCAGGAAATCTCCGATTCTATTCAGATTGCATCTTCCGGAGCTGACGATGCGATCAAGAACGTTGGAAAGCTGAATGAGGCGATTTCCCGCACAGCTGACGAAGCCACAATTGTCGCCCGAACAGTTGAAAGTGTGCTGGAGGCGAATGCGCGAATGACTGAACAGGTTGAAGTCTTCCTGAAAATGATTGGCGAAGATGTGGTTGAACGCCGCGAAGCGCTCAGGGTCCAGTCGAAGGAAGTCGTCATCATCGAACCATCCGGAGATCGCATTACCAAACGCCTGAGTGATATCAGCCAGACTGGCGCGTTCATTTCAAAGTACTTTGACCGACAACCAGGAGAGGGTGTTCGCCTTGATCTTGGCTTTGGAGAGGAGCGCGATGCGAAAGTGATCCGTGTGACAAGTCTCGGGATGGGAGTGCAATTCGACCATCCGCTTCAGGCTGATTTCCCACTGCTTGTCGGGCAAGTAGTGGCCGCCTGACGATACAGGTGATTTAAGTCCGACGGTTGTGGGGCATTGGGACGAGATGAAAGATTAGCCTGATATTGATCACCTGACCTTCAGGCGGTCAATATCAACGCGTGTAGGACTTTATCAATGAGGCATTCGAACAGTTTCAGGTTACGGCAGATCGAGCATCCGAGTTCGACGGCTCACCTGAGACATTGCGGATCGCTGCAGCGACGCACCGTGCCAAGGGCGTCTCCGGGGCCTGTATAGCGATAGGCCAAAAAATCTCCTGTCGGAACAACATTAATGCGCCGGAACAAAGGACCGGTGGCAGCCTCCGTGTAGCGGACGATTTCCGCTCTGAGTGCCCGGCCTTGGGCATCCGTTTCGCGGACCAGAGCCCCATGGCGGGTATAGGTTTCGCGTTCCGATGAATGCGTGCGTTCCCAGCCAATCAGCTCGCCTTGCGATGTGTAGCGATAGGTGTCGCGCCAACCTCTTTTGCGAAAGAGAAGCGGATCTATATAGGGGTTCGTTCCCTGATCGGCAGAGTAGTCAATCTCAAGCAATCGTCCGTCTTCGCTGTAGATCCGGTTTTCATGCGGCGGAAAGTAGTAGCTGATGAAAGCCGGGGCGGAGTAGTGAACGCCATTATGGGCAAAGAGCGCGATATCCACCCGGTTGGTTGAAATGTGGTCCTTTCCAGGAACAGGGCGGCTCTTGTGCCAACCAATGTCGATGGCTACGCGGCTTTCACTCTCGTTGAGGGGCTCGATTGTGATCTGGCGCGGATCACCTCTGAGGATGCGCCAGTGAAATGTGAGCTCCCGGCCATTTGGATCGCGGGTCCGTTCTGCGCTGACAACGATCTTGCGGCTCTTATTTGTCGAGCGTGCAATGCGCGCGATTGCAGACGGTGTATCGAATAGTTTTTCGCTGACCATGTCCGGACCCAGATAAGTAAGGCCAGGGACAAGTTGCGGTTCTTCAATGACAGATAAGACGGCCTGCGGCGGGATCGCATCGCGCTCGATAGCGTTGGCGATTTCAATCATGCGTTTCTGATCGAGTTTTGGTCCCCAGAAGACGCTCGGATGGGCACGACCGGTTAGGTAATCCTTCGTGATTCGGACGCCCTCGTGGGCATTGCGAACGATCATCTGAACGGTTGGCGCGATAAGGCGCTCTTTGACGAGAAATTCTTTCACCTCCGGCTGGAAGGCTGCGAGAATGCGCGCAGTGGAGGACATCAACCAGCGGTCGGATGTGGATGAGCCCTGCGAGACAAACATGTAGGGTGTGTTTGCGGGAAAGAGATCTCCGAGTTCGTTGTCGTGATCCCGGTGTTCCGGATAGATGTAGATGTGGTTGTTGGCATATTGCTGATAGAGGCGCTTCGCGAGACCCGGAGATGTTAAAAGAAAGCGTGCCTGACTACGCCAGAGATCGCTTCCTGTGAGCGCGGTGGATGAATTTCCGAATGTCACCCTGTTAAAGAAAAGTCTGGAGGCTGCACCATAATGATGTCCTGCCCGTCTGGCCGTCTTGGTGTAGGTAGTATGGGTAAGCTGCGGAAAAAGCGCCTTCGATAGGGGAGAGTGGCTGCCGTCGCGATTATCGTAAAGATCGCCGAAGTTTCCGGCGGCGCGACCCTTATCGAACCAGTCATTGAGAACGGTTCCGACTGGATCTTCGGATACTTCGATCGGGACCGAGCCAGCTATCGGCCGGTTTTCTTCGTCGAATGAGAAGCCGGAAAGAAGAATGTTCTCATTCGGCTCCCAGATGGTGTTGGCCTCATCTACTGTCGCAATGCCATCTTTAACATCGGAGAGCCGAAGCGACGTCCCCGAGGGGCGGGTCTGTCGGCGAATCTCGTTCTGAAGGGCGACAAAGTCCGGATTGCTGCGCAAGGGATTGAGAGCCTGGTCGCGATCCAGTGCATCACGATTGCGAAAACCGAGGTCGAAAGCCTTCTTGAGTGCACTTATAGCATCGGGTGCGGCGCCTTTCTGCGCGAACAAGATGGCGAGGTTGTAGTGATGGGCTGGCCAGTGGGGCGCTTCGGTGATGGCCGTGTGCAGAAGAGCCTCCGCCTCGGCGGTGCGCCCGGCGATGAAGAGATTGCGCGCCTCAACGGTCTTGGCATTTTGCGCCACCGCGTGGGCGGGCATCTGGAAGACGTTCGGGCGCGGAGGTTTGGGCGGGGGGTTTTGCTCATCACCGGAAGCAAAGGCGGGCACTGAACCGAGGGCGAGACTGGCGCCCAGCAAGAGCAAGGCGCCGGTGCGGTGTCTATGCAGGGACCAGGTCTTTATGATCAACTCCCGGTTTCAATGTCTGCGGTGAACGAACTGGGCGATACTTGCTCAAGGGCAGGCGAAAAATCAATGCCATTGGAGAGCGAAGCCCCTGCGGCTCATTGCTGCCTATGAGTATGTTCCAAGAAGTGTAAGATTCCGTAACGAAATGGCATCTTGAGGCGCTTCGACCGGCCTTGACCTTGCAAGATTGCGAACGATAAGACTTGGCAATAGTGAAACGCTCCAAATCAAGGACAAGCCAATGGCACGCATGCACGCGGAAGGACTGATTTCCGGTTTCGGCAAGGCAATCAACATGGAGGGTGGACTCAAGCTTGATGAGAAAAACCATCTGATCCTGAAGATGGATGACGGTCCGGATCTTCATTTCGAATATTTCGAGGAAGAAGACATTCTGGTGTTGGCATCCGCGCTTCCTTCTCCTTCGGGCGATAAGAAGGCGGCGGTTTACGAGTTGCTTCTATCAGCGAACTTCATGTGGCAGGGCACAGGCGGGGCGACATTATCGATCAATCCGGAAACCAAAGACGTCATCGTTCACCACAAGCTGGACGTGAAACGGGTCCAGGAAGCCGAGATGGAAGAACTGGTGACCGGCTTTGCCAAACTCTGTGAATATTGGCAGCAGCGGATGGACGCGCCTGATCTCCCGTCAGACGATGGCGGTCCCGGACCTCAGTCTGGCGGGCCCGATGATTTTTCCAGCATGATCCGGGTGTGAAACCGAAGCGGTATCGGCAGGGACACCTGTCGAAATCGCCAAGCTGGCCGACGTCATCGAGAAAAAATCCCAGGACTGTATTGTTCAGCACACGGCGTTTCGTTCCGTAAAGTAACGTCGGCTCAACCATTGAAAACACAGGCAACGCGCCGGTCAAAAAGGGTCGCCCGCAACGGGCAGGCCGGTAGCGAAGCTTTGAATGAAGACGTGAAAAGGGGCCACCGATGTCAGAACTTTCGTCACTTAACGGCGCATCTGCAGCCATCACCCAACAAATGCAGGACAACAAGCCTGCGGAAATGCCGAAAGGTGTCAGCCGGGTTGGTAATTTTTTTCTCAACCTGATGGGCAAGGCGACGTCGCGCCAGTCCCAACAGCTCACAGACATGCGCAATTACGTCAAATCTGAGCTTGGCGAAAGTGGCGTCAAATCATTCGACAAATGGGCAGAGAAAAATCTGAGCACGAAATCGCATATGGGCGGTTGGTCGAGCGTCATGTCGGATTCCGATATGAAGGCCTTCTTCACTGAGCACAAGCTTGACGGTCTGGTTGATCATCCCCGGACGATCATTGCCGAGATGCCGCAAGCACGGCAAGTTATTCTGAAATTCAGTATGTCGGAATTCAGTGCAGAAAACCCAATTTTCTTGAGTAAATTCAATGGAATGCCGATCGATGAATTTGCGAAGGATCCGGCAGGTTTCCCGAATGAGCGCTTGAGCGAATTCGATGACGCACTGGTTTTCTATATGACAGACGATTTCGTGGGGGGCGGCGACAACGGGAAGCTTGGAAAGGCCAAGTTCGAGGTGAATGTCTCCCATTATCAACGTAGGAGCACGGAAAAGGCAAAGTTGAACTGGGACGAGGCCCGCATGCGTGATCCGCAAAACCCGGATGAGGTAGCGTCGGCGAAAAAGGACCTGTTGAAGCAACTTGCTAATTGCCGAGATGAAATCACGAGTTTGATGAATGATACGATGGGCCGCCTGCGGAAAGATGACAAGGCGTTCAACAACCTTATGAAAGCGATGGTGCTGGATCAAAAATACAATGATGCGGTTGCCAACGACATCATCCCGGGTGGCTTAGACGAAATGCGCGATAACGTTGGCCCACTAGCAAGCCCCGACTTCTACAACGAGGCTTATGAAGCCGCAAAGGCCGAGTACCAAGAACAGCAGAAAGCGTTGAAAGAGGTCGGTCTCGTGAAGAGCGGCTGGTAAAGCCCCCCTTTTAAGGTGGCCGATAGAAGCTGCCGCAAAAAAGCACCTCGCTCCGCCCTATGGCGGAGCGATTTTTATTTTGAGATCACTTTTTCTATGTATTCCGCTGCCTGGCCGCCGACAGGAGCTTGAGGAAAACGTCTGCGTTTTCTGAACACACTGTTCACTGGATCAGGGCCTGCATTTCGTTGCAGCGCACTATGACGAACCACATTTCATCCACAAGACACTGCGCGGGCCAGATATTTCCCTCCCTCCCAACGGACCGTGCTTCACTGGAAAAGGATGCAATAAATGGCTGATGTCTCGAAGCTTTTTACACCGATCGAGATGGGTGAACTCACTTTGCCCAACCGGATCCTGATGGCCCCGCTCACCAGAAACCGGGCGCAGCCAGACGGAACACCAAGCCCTTCGGCTGAAACCTACTACGCGCAGCGCGCCTCGGCAGGACTGATTTTCACTGAGGCGACCCAGATTTCAGATCTCGGAAAGGGGTATCTGAACACGCCGGGGATCTACACGGAGGATCATGTCGCGGCATGGCGCAAGATCACGGATGCCGTTCACGCTGGCGGCGGGCGGATTTTCTCGCAGCTCTGGCATGTCGGACGCATCAGCCATGTGTCCCTTTTGCCGGATGGTGATCAGCCTGTCGGACCTTCGAATAAGGCGGCCGGCGCGCAGACCTTCACGGAAAAAGGGTTCGAAGACGTCTCAACCCCGCGAGCGCTCGACGAGGCAGGCATTAAGGCTGTGATCGCGGATTATGCTCACGCTGCGAAAATGGCACTGAAAGCCGGTTTCGATGGCATCGAGATCCACGCTGCAAACGGCTATCTGCTTGATCAGTTCCTGCAGGACGGCGTTAACGACCGAACCGACGCATACGGCGGATCGATCGAAAACCGTGCGCGGCTTCTGATGGAAGTCCTCGATGCGGTCGAAGCCGTTTATCCGAAAGGCCGGATTGGAGTGCGTTTGTCGCCACTTGGTCAGTTCAACGATATGGGTGACAGCGATCCGGAAGTGCTCTTCACCTACCTTTACAAGGCGCTAGACGCGCGGAAACTTGCCTACCTTCATGTGGTTGAGCAATTCCCTGGAAGCACACTCGCGCCAGAAGAAAGTGCGATGATGAAGCGCCTGAGGGCTGCATATAATGGATTTTACATCGCCAATGGCGGTTATGGCCGCGATGAGAGCGCAACAGCCCTTGCAAACGATCATGCTGATGCGCTTGCGATTGGCCGTCCGTTCATCGCCAATCCTGACCTCCCGCGTCGCTATCTTCTGAGCGCAGACCTGAACGAACCGGATGGTGATACGTTTTACGGAGGTTCCGAAAAGGGATACACCGACTATCCGGCGCTTCAGAGCTAACAAACATTTCGAGAGCGCGGGCAGGCCTCTCAATACAGACCAAGCTCCGGCGACCATGCGCCGGAGCTTTTTTGTTTTCCGGATCCAGCGCGAATTTGTTTCTGATCAATGCTTGAGCCCGCGCCTGCCTTAGTGCTCAATACTATTGTGAGAAACGGGGAGTGCGGCGGGCGTAGGCCAGTCGGATCAGTCTATCGGTCAGGAGATCAGGAATGGAAGACGTAGTGGTTGTATCGGCGGCGCGGACCGCCGTGGGCGACTTCGGCGGTTCGCTGAAGAGTTTAACACCAACAGAGATGGGTGCAGTGACCGCCAAGGTGGCAATTGAGCGTGCCGGGATCGACGCAAGCGATGTCAATCAGGCGTTCTATGGCAACGTTATCCATACCGAGGCGCGTGACATGTATGTCTCTCGGACGACCGCCCTGGAAGCCGGTGTGCCGGAACATGCACCAGCACTCACCGTCAACCGGCTCTGCGGTTCGGGCCTTCAGGCCATTGTTTCCGGTATTCAGGTGATTGCTCTCGGGGACGCTGATGTCGTGCTCGCAGGCGGAACCGAAAGCATGAGCAGGGCGGCATATACAATCCCGTCAGCCCGCTGGGGACAGCGGCTTGGCGACGCCGACATGACGGACATGATGACAGCGGCCCTCCACGACCCGTTCGGTCATGGGCATATGGGCGTTACGGCAGAAAATGTCGCCGAAAAATATCAGATTTCGCGTGAGCGTCAGGATGAATTCGCGGTTGAAAGCCATCGTCGCGCAGCGAATGCAATCAGCGAGGGGCGGTTTTCCGAACAGATCGTTCCACTCACGATCAAGAGCCGTAAGGGCGAAACGGTCTTTGATACCGATGAACATGTGCGGCCGAACGCATCGATGGAAGATCTCGCGAAGCTCAGAACGGTCTTCAAGAAAGATGGCAAGGTCACGGCGGGCAATGCTTCCGGTCTCAATGACGGTGCATCATCGCTTATCCTGATGAATGAAAAGACAGCACGTGAGCGGGGCCTCAAACCGATGGCGAAGGTGATGGCTTACGGGCATGCTGGCGTCGATCCGCGTTACATGGGGATAGGGCCCGTACCGGCGATGCAGGTTGCGCTCAAGAAAGCCGGGCTCGAAGCCGCCGATCTCGATGTGATTGAATCAAATGAAGCCTTTGCCGCCCAGGCCTGTGCGGTGAGCGATCAGCTTGGCCTCAATCCGGAAAAGGTGAACCCAAATGGTGGCGCGGTCGCGATTGGCCATCCGATCGGAGCAAGCGGTGCGATCATCACGACAAAGCTTCTTTATGAAATGAAGCGCACCAAGGCCGAAATGGGTGCTGCCACGATGTGTATCGGGGGCGGGCAGGGGATTGCTCTCATTGTCAAGGCGTATGACGCCTGACAGCCATTCAACCGAAGCTATGTGGCGTCCTTCATCTATTGAAGGGCGCTTACATTTTGGCTCGCTCCAGCATTGCTTTGCGGTTGCAACGCTCTGAGCCGTTCAAGATACGCCGTACGCGACGTGATCTCGATGGCACTGTTACCATCGCTTGCATCGCCGCCCTCCTGCGCCACCTCGGCATGGCCGAATGTCTGAATGCGATCGAGTGGAATACCGACCGTTGACGCAATGCAGCGCTTGAGATTGAGAGTGCGGCTTTCTGCGAGGATGCGAGCATCATCCTGTGAACGGGAGGAAGAAAAAGCACTCACCAGAACGATGTCGTCGCCACCTGCAATGATCGTTTGAAGGGGTTCGCTGTTGCCGAGGAGGGCGACGAGGATTGCAAGGTCAATGTCGCTCATATCTGGCACAAACCTGACGAAAGCCGCACCGTCGCGCCATTCCCCGCCTGCGGCAGGCAGGCTGGCTGCGCGCCATTCATAGCGAATACCGCATTGTGCTTCTGCAAGTGCCGCATCAGAAGCCGTCGCTGTTGTGCGGTTAAGCCGTGTTTCGGGCAATGTGTCTGCGATACCGTCGATGATCGTGTCGGTTGGCGCGCTTGCGAATTCTTTCGCGGAATCGGATGAGGTCACCACCGGGTTAACTGGGGCGTTCACGTGCGTTGTGTTAAGCCCAGAGTTTTCTGAAGCAGTCGCCGGCGCGCGAATACGGTCCCAGAAAGAAAGATCGGTGGCGTCATTTTCCCAAACCTTTCCGGCAAGGTTGGCGCGAAGGCTTGCGAGTACGATCTTTGGAGCTCTTTCCGAGAGTGGCGCATGACCGATCTGCTGATTTGCAGTTGCAATCGATGTCCCGGCGTTCAGTCGGACTTCCAATTCGTCCAGGTTACCAGGAAGTGCTGGGTCCACGTTAGCAGGTCGCTCCTGAATGTGTTGCAGTGATTCTGTTTCTAATCGGCCTGCTTTCGGGCTCTGGCCAAGAGATGCCAGAACAATGGGTGCATCTTGCCGTGCCGTCACATTGTGGGAAGCGACCGCCTGCGCAAGACTTGCAAGCGTCGCGGGAAAGTGCGTGGTTTGTTCCGCCATAACATGATTTCCATCATCCTTGGCATGCTCGGTTGTAGCCTTGGCATGAACGCTCTTCTCAGCTTCTTTGATGGCATCCGAGAAGCCAGCAAGCGTTGTCGGTATGTTGAGGCAGATATCGCCGGGCCCCGGCAATTTAGGTTCGCCGAAAAGCCGTTTGTTCTCGAGCGCCTTGCGCGCGACATCGGGAAGCGCGCGTTGCTTTGTGTCACCTGTTGTTTCGCCATGAGTTCCCGGAATGCCCTCATGTGGGGTCATGTGCGAGGCTGCATGGTCGCCTTTAACAGACGCAGCCAAACCAATATCGGTCGAAGCAGTCATGAGAGCGAGGCTGGCCCCACAGTGGACACGAGCACGACAGTGTGACGCCGGGGGCGGGCCGGCTGCGCCCCG
>JBCDCZ010000043.1:0-21058 GCA_039180865.1 Pseudomonadota bacterium | reverse complement strand
GATGCTCCTTGGCGCCGGGCACGGCGCAACCTCGGCCTCATGATGCGCGAAGGTTTGCTGAAAGAAAATATCGACGGCGAAGCGCTTCTTTGGGCCCATAACCGGCTGATTGGCAGGACCGAAAACCGCAAGATCCTGATGATGATCTCCGATGGTGCGCCGGTCGATGATTCCACGCTCTCGGTTAATCCTGGAAACTATCTCGAAAAACACCTGCGGGCCGTGATCGAGGAGATCGAGAACCGCTCGCCGGTTCAATTGTTGGCGATCGGAATCGGGCATGATGTGACACGCTACTACAAACGTGCGCTGACAATTGTGGACGCAGAGGAACTGGCGGGTGCGATGACAGATAAGCTCGCGGAACTCTTTGATGAAAACATCAAGCTGTCGGACATGGCGGATCCTCGCCTCGTCGGTCAACGCGCGCCGATCGCAACGCCGCCGACCACTGATGACATGATGAAGACTGTTCGCACCATGACGAAGGCAACAAGGGGCCGGGTGGTTCGGTGATCGCCGGTTGGCGCATGGTTGCTGCCGTTCTGTTTATCGCCGGGGCAGTAGTGCTTTCGCCTTCCGGTATTGCGGACGACCGGCGCGAACGCTCGCTCAAAGTCGACGTTGATCCGATTGAGATTTTTCGACCGTCTGAACCGGAGAAAATGCGCTTTGGTGGGCTTGAGTTCAAAGGCGGCGTTGTTCTCTCCTCAGAAGATAAAGCCTTCGGTGGATTGTCCGGTGTGCGGGTGCTCGAAGATGGGCGCGCTCTGATCGCTGTCACTGATACGGGGCTCTGGTTTCGTGCGGGAATCGAAAGAAAGGGCGATGGCGGGATTCGTGCATTTACCGCTGCGCGTATGGGGCGCGTCTACTCGGGGCACGGATCAAGGGAGAAATCGGTCAAATTTTTCATCGATGCCGAATCCATTACTTTTCTGGAGGACCGCGCTTTCGTGGCGTTCGAGATGATCAATGAACTTGCGGTTTATAGCGCCGGGAGTAACCCGGATTTTGATCGCCCGGTTCGATTGAAAAGTCCGCCTGGCTTTGCAGACCTTCACCCGAATGCCGGTCTTGAGGCAATTGCGACCGGTCGCGATAATACGCCACTATCGGGTAGACTGGTCGTTGTGTCCGAACGCGGGAAACGGCGAGGCGACGATGCAATCGGATGGGTCATCGATCCTGAGGATTCAGCAGGAACAAAGGTCCTGAGTTTCACGATCACACTCGATGGCACCTATCGCGTCACCGACGCCGATTTTCTGCCGAATGGTGATCTGCTTATTCTGGAACGTGGTTTTTCTCTTGGAACCGGGGTCGAAATGCGGCTGAGACGTTTTGCTGCAGACACGATTCGCGATGGTGCCGAGTTACAGGGAAGCGTCCTTTTGGAAGCAGGGCTTTCTGAACGCATCGACAATATGGAAGGGCTCTCCGTTTATCGAAATTCTGAAGGCGAGACGATCGTTGCGCTTTTGTCAGATGACAATTTTTCGATCCTACAGCGTACGATCTTTCTGGAATTTGCACTTCGCGATTGATATGTCGCAACGTCTATCGTTCGGAAACAATCAATTGGCAGATGGTCCGGGAATTGTGGATCTTCCATGTTCTGAGAGCGCACACAATTTGTGAAGCGCCGGCAATTCAGCTAACAAATAGGATCACCGCGTGGTGATTTGGGTTGGGTTTCATTTGGAAAGAGTGGGGTAATGGTGCGCCTTATCGGGGTTTTCTTGCCGTTTTTTCTTTCGGTCAGTCTGAGTGCGGCCTTCGCGCAGGCAACTGTGCCGGCGCCGCGCGCGAACCCTGAGCGTTTACCAACCGCCGACATCGCGCCATCCTCGCTTTCGCTGGCTCCTGTCGCCCCTGGTGGAATTGCCGAGGAACAGACCGCAGAACAGCTTGGGCTCGCGCCTGAAGCAACGGCGAATCTGCAAAAAGAGTTCACTCTCGAGGGATTTTTCGCTGGTGAGACGGTCGCGCGCGGAAGTATTTCTTCAAAGACGGTCGGCGTCGCGCGTTCGTTCCGCATGCGAGCGCGTGGTACCTGGGACGGCAAGGTTCTGACCCTCGTCGAAACATATCAATATGCTTTTGGTCAGAACGAGCAACGCGTCTGGCGGTTTACCAAAACCGGTCCGGATACCTATATCGCGGAAAGCTCGGAGATCCAGGAGAAGGCCGAACTGAAGCTCAACGGTCGCCGCGCGAAACTGAAATATGTGAAAACATTCGAGCGCGGTGACGACAAAGAGCCGATTGAGATCACACATCGTGAGAACTGGATTTTTCGTGAGAATGGCCTCCTCGAAATCAATGTTGATTTGCGGAAATTCGTGTCGGTCGGGCGCGAAGCAATCAACTTCGTGCGGGTCGAAAACGAAGAAACTCTGGTCGCGCCAAAGTTTTAGCATCTTTCTTGCTGATTGATTTGGTTACCGTTGAGCGCGGTTAAGTGACATCCGGTCAAAACTCCCTTCGGGCAGAAAATTCTTGCCTTTGCGCCCCTGATTCACAATGACAGGGGCATGAAGTTTCTCGATCAGGCCAAAGTCTATA
Source organism: Pseudomonadota bacterium (assembly GCA_039180865.1). Lineage (GTDB taxonomy): Bacteria > Pseudomonadota > Alphaproteobacteria > Rhizobiales > JACESI01 > JBCDCU01. The sequence goes on along the minus strand of JBCDCZ010000043.1, from coordinate 18,490 downwards.
TTTCTTCCGGGGCGGGTGGTGCAGGGTCCGTCTCCTTCCGGCGGGAGAAATACATTGAATATGGCGGACCCGACGGCGGTGACGGCGGGCGCGGCGGCCATGTTTATGTGGAATGCGTCGATGGCCTGAACACCCTTATCGATTTTCGTTATCAGCAGCATTTCAAAGCGAAAACCGGCGGCCATGGGATGGGAAAGAACCGGCACGGGGCGAACGGGGCTGATGCAATCCTGAAAGTCCCTGTCGGAACGCAGGTTTTTGAAGAAGACAACGAAACGGTCATCGCCGATCTAACGGAAGTCGGGGAGAAGGTGCGCATTGGCCGCGGCGGTAATGGCGGGTTTGGCAATGCACACTTCAAATCGTCTACCAATCAGGCTCCGCGCCATGCCAATCCAGGAGAGCCTGCAGAAGTCCGCACGATCTGGCTGCGTTTGAAATTGATCGCCGACGCCGGGTTAGTCGGAATGCCGAACGCCGGAAAATCGACCTTCCTTGCAAGCGTCTCCGCGGCGAAACCGAAGATTGCCGATTATCCCTTCACAACACTTCATCCCAATCTCGGCGTTGTCGGGATCGATGAGCGGGAATTTGTCCTGGCGGATATTCCCGGACTGATTGAAGGGGCTCACGAAGGCATCGGGATCGGGGATCGCTTTTTGGGCCATGTTGAACGCTGTGCGGTCAATCTCCACTTGGTTGACGGGACCCAGGATGACGTCGCCCACGCCTACGAAATCGTGCGCGGTGAACTCGATGCTTACGCCAATGGTCTGGAGGATAAACCGGAACTTGTGGCACTCACCAAGATCGACGCCCTTGATCCAGAGACGAAAAAGGAACGGGTCGCCGCGCTTGAGGCCGCATGCGGACAGCGTGTTCTGCCGGTTTCTTCCGTGAGCCGCGAGGGGATCGATGACGTTCTCCGCGCGCTCCTCGCGGTGATTGACGAGGCGCGTAAGGCAGAAAGCGGTACCGATCAGGCGGAAGCCGGCTGGAGTCCGGTTTGATGAAAGACAACGTTATCGATAAGCATCCGGCGCATTCGCTGAGGGGCTACAAGCGGGTTGTCGTTAAAGTCGGCTCCGCCCTTCTTGTTGATCATGAAAGCGGGCGCCTCAGGCATGAATGGCTTGATTCTCTTGCTGACGACATGGCGGCCTTGAAGGCTGAGGAAGCGCATATCCTTGTCGTTTCTTCCGGCGCTATCGCCCTTGGCCGTCACGTCCTCGGCCTGGCCGGTGGTGCCCTGAAGTTAGAGGAGAGTCAGGCGGCGGCTGCTACCGGTCAGATTGCCCTTGCAAGAGCCTGGGATGAAGCCTTTCGCCGCCACGCTCTGACGACTGGACAGATCTTGCTCACTCTTTCGGACACCGAAGAAAGACGGCGCTATCTCAATGCCCGCGCCACGATTGAAACGCTCCTGAGGGTCGGAGCGGTCCCGATTATCAATGAGAATGATACTGTTGCGACGCAGGAAATCCGTTACGGCGATAATGATCGCCTGGGCGCACGTGTCGCCACCATGGCGGGGGCGGATTGCCTCGTGCTCCTCTCCGATGTTGACGGGCTTTATAGCGCTCCGCCGCAAGTCGATCCCAACGCCCGTCACATTGCTGATGTAGCCGAGATCACGCCGGAAATAGAGGCGATGGCTGGCGCATCCGGAACGGCGTTTGCATCCGGTGGGATGCGCACGAAGATCGAGGCCGCCAAGATTGCGGCCGAAGGCGGAACGGCCATGCTGATTGCATCAGGCAAAGAATTGAACCCGTTGAAAAGGATTGAAGAGGGCGCGTTTTCAACGCTCTTTGCAGCTCGAAAGAACCCTGTTACGGCCCGCAAGAAGTGGATCTCAGGTCATCTCGAACCCCATGGCACGCTGACGGTCGATCATGGGGCCGTCGACGCGCTCAAAAAGGGACGCAGTCTTCTTCCGGCAGGTGTGACCTCTGTATCAGGAACATTCGAACGCGGTGACACGGTTCTCGTGCAGGATCCCGACGGGCGAGAAATCGGCCGCGGTCTTGTCGGCTACGACGTGGCCGATGCACGTCGGATTGTCGGGCTTCGAAGCGGTGATATTGAAGCCGTTCTTGGATACCCTCCACGTGCAGCCCTCATACATCGTGATGACCTGGTCTTGCGTGAGGCTTCGGCCCAAAGCGCGGGGATGGGGCTGTCAGGTAAATAGGGACAACGCTTGCCGCTCTTCACGGTTTCGCTTATTAAGCACACCTCTGTTGGAGGGCTAAAGGAGCCGGGTCATGCAGGTCGAAGCCATCGAAAACCTCGATACAAAGACGCACAATGATGTCGCGAGCGTTATGCAGGCGCTTGGACACAATGCGCGCGACGCCGCCCATCAACTGGCTACAGCGCCGACGGAACAAAAAAACGCGGCTCTTACCGCTGCCGCCCAGGCTATGCGTGACCGTGAGGCCGAGATCCTTAAAGCAAACCAAATCGATATGGCGGTCGGGCGCGAGAATGGCCTGTCTGCAGCGATGCTAGACCGGCTGCAGCTAACGCGTGAACGGATTTCCGGTATCGCGGAAGGACTGGAAGCGATAGCCGCATTGGATGACCCGGTTGGTCGGGTGATCGCGCAATGGCAGCGCCCGAATGGCCTCGATATATCCAGGGTGAGCACACCGCTCGGCGTGATTGGCGTTATTTTTGAAAGCAGACCCAACGTGACTGCGGATGCGGGAGCCCTCTGCCTGAAAGCGGGTAATGCTTCAATCTTGCGCGGTGGCTCCGATTCCTTCCACTCAAGCCGGGCGATCCATGCTTGCCTGACAGACGGCCTCAAAGCTGCCGGTCTGCCGGAGACGGCCATTCAGATCGTGCCAACATCAGATCGTTTTGCCGTCGCACTCATGTTGAGTGGCCTGGACGGCGCGATTGACGTCATCGTTCCGCGTGGCGGCAAAGGGCTTGTTGAACGGGTTCAAAATGAAGCCCGTGTTCCGGTTTTCGCTCACCTTGAAGGGCTCTGCCACATCTTCATCGATCAGGACGCAAAGCTCGATATGAGCGTGGACGTTGTGGCGAACGCAAAGATGCGACGCACTGGGATTTGCGGGGCCGTCGAAACGGTTCTGATTGACGCAGCCGTTGCGCAAAGCCATGTTCAGCCCGTCTGCGAAGCGTTGTTGAAACAGGGCTGCGAAGTCCGTGGCGATGAGACCGTTCAAGCCCTTGTCGCTGAAGCGAAACCGGCGAGTGAAGAAGACTGGCGTACCGAATACCTTGATGCGGTCGTATCTATGCGCGTCGTGCCGGGCCTTGATGGCGCGCTCGACCATATCCGGACCTATTCATCAAATCATACTGAGGCGGTGATCACGGAAAATGGCGCGGTCGCGGACCGCTTCTTCCGGGAGGTCGATTCGGCGATCCTCCTGCACAATGCCTCGACGCAATTCGCAGATGGCGGGGAATTCGGAATGGGAGCCGAGATCGGCATTGCGACCGGCAAGATGCATGCGCGCGGTCCCGTCGGCCTCGAGCAATTGACGAGTTTCCAATATCAGGTGCGCGGGTCTGGCCAGACACGTTCCTGATGATGGCTCCTCAACGGCCCTTGCATTTCCAACAGGACTAGACACTTTCCTCTCCGGCGCCGGTCTAATGCGACAACCCCACAAGCTTTGGTCCTTTAAGGACGCGCTCAAGGTCCCCTTTGTCGAGGATGGCATGGCAGTGGGACTTTACGGCGGCTCGTTCAATCCGCCCCATGAGGGACACGTCCATGTCGCTGAGACCGCAATGAAGCGCCTTGCGCTCAAGAGGCTATGGTGGATGGTTTCGCCTGGAAACCCGCTCAAGGACCATTCCGGCCTGCCTGAACTGGAAGACCGAATTGCGCTTTCCCACAAGCTTATCGATAACCCACGGATCGACGTTACCGGCCTTGAGAAAACCCTGAACACCCGATACTCCGCCGACCTCGTTCTCTATTTGCGGGCGCGCTATCCTGCAGTGCGGTTCATCTGGGTCATGGGGGCAGACAATCTCACCCATTTTCATAAATGGGAGCGCTGGGAAGATATCGTACGGTCCATGCCGATTGCTGTTGTCGACCGTCCCGGGCACACCCTGGCTGCCCGTTCATCGCGTATGGCGCGGAAATTCTCCGAGTATCGCGTTGAGGAAAGCGATGCAGGCAATCTGAAATCACTTTCAGCGCCCGCCTGGACGTTCCTCCATGCGCCCCGGTCGCACCAATCCTCAACGGCTCTGCGTGCTGGCTCAGTTTAAGGCGCTTTCATTACTCATACGTGCTGGCCGCCATTCACATGGATCTCCGCGCCCGTCACGTAGCTTGAGCGCTCATCACACAAATAATAGATCGTTTCGGCAACTTCAGCCGTTTGGCCAAGCCGCCTGAGCGGGATTTCTTCAACAAGCTTTTCAGTTCCTGGTGACAGGATCGCAGTATCGATCTCCCCCGGAGCGATGGCATTCACCCGAATGGCATGAGGCCCGAAATCGGCGGCCATCTCGCGCGTGAGGGAAGCTAATGCTGCTTTCGACGTTGCATAGGCTGTACCAGCGAACGGATGGACCCGCGAACCGACAATCGACGTCACATTGACGATCGCGCCCGGCGCGCGTTTCAATTCTTCGAACAGACCGCGGGCAAGCATGATCGGAGCGAAGAAGTTCACCTGAAAAACCTGCGACCAGACATCCATCGGTGTGTGGCTGGAATCGAGGCGGTCACCATTCTCATCCTTTGGACTGATCCCGGCATTGTTGACGAGCGCATGAAGCGCGCCGCCATCCTCCGCAATCTTCTGTTTCATGACAACGACAGCGCGTTCGATATCGGCGGGGTCCGCAAGATCCACCTGAATGTGATTGTCTTCGCCGCCTGGCCAAGGGCATCGGCTGTCGAAAGCATTGCGCGAACAGGTGATAACCCGCCAGTCATTGGCCGAGAAACGTTTGACCGTCGCGTGTCCGATACCCCGGCTTGCACCGGTCAAAATGAGGATCTTGCGCATGTTTGGCTCTCCTTATTGAGGTGCGTTGCCAGCGATTCAGGCTTGCCGCGCGCTGACAGTCTAACGTCCAAAAAAGCCGTTGCGGGAAAAAATAAAGGGCTGCTATCGTCCGCGCCCGGACACGTTGATAAACGGTGGACTATGGGGAGGAAAAGATGGGCATCATACTGGCAATCGATCAGGGTACGACGTCGAGCCGTGCGCTTGTCTTTTCTGAGATGCGGCATCTTCTAGGGCTTGGGCAAAGGGAATTCACCCAGCACTTTCCGAAAGACGGCTGGGTCGAACACGATGCGGATGAGATCTTTGAAAGCGTTGTCGATGTGTGCCGGTTTGCGTTGGCAAACGCCCGCGTTGACGCATCGGACGTTGCTGCAATCGGGATCACCAATCAACGAGAGACAACCGTCCTATGGGATCGGGTGAGTGGCAAACCGCTGCATCGGGCGATTGTCTGGCAGGATCGACGGACAGAACCCCTCTGCGAAGTCCTGAGGACCGATGGTACCGCAGCCCTGATTACCGAGAGAACAGGCCTTCTCGCCGATCCTTACTTCTCTGGAACCAAACTCGCCTGGCTTCTCGACAATATAGAAGGCGCGCGGGAAGCAGCGGAAGCTGGCAGGCTCGCATTCGGGACAATTGACAGCTTTCTGATTTACCGGCTCACCGGTAACAAACGCCATGTGACGGATGCCACCAATGCATCGCGCACGCTTCTTTTCGACATTCACAAACAGGACTGGGATTCTGATCTCCTTGAACGGTTTCAAGTTCCTCGGAGCGTATTGCCGGACGTCCTCGATTGCGCAGCTGATTTCGGAACGACCGAGCCCGATATCCTTGGCGCGGCCCTTCCGATTGCGGGCGTTGCCGGCGACCAGCAGGCGGCTTTGATCGGGCAAGCTTGTTACACGCCCGGCATGATGAAGAGCACTTACGGCACCGGGTGCTTCGCACTCATCAATACCGGAGATGAGGCGGCGGTCTCGAAGAATCGGTTGCTCACGACTCCGGCCTACCGGCTGTCCGGCAAGGTAACCTACGCGTTGGAAGGGGCGATTTTCGTAGCCGGGGCTGCTGTGCAGTGGCTGCGTGATGGTCTCGACATTATGGGTCACGCTGCGCATTCCGATCAGCTTGCTGCCAGAGCGGATCCGAACGAGGCGATCTATATGGTTCCGGCCTTTGTCGGTCTTGGCGCACCTTACTGGGATGCGGATGCGCGTGGCGCGATCTTTGGTCTGACGCGCGCGACCGGCCGCGCGGAGATCGTGCGGGCCACTCTTGAGGCAGTCTGTTATCAAACCCGTGACCTTCTCGAGGCGATGGCGGCTGACCGGGGTGGTTTTGGAGAAACGGTGCTCAGGGTCGATGGCGGCATGGTTGCCAGCGATTGGACCATGCAGGCACTCGCCGACATCATCGGAGCACCTGTTGAACGTCCTGAAATGCTTGAGACCACCGCACTCGGCGCTGCCTGGCTTGCAGGCTACCACCGTTCCGTCTGGCCGGATCAGCAGGCGTTTCAAGCGGAATGGCGGGGTGAGCGCACGTTTCGTCCGCAAATGGGCGAGGCAATGCGTGATAAGAAATATGCCGGATGGAAGGATGCGATCTCCCGCACCTTCACGAAGCGCTAGCGTTCAGACCGCAACCGAATCGATTGCGATCCAGGTTTCGAGATCGCCTGTTAGGCCTCGGAGCTCTCCACTTGCCTCCTCCTTGATTTCGAATCCAGCAACCTCCAGACGGTCTGCCAGATCGTCGTGGGTGTAATAGGCATAAAGGCGGTTAAGGCTGTCTCGCTTCTCGCCTTCGCCTGATTTCATGGCAATGTGGAACCATCCGCCCGTCTTGAGAGACGTCCGAATGGCTGCCAGATGGTCAGAAAACTCGGAAATTGGTGCGTGAAGCAGGCTGAAATTCGCCCACACACCATCATAGTGTGCGACTGCTTCGAGCTCTGCGAAAAGCATGACGCGCGCGCCGACGCCGTAGGTCTCATTGGCGAGTTTCACCATTTCCGGCGACGCATCGACTGCATCAACGACGAGCCCATGGTTTTTCATCGTATGGGCTGCGTGGCCCGGGCCACAGCCAAGATCGAGGACATGGTAACCTTTCTTGAGCTTCTCGATGAAGCGCAAGAGTGCTGGATCGGATTTCTCGTTCTGTTGTGCCACAAGAGCGGCGTATTCACCGACCCGGAGATCATAGGCTTCGATAGTCTTCCGATCGACCATGACCAGACTTTCTACTGGCTCCAGCGTCGCCCGCGAAGTTCTACCGCGAAGCGCGGCGGCGTGCGTGCATAAGTGGCAAGGCCCTCAAGGGCGGGGTTTGGATGGGTGATGATCGCGGTCGAAACCTTACCAAGCAAATCGTCATGCGGGGCTTTTGCTTCGAACGCGGAACGGAACGCACCATTTTTGAGGATCGGAACGATGCGCGGAACGATCCCGCCGGCAAGATAGACGCCGCCTTTCGCCATGGTGAACATGGCCATGTCACCCGCGAAGCGCCCAAGATAGGATGAAAAGAGATCAAGCGTATCAGTTGCATTCTGATCGGACTGATCCAGCGCTGCTCTGGTCACCTCGGCTGCCCTTGTGAAGGCGGGCTCCCCACCGGACAGTTTCACCAAAGCCCGGTAAAGACGCATAATCCCGGGGCCGCTTAGAAAGGTCTCTGCGGAAATGCGCCCGTTGGTTGGTTCCATCACGCGCCAGATATCGAAATCGAGATCGCTGATCGGGCCGAAATTGATATGCCCGCCTTCGCCAGGAAGCGGCACCCAGGTATCGCGGGCAAAGACAAGGGCGGCAGCGCCCAGGCCGGTACCCGGGCCGACAACAAGCTTGGTACCGTGCGGGTTTCTGGCGCCGTCACCGATCGGCTCAAGATCCGCGCCTTCAAGCGATGGCAGACAAAGCGCGAGGGCTTCGAAGTCATTGAGAACAACAACGACTTCAAATCCAAACTCCTCAATGAGGCGTTTCGGTTCCACAATCCAGGGGCAATTGGTGAGTGCGATTTCATCGCCGCGAACAGGACCCGCGACAGCAAGGAGCGCTGTGCGGGGATAGACGGCTGTGTGGTTCAGCGCCGTTTCCTGAATTGCTGTCATCAGCGAGGAAAAATTCGCAGTCTTGACGACAGGAAATTGCCGGATTTCCGAAAGCGCATCGGTGAGGAGACCGAACCTTGCGTTCGTGCCTCCAATATCCGCGATAAGAACGGGGAAGGGTAGAAAGTCCGGTTTTTCCGACGCAAGCGACATCAAGGGCTTTGATTCTCCTGCGCGGATAGGGGAAGGCGCGCGCGGGCTTTATTTTCTTTGACGGTCAAATTAAATCAAGTAAGCGCACCCCGCAACGCATAATGCCGCCGATTTGGAATGATGCGGCAAACTTGCATGTTACTGCGAAGTGACCGCTTCAAGGCGAAGGTCGCGTATGGCCCGGCAGTGCAGCTTCAATCACCTTTTTCATAACACTCGGCAGCGCTTCGGTAGCGAGTGATGCCTTTGGCGCCCAATAGCATCCATACGGGGTTTTTACGGCGAGGGGCGTTTCGGTTTTATGGACAAAAAGCTGAAGATGAAAATGCGTGAAAGTGTGAAGAACGGGAACTTTGAGGCTCTGCCATTGCGCATCAAACGGATGCAGTGTTGCAGCAGGCTGAAGATCGCCTTTGTCCTTATGCCAATCACTCCCGGGCACTTCACTCATACCGCCGAGGAGGCCTTTGTCGGGTCGCTTTCTTAAAAGTACGGCGCCATCTCGCCTTATGGCAACGAATGCGTGGCCGAAGCGGGTCGGTTTTTCGCCTTTTGGTTTTTTGAGCGGATAACGTTCGGCGTTTCCGGCTCTCCTTGCCTCGCAGCCTTCTGACCAGGGGCAGAGGGCGCAGGCAGGCTTTCGGGGTGTGCACAGCGTCGCGCCGAGATCCATCACAGCCTGAGCGTAGTCACCTGGACGATTGTCAGGTGTCAGCGCGGACGCGAGTTTGCGGATTGTTTTCTTCGCGCCGGGAAGCGGTTCTTCCAGCGCATGAAGGCGAGTGATGACACGCTCGACATTGCCATCGACAACTGTAGCAGGTTCATCAAAGGCAATCGCGGCGATGGCTGCAGCGGTGTAGTCACCGATGCCTGGCAGCGCTTTCAGACCCGCCTCAGTATCGGGGAAGATGCCGCCATATTCGCTTGCGACGAGATTGGCGCAGGCTTTCAGATTGCGCGCGCGTGAATAGTAACCAAGACCCGCCCAGGCGCCGAGAACGTCATCGCGTTCCGCCGATGCCAATTCCTCGACGCTCGGCCATCTATTCGTAAACCGCTCAAAATAGTCTTTGACCGCTGCAATTGTCGTTTGCTGCAGCATCACTTCCGAGAGCCAGATACGGTAGGGATCTGGAGAAATGCCCTTTGCGCGATCTTTCGGCGAGATTCGCCAAGGCAGGACACGGGCATGGCGGTCGTACCAGGAAAGAAGATCAGCCGCTTCGACAAGCGGGCGCGTCGCAGACACGGTCACACTGCTTCGCGGAAGCTTTCTGCCGTTTCCAGATCAACGGAAACGAGTTGGCTCACACCGCGCTCTGCCATGGTAACACCAAAGAGCCGGTTCATGCGGGCCATCGTGATCGGATTGTGCGTAATCGTCAGAAAGCGCGTGTCGGTGCTTTTCTTCATGTCGTCAAGAAGGTTGCAGAAGCGCTCCACATTGGCGTCATCAAGCGGCGCATCGACCTCGTCAAGGACACAGATCGGCGCGGGGTTCGTTAGAAACACCGCGAAAATCAGGGCCATGGCTGTGAGCGCCTGTTCACCACCGGACAGAAGCGTCATCGTTTGCGGCTTCTTGCCCGGCGGGCGCGCCAGAATGTCGAGACCAGCTTCCAGAGGATCATCTGATTCCGTCAGCTGCAGTTCTGCAGTGCCGCCGCCAAAGAGGTGAGTGAAGAGCCGCTTGAAATGATCGTTCACTTCGTCGAAAGCGGCCAGAAGACGTTCACGCCCTTCCTTGTTGAGACTTGCAATCCCGGAGCGCAACTCGCGGATGGCACCGATCAGGTCGTCCCGCTCGGTGACAAGATTGTCCCGTTTCTCGGTAATCTCTTCGATCTCGATATCGGCACGCAGGTTCACGCCGCCGAGACGCTCGCGCTCCGCCTTGAGGCGGTCAAGCCGCGCCTCGACGCTTGAAAGCTCAGGCTCGGCGGCCCCCGGTTTCAGACCGGCCATTTCCGGTAGCGCTGGTGGAGCGCATTCAAGGGTTTCCGCGATTTCCCGCGCAATGTCGGTCTTCCGCGTTTTTGCGCTCTCAAACCGCTCTTCGGCACGCACGCGCGCTTCGCGCGTATCTGAAAGCCTGGATAGCGCTGCCTTCGCTGCCTCATCGGCGGTACGGAGCTGGTTTTCCGCTTCCTGAAGGGCGTTGTTTGCTTCGGAAAGCGTGTCTTCAGCCGCCTTCAGGCTTGTGAAGAGTGCCGCCCGTTTTCTTGTGAAATCAGCCGGCGCATCTTCCAATGCCGCTTTTTCTTCTTCGGCCTCTTCGCGGCGAACTTTCAGGACGGCGATCTGTTCACCGGCCCGCTTTGCCCGGTCATTCCAGTTTTTGACTTCCTGGGAAATGGTTTCGAGGCGACGGTTACGCAGTTCGGCTTCCCGCTTCAGCGTGTCACAGAATGCGCTCGCGTCGGAAAGGCGCTTTCTGTCATCGTTTAGTTTTTCTTCTTCCGCTTTGCGGCGATCTTCAAGGGCCGTGCTGTCTGGAACCTGCTGAAGTTCAGTCTTCTGCCGCGAAAGGGCATCTTTCGCCCGATCAAGTTCTTCCGTGATCCTGACCTGCCGTTCGATCACCGACTTCCGCCGTTCGGTGATGCGGCTCACCTCGCTTTCCGCTTTAGCAAGCTCGTCTCGTGCCTTGTTCTGCGCGCTCAGCTTTTGTTTGTACGCCGCACGCGCCGATTGCTCAGCGTCGATCGCCGCTTTGAGATCAGTAGACCGGCTTTCCAAAAGGGCGCGGTGGGCATCGACCTGCTTCATTTTATCGAGGGCAGCAGCTTCAACATCGGCGAGCCGGTTCTTTTGCGCAAGGCGTTGCGCCGCAGGCGTTTCCGCTCCGCTCGTTGCCGAAAGCCCATCCCAACGTCTGACGGCGCCATCACGGGTGACAAGGATTTGCCCGGTCTTCAGAAGACCGGAAAGCTCGTCGAGCGCCTCCTCCTCGCAGATTCCAATCTGCAGAAGGCGCCGTTTAATGCGTGACGGACCCGCCACAACATCCGCAAGCGCCTGCACACCGTCTGGAAGCTTCGGATCATCATCTTGAACGTCGACGTCTTTCCAGTGAACGGGCGCTGCATCCTCGACAGCGATGTCGAGGTCGTCACCAAGGGCTGCTGCAAGCGCGATTTCAAAACCAGGCTCCGCCGTCACATCATCTATGACACGGGCCCAATCCTTATCGCTTCCGACATTGAGGACGCGGGCCAAAGTTTTTGCTTCCGTTTCCAGAACGCCGAGCTCTTTCTCAAGCCCTGTTGTCTTTTCCTTAATTGCGGTGTGGTCGCGGCGTGTTTCCTGAACGTCGGCTTCCGCTTTTGTGACCGTCTCCTCGGCAGCGGTTGTTTCGCGAGTGAGATCCTCAAGCGCCTGTCGGTGCGCATTGATAAAAAGATCTCGCGAAAGCCGCTCATCGAGATCCGCGACTTCCTGTGTGACCCGCTGCAGATCGCTGCTGTGTTGGTTGATCTGCCGCTCGCTGGCAATCACCGCATTTTGCAGCGTTGTACGCGTGGCGTTGAGCTCGGCAATTTCACGGTTTGTCTGGTTGTAGGCCTCTTCGCTGACTTTCTGCCGCTCAGCAGCCTTGGCGCGTTTTTCTTCTGCTTCCGTTTGAGTGCTACCTGAACCCTCATTTTCTTCCGTCAAAGCGGCTTCTTCTTCTTGAAGACGTTTAAGAGCTGTTTCGTTTTCGCCGATAAGCTGGCGTTCGCGCTCGCTGTCCTGATTGAGCTGCTCAATGCGTGTCGCCAATTCCTGGAGCCGTTGGCGGGTTTGCTCCTCTTCCTTTTCAAGGGAGGCCTGGGTGAGCTTGAGATGCTGGAGGCTCGCTCCTGCCTTCGCCGCGGTGTCACGCAATGCCGGAAGCGTGTTGGCAATCACGGCCTGGTCGCGTGCCGTCTCACCCTGATTTACCGTCGCGTCGGCAACGGATTTCGTTGCTTCGTGCAATTGCTCCTGAGCGGCACTTTCGGCTTCGACGGCCTTCCGCCAGCGAAGCAGATAAAGGCTAGCCTCGCATTTGCGGATGTCGCCGGAAAGATTGCGGTACCGGTTGGCTTGCCGGGCTTGTCGCTTCAAGTTCTCAAGTTGGCCTTCAAGCTGGCCAACAACGTCCTCTACGCGATCGAGATTTTGTTCAGCGGCGCGAAGTCGCAGCTCAGCCTCATGGCGGCGGGTATGCAGTCCTGAGATCCCGGCCGCCTCTTCAAGAAGCTGACGGCGCTGACGGGGTTTCGCGGAAATCAGTTCGCCGATTCGACCTTGCCCGACCATGGATGGTGAACGGGCGCCGGTTGACGCGTCAGCAAAAAGCAGCTGCACGTCGCGCGCGCGGGCCTCGCGGCCGTTGATGCGGTAAATAGAGCCCGATTCGCGTTCGATCCGGCGGGTGATTTCGATCGTGTCGCTGTCGTTAAAAGCGGCGGGGGCGCTACGATCCGTATTGTCGAGAAAAAGGGTGACCTCGGCGGTATTGCGTGCAGGGCGGTTGCCGCTTCCTGAGAAGATGACGTCGTCCATACCGGACGCGCGCATATTCTTATATGAGCTCTCGCCCATCGCCCATTTTACGGCTTCGACGAGATTGGATTTGCCGCACCCATTCGGTCCGACAACACCGGTCAGACCGTTTTCAATGAGGAATTCGGTTGGTTCGACGAAGGATTTAAAGCCGAGAATGCGCAGCTTGGTAAATTTCATGGAAGAGGCGCCCCACACAAATTGTGCGATGGACGCTTCTTCGAAGGGCGTTCATCACAGGTAGGGTTTGAACTCTTCCTCAAGCATTGCGATCGTAACGGCACCGGGAACCTTTTTTCCGTTGATGAAGAAGGTCGGCGTTGCATCAACCTTCAAAACTTCCGCGCCATGCGTACGGATTGCGTTTACTCCTGCAATTACGTCCTGATTCGTCAAGCAGGCGTCGACGGATTGCTTCGTGAATCCCAATTGTTTCGCGATTTCCACAATCTTCTCGTAGGTCTCATTGTTTGTGCGCCATGTTCCTTGACTACGGAAAAAGACATCGACGACGTCAAAGAAACGGTCTTCGGGTGCGCAACGCGCAAGAACGGCGACGGTCGCGGCGAGCTGATCGAGCGGGAATTCGCGGAACGAGAAATACACTTTACCAGTGTCGATATATTGCTCCTTGAGCGCTTTGTAAGTGCGATTGTGGAATGTCGCACAATGCGGGCAGGTCATGGATGCATATTCAATCATCTTGATCGGCGCATCAGGATCGCCCAAAGAGCGCTCCTCCAATCCGTTTGGAAGAGCGAGCTCGCTGTTACTCGTTTCCGAAGAGCAGGCGCTCAGGAGGCCGGCAGCGGCAATCGCGCCGGTCGTCAGCATCAGCGTGCGGCGGTTGATAAGTGTTGTCATTGCGCAGTCCTCATTTCTTGAGATGTCATTTGCAGGGCGGGTTCGGTTTCGTTTTTCGCCCGCGAAAAGTCCAGTCCTTGCCGTTACCACCATGTCTTCCTGGCCTCATACCCATGGACAGCTCGCTAAAGCGTGATAGCAGCGTGATATTCTGGAAAACTTCATACCGGGATTTACGGAGGGGTCAGCTAAAATTTCTGTGAGCCGGGCGGCGCTTTCTGTAGTTTTTTGTCGCGCAGAACCCGTCTCAGCACACCGCGCCCCATGGCTGTCACGGCCGCCTGGAGAGCGGGATCGTCGAATTCCTGGATAAAGCCCCTCAATTGGCGGTCTTGCTGAGGTGTAAGATCCGGCAGATCCGGCTTGTGATCGTGTGTTCGCCGAGCGATCGGTCCTTGGACAATCTTGATCTGGTGTATGGCGTTGAAACCGAAGAACCGATTTATGCGTTCGATGATCTGATATTCTTCATGCTGCAGATAAACCCCGCGCGGGCCGTCTATCCGGATGGTCAACACACCCGTCTGTCCGTAGAGCGGGTCGTTGTTCCATTGAATCTTCTCAGGAAGTGTGCAGTCACGGAAATGCGCGCCGATCAGGTCTGGCCAGGCTTTCAATAACGCGGATGACGCAAAGCCACGGCGAGCGCACAAAGGATCCGCGACCTTGCCGAGCAAATCGCCGATTGGCACACTTCCGCGCTTCCAGTCGTGCCCCGCCTCATAAATGCCGTCGCGTTTGCGCTTCTCGTGCTCTGCGGCTGCTGCTTGTCTTGATTTCTTCTTCTTCACCGGTGTGCTGTTCTGCTGCCATTTGCCGATCCCATCCGAAAGGTAGCGTTTAACGGTTTCGATTTCATTGGCAAATCGCCACGTTTGTCCGGTTTTTTCTTCTTTGGTTGTATAGAATAGGGATGAAACGAATAAAATCATTAAATTTCAATATGTTATTGAGTTTTTTCGATGGCTTGACACTGTGGAAAGGCAAAAGTAGTGTGCCGCCGGATTTCCGCCATTTTTACGGGCCGTTTGACGGTGCGCAAATGGCGTCGAGAAGGCGGGTTGCAACGATCTGCCGTGACGCTGAGAAGATGGTGGAGGGGTGAGATGAACGAAAGGGCGATGGCAGGCCGCGAAGAAGATCCTGACAATGATATGGGCCGTAGGCTCGATCAACTGAACACTCAGTTGCAAGCGCGTGAAAACGCAGCAAAGGCTGAGCGGGCAAAAGCTACTCAGGACAATCGCGGTATGGCCTACGGGCTGAAAATCGCTTCGGAATTCGTCTCAGCTGTGCTGGTTGGAAGCGCTATCGGCTGGGTGCTCGATTACTATGTCGGGACAACGCCCTTCGGATTGATAGTGTTTCTCATGCTCGGCTTTGCAGCCGGTGTTGTGAATGTTATGCGCACCACCGGAAAAATGGCAGAGCCGGACGATAAGAAGTAAGGACCTTGCGGACGCTAAGAGACATTGATTTTGCGTCCTTCTGCAATGGCCACTGAAGATGGACGGCGAAAGCCGACAGAATAAAATCCGCCGTTCGGCGGTAAAGATGGGCGAGAGCCGAATAGGCGAGGGGTTCTAAGACTTGGCAAACGATCCGATCAAGCAATTCCAGATCACCGAATATTTTACCTTTGGTTCTATCGGTGGTGTGGACCTCTCCATGACAAATTCCGCCGTTTTCATGATCCTGACAACGGCTTCAGTCTGCGGATTTCTGATGTGGTCGACGGGGAGCCGGGGCCTCATTCCGTCACGCATGCAGTCGGTTGCCGAAATCCTCTATGACTTCGTGGCGAATATGCTTCGAGATTCGGCGGGCAGGGAAGGCATGAAGTTTTTCCCGTTCGTCTTTTCGCTCTTCATGTTCATTTTGTTCGCAAACCTCTTCGGCATGTTCCCGTACTTCTTCACGGTAACGAGCCACATCATCGTCACTTTCGCATTGGCGCTGCTCGTCATATCGACGGTTATAATTTATGGCTTCATGCGCAATGGCCTCGGCTTTTTGAAGCTATTCGTTCCATCAGGCGTTCCAGGTTACATTCTGCCATTGGTTGTCGCGATTGAAGTCATCTCATTCCTGTCGCGCCCGATCAGCCTGTCCGTCCGTCTCTTTGCAAACATGCTTGCCGGACACATCACCCTGAAAGTATTCGCCGGCTTCGTCACCAGCTTGAGCGCTTTCGGTGTCGCGGGCATCCTCGGTGCGACATTGCCGTTCGCTATGACAGTCGCGATCACGGCACTCGAGTTTCTCGTTGCGTTCCTGCAGGCCTACGTCTTCACGGTGTTGACCTGCATGTATCTCAACGACGCCATCCACCCAAGTCACTAAGTCTACCCGCCGAAGCCTGTTTTAAACTCAAAGCATGGCGACGGCTCCAACCGAAATCTTCCAAGGAATTAATCAAGGAGAATGAAATGGAACTTGACGCAGCAAAAATGATCGGTGCGGGCATTGCATGTATCGGTATGGCTGGTGCCGGTATCGGTCTCGGCAACATCTTCGGTAGCTTCCTGTCAGGCGCGCTTCGCAACCCGTCAGCTGCTGACGGTCAGTTCGGCCGTTTGATCTTCGGCTTCGCCGTTACGGAAGCGCTCGGCATCTTCTCGCTTCTGATCGCGCTTCTCATCCTGTTCACGTAAGAACAGACCCAGCGCCGCTTGGAGCGGCGCCGCCGACCGGTTTTAACCTGGAGCAGGCGACCCTCTGCGGTCTTCTCACTCCCTGAATTGAGCTCAGGTACATCGGGCTCATAAAGCGGTTAAGGCGAAACAAGCAAACATAGTGGACGGGGCTTCCCCGTCGCTACCAACGCTCCGTTGGATTTCGAAATTTGCAGTCTGGAGAGTTAGGACCATGGCGTCTAATACTGACGGCGAGACCCACACCGAAGTTGGCCACGCTGGATCCCACGGGAAAGAGGGCGGTGCCTTTCCCCCGTTCGACGGAGATACGTTCGGTTCCCAGCTCCTTTGGCTGGCGATCACCTTCGGCATTCTCTATTACGCCATGTCGAAATACATCGTTCCAAGGATCGGGTCGATCCTTGAGACGCGTTCCGACCGTATCGAACAGGATCTGGCGGAAGCGCAACGCCTTAAGGAAGAGACTGACGATGCGATCGCAGCCTACGAGCAGGCGCTTGCAGACGCTCGCTCAAAAGCCCATGGCATTGCGCAAACTGCTCGTGACGAAGCCAAAGCGGAAAGCGATGAGGCAATGGCCAAGGTTGAGGCTGACCTCAAAGTGAAACTCGAAGCAGCTGAAACACAGATTTCAGGCATTCGCGAACAGGCAATGGGCGAAGTGGACGAGATTGCCACCGAGACCACTGAGGCCATCGTCAAGGCGCTCATCGGCGGCCGGGTTGCAAAGGGCGACATCAAGAAAGCGCTTTCGGGCGTCGGGGAGTAGGATCATGGATGCAACCTTTTGGACCCTGATGGGTCTCATCGCCTTCTTCGCGCTTCTTGCCTATCTCGGTGTGCCTGCCATGATCACGAAGGCGCTGGACGATCGATCCGATAAAATCCGCAATGAGCTGGATGAGGCACGCAAGCTGCGTGAAGAAGCCCAGACGCTTCTAGCGGAATATCAGCGCAAGCGCCGTGACGCTGAGGCGGAAGCCGAGGAGATCGTCGAAAGCGCGAAACGCGAGGCCAAGGCACTCGCTCTCGATGCCAAGACGAAGCTCGACGAATACGTCACCCGGCGCACAAAAATGGTTGAGCAAAAGATCAGCCAGGCGGAAGTTCAGGCGCTTCAGGATGTGAAGGCAATCGCCGCAGAACGCGCAATTGCAGCTTCTGAAAAAGTCCTCATCGACAAACTCTCGGATGGCGGTGCAGCTCTCATTAAATCCTCCATTTCGGAGGTTAAGGAAAAGCTGAACTGAAACAGTTTAACGCACCATCGCAATTCAATCGAATTCCAGCCGCGCCTTGTGCGCGGCTTTTTATTTGCTTGGCAACATCTTGAAGTATCAAAATTTTCTGTGATTAGATGTGTTGGTTTAGCGGCTTAAAGCTCATCCTGTGGAGAAGGGTTGGGCCGTGCTCCTCAATGGCCGAGCGGTGGACCGCAGTGCCATATCCCTTATGGGTTTCGAAGCCATATGCTGGATGGTGACGTCCAGCTTCTTCCATCATTCGGTCGCGGGTGACCTTCGCGATAATGGAAGCAGCTGCGATCGATACACTGCGCTGGTCGCCCTTCACCAAAGCCTCGCACCTGCAATCAAGCCCGGCCGGTACCTGACGGCCGTCAAAAAGGCCGACGTCCGGAACGATAGAAAGACTGAGGATGGCGTCGCGCATAGCCTTGAGGCTTGCTTTGCCGATATTGATTCGATCGATTGTCTTTGCGGGGATTTGCACAATACTCACGATGGCCCGGCTCAGGATCTCGCCATAAAGGCTTTCGCGTTTTTTCTGTGTGAGCTTCTTCGAATCGTTCAGACCGTCCGGAATATTGAAGGGGTCGAGAATAACGGCCGCCGCCACAACGGGTCCTGCAAGTGGGCCTCGGCCAACTTCATCACAGCCCGCGATCACTTGATATCCTGCTTTAAGAAGAGCAGCTTCGTGGGCAAAATCGGGGTTATCGACACCTGACATTGATGATTCTCCTCTTCAGGATGAAGGCCTTAAAGTTCAAAAAAAGAGGCCGGGGGCAGGGGTGGGCGGCCTGCCGCCCGGCCTAGGGCTTTCTCCCACGAGCTCACGAATTGTGCCAGGGGTGTAGGGGTAGGCTGGCGGTGAGCTCTTTTGGGCGCTGGGTTGAG
>JBCDCZ010000042.1:0-21152 GCA_039180865.1 Pseudomonadota bacterium | reverse complement strand
TTCCTTCCTGTCGGCTGATCAGGTCGAACTCATCATGGAGGAAATCCGGGGACCGGCCGGCCGCAACATGTGGGAGAAACTCTCAAATGTGCAAGCGAACGTCCTCGCGAGCTACCTCAAAAACGAATATCCGCAAACGGTCGCAGTCGTCCTTTCAAAGATCGCAACCGAGCACTCAGCGCAGGTCCTATCACTTCTGCCCGATGAACTGGCATTGGAAGTTGTGAGCCGCATGCTCGCAATGGAATCTGTGCAAAAAGAGGTTCTCGAAAAAGTCGAGAGCACATTACGGCTCGAATTCATGTCGAACCTTTCGCGGTCGACGAAAAGCGATCCGCACGAATTGATGGCCGCCATTTTCAATAATTTCGACCGGCAGACGGAAGCGCGTTTCCTGACTGCGCTCGAAGAGGAAAACCGGGATTCAGCCGAGCGCATCAAACAACTCATGTTTACGTTTGACGACCTCGGCAGGCTCGACAATTCCTCCGTTCAGGTTCTCCTGCGTGAGGTTGAAAAGGACGATCTTGCCAAGTCGCTCAAGGGCGCGAGCGAAGGCTTACGCGAATTCTTCTTCTCAAACATGTCGCAACGCGCCGCCAAACTCCTGCAGGACGACATGGAGGCACTTGGCCCAATGCGGTTGAGCGACGTGGATGAAGCGCAAAACAAACTGGTTAATGCTGCGAAAGACCTTGCCGATAAAGGTGAAATCATCGTCCAGAAGGGCGATAACGACGAAGAGATGATTTACTGATGAAGGCGCAGAAACTGAAAGACGGCGACGCGTTGCCCTTCACGTTTGATGTGAATTTTGCAGCGCCCAAACCTGTTAAGTCGCAAGCGGAAATCGAGGCGGAGAAAATCCCGACAATTCCCCTTTCCGATCACGAGGCTGCACTGCTTCAGGCGGAAATTCGGGGACGTCAGAAGGGCATTGCGGAAGCAAACGCAAGCGATGGGCGTCGTCTTCTTCAGGAAACGGAACGTGTCGCAGCGGCTGCCGAAAAAATCCTGGCGGCGATCGATCAGGATCGCTCAGCCCTGGAAGCGGAAGCCGCCGACCTCGCCGTTGCAATCGGCAGAAAGCTTGCAGGGGAAGCGCTCAAGCGCTTTCCGTTGGATGATATCGAAGCTCTCGTCTCCGAGTGCCTCGGACCGTTGCGCAAAACGCCTCATCTGGTCGTGCGCCTCAATGAAAAAGATGCAGGCGCCATAACCGAAACGATCGGCAAGCTCACTCGCGAACACGGGTTCGAAGGGCGCTTCATCGTGCTCGGTGAACCTGATTTTAAACCGGGCGACTGCCGGATCGAATGGGCCGACGGTGGAATTGTCCGCGACCGCGAACGTGCGGAAGCGGAAATTCTGAAATATTTCAAAGCGTATTTCGCCCCGCTGGAAGGTGGGCTTGCAGAACGTGATCTGGATAAAGCCGATGAAGAGGATCCCTCTGAAGCGCTCGCCTTGGAAACTGAAGACAAGCCGTCAAGCGATCCAACCACGGTTGACGACACACCCCTTGATCGGAACGGAGATGCGGCATGAGCCAGGAAAACGAGACAGATGCGGCTGATGATGCTGACCTCGACTTTACGGTCCTCGAAGAGCCCGAACGAGAGCCGGATGATGGCATTGTCGAAGATAAGGATCCCGCGGACCTCCAAGCGGTGTTTGACGTCCCGGTCAAGGTTTCTGCCGTTTTGGGACGCTCGCGCATGAAAGTCGCCGATCTCATGAAACTCGATAGCGGCGCGATTATCGAACTTGACCGGAAGGTTGGCGAGAGCATCGACATCTTCGTCAACAACCGGCTGATCGCACGTGGAGAGGTCGTCCTCGTCGATAACCAACTTGGAATAACAATGACCGAACTGGTCAGACAGGATTAGGGCAAAAAAGATGAGACTTCTGATCATAGGGCCGCTCAATGGCCAATTGTCGACGGCAACAAAGATCGCAATGGATCGCGGCGCCAAAGTCATGCATGCGGATGACATTGAAAGCGCGCTTGCGACGTTGCGATCGGGCCGCGGAGCGGATCTGTTGTTCGTGGATGTGGCTATACGGATCGCTGACCTTGTAACGAGGCTGGAATCGGAACTCATCCATGTACCGATTGTGGCTTGCGGGATCGACTCTGATGCCCGCGCTGCTGTCGAAGCCATTCGCGCCGGTGCACGTGAATACGTCCCGCTTCCACCTGATCCGGAGCTCATTGCGGCAGTCATTGCTGCCGTAAGTGAAGAAAGCTCGGAATTCATCTTCCGCGATCCGGCCATGAAAAATGTCGTGAAGCTCGCAGAACAGATCGCCCCCTCCGATGCATCCGTGCTCATCACAGGTGAAAGCGGTACCGGCAAGGAGGTGATCGCGCGCTATGTGCATTCGAGGTCACAACGTGCCGACAAAGACTTCATTTCGGTCAACTGCGCCGCAATCCCAGACAACTTGCTTGAATCGGAGCTTTTTGGGCACGAGAAAGGCGCATTCACCGGCGCCGCATCCCGTCGAATTGGAAAATTTGAAGAGGCGGATGGGGGCACGCTTCTCCTCGATGAGATCAGCGAGATGGACGTTCGGCTCCAGGCCAAACTCCTCCGCGCGATCCAGGAGCGCGTCATTGACCGTGTTGGCGGCTCTAAGCCTGTACCGGTCAATATCCGCATCCTTGCAACGTCGAACCGTAATCTCGGCGAAGCAGTTAGGGATGGGACCTTCCGCGAAGATCTTCTCTATCGGCTTAACGTTGTGAACCTTGCGCTTCCTTCCTTGCGGGAACGTCCGCAGGATATCACTGCACTGTCGAAACATTTTGCCAAGAAGTACGCAGAGGCAAACGGTATGGCTGAAAGACCACTTTCAGCCGAAACCGAGCGGTTGCTTGTCGCCAATCCGTGGCCGGGAAATGTTCGCGAACTGGAAAACACAATTCATCGCGCCGTTCTTGTCGCGACCGGTCAGGAAATCGGCCCTGATGCGATCATCATGCCGGATGGTACCGGGCTTGGAAACGGCTTTATTGGTGTTCCGGCAGATGATGTGGCGCGGCAGGCGGCGATGACCGCTGAGGCGGTGACACGGACCTTGGTTGGGCGAACCATCGCGGATGTTGAGCGCGATCTTATCCTCGATACGCTCGATCATTGCCTTGGAAACCGGACTCATGCAGCCAACATTCTTGGCATCTCGATCCGCACCCTGCGCAACAAGCTGAAACTTTATGTCGATGAGGGCATAGATATCCCGCAACCGGGTGAAATCAGAAGCGCAATGGCAGGATAGGTGTGCGGATCAAAAACCGAAGCAGCCCGCGATTTCCGCAAGGCGCAGTTCGGTCCAGATAGCACTCCCCGCATCGCTCCACGCAAAAGCGGCAGCTGTCATTGCTGCCGCAACGCCCATGACGATTGCGGCAACGACCAGTCCCTCAAACTGTGATTGGATCGCTTGCATGAGGCCAGTTTAGCCGGTCTGGCTACGCTTGGCGAGATTCTTCAACTTCTGCAACGCGGTCTCCCGGTCCTCACCAAACGAGATAGTACCGACAAAGTCCGCTTCTTCATCGAGAAGATAGATCGCGGCTGAGTGGTTCATGGTGTAATCGCCATCTCCGAGGCGAACCTTTTGCGCAAAAACCCGGTAGTTCTGCAGGATCTCGGTTACTTTTTCCGGGCTACCGGTAATCCCCGTAATCCGGTCCGAAAAAGCCGTCACATAATCATTCATGACCTCGGGCGAGTCTCGCTCCGGATCGACGGTTACAAAATAGCTTTTAATTGCCTCACCTTCAGGTCCAAGGTCCTCGAGCCAGCCCGCCATATCGTGCAAGGTGGTCGGGCAAATCTCGGGGCAATGGGTAAAGCCGAAAAAGATCACGCTTGGCGATCCGAGCAATGCGTCCTGATTGATCGCCGCTCCCGTATGGTCGACCAGATCGAAGGTGCCGCCGATCGCGCGGGCCTCTTGTTGAGTTGCCTGTTCAGGGCCTGAAAAACCGCCGGAATAAAGCACACCGCCCATTGCGCCGCCAACGATTGCGACCAGGGCCCAAAGTGCAAAACGCAGGGATCTCAAAGACATTCGTGCCTCTTTCTCTTGTGCAGGGTTGCGAGGTTCAAACTAGTATTCACAGGTGCGGGACGCAATTGGCAAGCGCCGATCGCACCTCACTTTTTCGCGATGTTACGAGCAAATTGCGGCAAGAATTAACGCCCCGTTAACCATAGCTGCGGCAAAAATTGCCTAGCGGGTAAGGCTTTCTTTACCCGCTTGTTCCTGATGGGTGGCGGAGCACCGGATGGCGGATACCAGCGCGGTTCCAGAAGCAGCAGCGAAAACAGCGGCCGGGGACGGTCCCGTCGGCGCGAAGGCGGGCCGAGGATCATTCCTCGGAGGACTGTCATTTTTCGGCTTCGGCGAGATGTCGAAACAGGGCGATCTCGCTATGGCGCTGGGCGTCATCACCATTTTGGTGATGTTGATCATGCCGCTCCCGCCTATAGTGCTCGACTTCTTTTTGGCGGTCTCGATCATCTTCGCTGTGATGGTGCTCATGACTGCACTTTTCATTCACAGCCCGCTTGAGTTTTCGTCCTTTCCGACGATCCTGTTGATCGCCACAATGTTGCGGCTCGCTCTCAATCTCGCATCCACCCGTCTGATCCTTGAAAATGGGCATGAGGGCCCGGCTGCAGCCGGCAATGTGATCGAAGCTTTTGGTGATTTTGTATCGCGGGGCAATTTCGTCATCGGGCTGATCGTCTTTGCGATCCTGGTGATCGTGAACTTTATCGTCATCACAAAAGGTTCCGGCCGTATCGCAGAGGTTGCGGCACGCTTCACCCTTGATGCGATGCCGGGCAAACAGATGGCGATCGATGCTGATTTATCAGCCGGTCTCATTACGGAACAGGAAGCGCGTGAGAGGCGCAAAACGCTGGAAGATGAAAGTTCGTTCTTCGGTGCTATGGACGGTGCTTCAAAGTTTGTGCGCGGTGATGCCATTGCGGGCCTCCTGATTACTTTCATCAATATCGTCGGCGGTATCGTGATCGGAATGATGCAGCAGGATCTGACATTCGCGGAGGCGGGCCGCACATACACTCTGCTGACGATTGGAGACGGTCTGGTAAGCCAGATTCCTGCTTTGATCGTTTCGACGGCAGCGGGTCTTCTGGTCTCGAAAGCCGGTGTCCGCGGCGCCGCCGATCAGGCGGTCGTAACCCAGTTTACCAATTATCCGAAAGCCTTCGGCATGTCGGCTTTCGTGATGGCAATCATGTCGTTCCTGCCGGGCATGCCGACCCTTATCTTTCTCACCCTTTCCGCAGGCTCAGCCTATCTCGCCTGGCTTGGCTTCAAGAAAGGCCAGGTTGAAGAGGAAGAGACCAAACAGATGGAGGTTGCCGTTCGTGAACAGGAAGCGGCGGCACCCAAAGAACCCGACATTCGCGAGTCCCTCAAAATGGACGAACTGAGGATCGAAGTCGGATATGGTCTTCTCTCGCTGATCAATGAAAGCGAGGGTGCAGAACGGCTCACCGAACAGATCAAGGCACTGCGCCGTCAGCTCGCAAATGATCTTGGCTTCGTCATGCCGTCGGTACGTCTTCTCGACAATCTGCAAAGTCCGCCAAACCACTATACGATCAAGGTGAAGGAAGTTTTCGCAGGCAATGGCGAAGTCTATCCCGACAAGCTGATGGTCATGAACCCGAGCGGTCAGAAGGTCGCAATCCCGGGGCATACGACGACCGAACCGACTTTTGGTTTGCCCGCGACGTGGATTGATACCGACCGGCGGACGGAAGCAGACAGCTATGGCTACACGGTTGTTGATCCTGCGACCGTAATTTCGACCCACCTTTCTGAGGTGATGAAAGCGAATGTCGCCGAATTGCTTTCCTATTCCAATGTTCAGGACCTCCTGAGTGAGCTCTCCGATCATCAGGCGAAACTCGTTGATGACATCGTCCCGGGTCAGATCTCTGTGAGCGGCATCCAGAGAATTCTTCAAGGCTTGCTTGCTGAGCGCGTCTCGATCCGGGATCTGCCCGGTATTCTGGAAGCGATTGCGGAGGCCGCCGGAGCGATCCATTCAACCACCGGACTGGTTGAACATGTGCGCTCTCGTCTTGCCCGCCAGATCACTGCGCAGCACACGTCACCGAATGGCTATCTGCCCATGGTAACGCTCTCACCCGCTTGGGAGGTTGCTTTCAACGAGGCTCTGGTCGGCGAGGGAGACGATAAACAACTGGCGATTGCGCCGAGCAAAATACAGGAATTCGTCACGGCAGTCCGCGACGGTTTCGAAGAGGCAGCCCGGATGGGCGAGGTTCCAGTCCTTCTCGCAAGCCCAGGCATTCGCCATCATGTTCGGGCCATTGTCGACCGATTCCGTCCGCAAACCGCGATCATGTCACAGGCGGAAGTGCATCCTCGAGCCAAACTGAAGACCGTTGGAACGATCTAAAAACCGGTCACAAAGGAATAGGCGAGCGTTCGAAATTTATGCGCGATCGTCCGTGTTCGTAGACGCCCTCGGCCAATAATGCGACAAAACGGCCATGCTCGACCTCCTCAGCGATATCCTGACCCGGTTCTCCTTGCGCGGAACGCTCTACTTTCGGACATCTTTCAGTGGTGCCTGGGGCGTGGAAGTGCCTGAATTCGAGAATGTTGCCCGGTTTCATTTGGCGCATCGGGGCGAGTGTATGGTCAAGGTCTCAACCACCGGTGAGTCATTGCGCCTCGCCGAGGGCGATCTTGTGATCATCCCACACGGAGCGAGCCATTGTCTGTTAACATGCCAGCAACCGTCTCCACCTGTGCTTGAGCTTGATGAGATACTTGAGAAGAGTGGGTATGGCGGGTCAGGTGTTCTCGTCTACGGAAGTGAAGACGATGACTGTGACACCCAATTGATCTGCGGCCATTTCTCTTTTGCGGCAGGGTCCAGGCACATCATTTTCGATCGCTTGCCCCCGTATATTCTCATTCGTGATTATGGACAGACGGCTGGTAAATGGATGGAGGCGAGCCTGCGATTAATCGGTGACGAAGCAGGCGGTCGAAAAATCGGTGGTGATCTGATTGCCCTCAAAATGTCTGAGGTGATCTTCACTCAGGCATTGCGGACGTTTCTAGAGACCAGCAGCGCTGACGCCGCGGGGCTGTCCGCATTTGCCGACCCGCAACTCACCCGCGCCCTTTCTGCCTTTCACAAAGCGCCTGCCGAGCACTGGACCGTTGACCGCCTGGCCCGAATTGCAGGTCTGTCCCGCACAGGGTTCGCACAGCTCTTTGTAAAAAAGCTGGAACTCACACCCATGCAGTATCTGACGGCCTGGCGTATGCAGCTTGCGAAGAATGAACTCAAGGAGCATAACGCCAATCTTGCCGCAGTGGCTGCGTCTGTTGGCTACGCATCGGACGCCGCCTTTGCAAAAGCTTTCAAGAAAGAATGCGGATTAACGCCTGCTCAGTTTCGACGCGATACAAATGCAATACGCTGAGAATTGAACGATCGCGCATGAGTCCTGAACGGGCGGACAAAGGGAAACGGCCTGACGATACCTAAATGGAGGCCACCGGCTGGCAATGGAGCTGCCGGTTATGTGAGGTGTGTCGCCAAATGGTGAACGCCTCCGGAAAGGATCTCCCATGACTATCCGATTTGTTTCAAAGACAATTCACGCGTACCTCGACTATCCCGTCGCATTCAGCTTGATGGCAATGCCATTCCTGCTTGGCCTCGGTGGTTCGAACCCAGTTGCGCTCTGGTTATCAGTCGCGACCGGTATTGCGGCCTTTATCCTTACCATTCTGACTGACCACCACCTTGGGGTCTTCAAGGTTCTGCCTTACAGCGTCCATCTTGCGGTTGATCGCCTCGTTGGCCTCGTCTTTGTCGCCATGCCATTCGCTTTGGGTTTCGCTGGTCTCGATTTGATCTATTATCTTGCCAATGGATTGGCTGTTCTTCTCGTCACAAGCCTGCATAAACCGGAAAAGGAACTCGTCGCGGCTTAAATGGCGCGCCGAAACCGAGAAAGCCGGGCGTTGGCCCGGCTCTTTCAAAATATACCTTTTGACTGAACGTCAGGCGGATTCTGAAATCCACTTGGCAAGATCGCTCTTCGGAGCGGCTCCAACTTTCATCGAGGCAGGCTCGCCATCTTTGAAAAGAATGAGCGTCGGGATTGACCGAACGCCGTATTTGATGGCGGTCTCATTGTTATCGTCGATGTTCAGTTTGACGATTTTGACTTTCTCGCCCATCTCATCGGAAATTTCTTCCAGTGATGGACCGATCATTTTGCAGGGGCCACACCACTCGGCCCAGAAATCCACCACGACCGGTGTGTCGGATTTGATGACATCCTGTTCGAAGGTCTGGTCGGAAACAGCTTGTGTTGCCATTCTCATGTTCCTTTGGTCGGTTGCCGGAAAACGCCCGAACGGGGCAGTGGCGGCAGGAGGGTTCGGGATCGATACGCATTTGGCATCGTTCGGTCCGTTAACTTAAGCGCGATTGTCCAAATTACAAGAAAGAGGCGTTTCGCAAAGCAAGCCCTGTTGAAAACCTCTTTGCTCAAATTGCTGAGATGGCAGCATCCAGCGCCGCATCATCAAGGGTCATCAAGTCCGCGGTTCGGGTCCAAAGAAGCGACGCGGTCACTGAATGATCCGGATAAAGACTGCGCACAAGCGCACGATAAATTGCAAGTTGTCGAGTGTAAGCAGAAGGCACGTCCTTCAGGCGAGATGGGACCGATCTGTTCGTCTTGAAGTCGACGATATGAACGGTGTCGGTGGAAACGATCATCCTGTCGATCACCGCGTTGATGTCCACCGATTGCCCGTTGAGCACAAGACGTCCCGATATCGAGACTTCCGCGCGACTGCCGATTTCTTGAAAAATCGAGGCAGTTCGCGGATTTTCCAGAATGTTAATGACCTCATCGATCATCCTGTCTTTCGTCTTGGCAAGAGTAGTGGGGGCTTGGTCATTGAGATACCGTTCTGCAGCGCTTCTTCTTTGATCCTCGCTGAGCTCGGGCAGTCGTTCCAAAAGGGTATGCATAAGAACCCCCCGGTCCGTCGCGGCAAGGCCGGGAAGATTATGATCTCCGGTTTCATCATTTAATTCCGGAAGGTCTTCGATTTCGCTTTCTGACGGCGTAAGACGTCGAACCGGTTCGGGCGCAGGTTCGGCTTTTTCAAACAGGAACGCCGGAATCTCTAGATGGGGCTGAACTGATGTTTCGATCTCTTGTGGCGGCACGGGCGCAGCATCTGAAGACCGAAACCGCCACGCTATGGCATTTCCTGTGGCGTCCTTTATCTCCTTCGTATGAGGCGACGCGAGAAGCGCATCCGAGATTTTGGAATACCAGCCGTTCCTGTCCGCTTCGCCTTTGCTGTTTCCGGTCGCTGCAACGTAAAGCCGGTCGCGTGCGCGGGTCATCGCCACATAAAGAAGCCTGTAATACTCAGAAAGCGCAGCGTCCTCGGCCCGCGCCAATGCTGCAGCTTGAGCACGCGGCGCATCGTCCTTTCTCCTTTTCCAGAGATATGGTGGCCCTTTCTCGGACAAAACCACGAGATCGGGTTGATGGCTTGCGTGATAGGGGCGCCCACCATCCACCAGAAATACGATTGGTGCTTCGAGGCCTTTTGAACCGTGAACGGTCATCACCCGGATATCCTCACCGGCACCCTCCATGTCGCGTTTGATCGTGGTCGACCCGGATCGGAACCAATGGACGAAACCTTGCAGGCTTGGAATATGGCGATCTTCATAAGCGCGGACTTCATTCAAGAAAGCGTCGATGACATCGTCCGTTTCCGCGCCGAGGCGTGCCAGAAACCGGCTTCGCCCGCCGTCGCGTGCCAGTGCGTTGAGGAAGAAATCAAAGGGAGGTGTGAAGTCGGCTTCCGACCGCCAGCGTTCAAGACGCTCATAAGCTTCCACAAATGGCATCGTCCCGCTCATTGCCTTTTCGTAAAGCGCCCGCCACAAAGTGCCCTTTCGGCCATGGGCTAAAGTAAAGAGATCGTCTTCACTCATTCCTATGAGCGGACTCTTCAAAAGGCCTGCAAGTGCGACATCATCCTCTGAAAGCAGAACGAAATCCGCGAGTGCCAACAGATCGAGAATGGCGATGGAGTCTGACAGCTGCAAACGGTCTGAACCGGCAACCGGCAGACCGCGCGCTTTCAGGGCCCGGTTGATCGCATCGACCTGACCTCCGCGTTTTCGTGCAAGAACGAGAATATCACCGGCTCGGATCTTACGACCGGTTCCCTCCAATCTCTCACCATTTTCAAGAAGGTTGGCGATTTTGACTGCCACAGCATCGGCCAATTGCACCTTGGCAGACTGATTGGAGAGGAGATCAAGGGGTTGCCACCAATCGCCTTCATGCTCCGGCGTCTCGGGTTCTCCGAAAATCGGCCAGATTTCGACCATGCCCAACTGGTTCAGGCGTGCTGCTTGATGGGGCGTATAATCATCGTCCGTCAGACGGGCATTCAGATTATCGGTCTCGAAAACACAATCTACGGCACCAAGAACATCTCCAGTTGAACGGAAAGACAGGGAAAGGGGAAGGCTCTTGAAGGGTTCGCCAGCATTTTCCGCAGCCTTTCCGAAGTAGCGGCGCATACGGGAAAACCATTCAGGCGAAGCGCCTTGAAACGAGTAGATCGACTGTTTCTCGTCCCCGACGGCAAAAAGCGTTCGACGAAGCTCACGCGCGCTCTTTCCTGCGTAGAATTCGTCGGCAAGGTAACGAACAATATCCCATTGGCGCGGACTGGTATCCTGCGCTTCATCGACAAGAATATGGTCAAGGCCGCCATCAAGCTTGTAATGAACCCATGCTGCGGCATCCGGTTGTTCGAGAAGGCTTGCAGCTTTCTCGATAAGATCATCGAAATCCATCAGACCACGGTCGCGCTTCTTACGCTCATACCGCTCTGTGATCGCCATGCCGATTGTGAAAAGGGCTGTTGTGGCTTCGATTGCGTTGAGAGCTTTCTCTTTATCGAGCAGGTCGATCAACCGGTCCTGTTCTCGCAGCATACGGGTTTCAAGGCTAGGATCTGAAGCAAAGACGCTCTTCGGCGCAAAGAACGCTTTCGACAGCCCGGTTCCGTCTTTCTTTAAAAAGAACTCTATGTGCGCTTCCCGCAAAGCGTCTTCATCGGATAAGCCTGAGAGACGTTTGGCAAGCGGTGCGCGTTTCTCATATCGCGTCGAGCTTGCTTCGAATTCCGATGCGAGGAAACCGAAATGGTCCTTTGTGAAATGAGGCGATGCGGTGATCTGGTCCTTGAGTGACGGCGCCGTCTCATCTGCATTCAGGCCAAGAAATCGGGTCAGATCTTGGAGCGCCCCCGGAAGACCGCCTTTAGCCTCAATCCATTTCGAAATGTTCGTTCGTTGCAGAAGAATCTGATCGAGCGCGCTGGAAATCGCCATGTCTCCGCTTGTTGAGAGTGCGAGATTCAGAACCTGAGCAAGCTCGCTTTCAGGCTCTCGTTCACCGGCAAGAAGGGTCTCTGCGCGCGCCTCATGGATAAGCTCGGCCTTTCCATTATCATCCAGGACCTCAAAATGCCCTGCCACATTCGCTTCCACCGGAAACTGGTGCAGGAGCCGTTCGCAAAAGGCGTGGATCGTCTGGATTTTAAGGCCCCCGGGCGTCTCCAGGGCGCGGGCGAACAGTCGACGCGCTTCAACAATGTCATGGGCTTGGGGCGGTCGTGAGAGATAGCCCTCCAGCGTCGCCGACAGGGAGGAATGATCAAGCGTTGTCCATTCCGAGAGGGCGTTAAAAACCCGCTCTGACATTTCAGCCGCGGCAGCTTTCGTGAACGTCAAACACAGGATCCGAGAAGGGTCTGCGCCTTGCAGGAGGAGGCGGATAACCCGCCGCGCAAGCACGAATGTTTTTCCTGATCCGGCATTCGCGCCGACCCAAGCCGATAGCGCCGGGTCCGATGCAGTTTTCTGGCGCTGCTTTGTTCCAGGATCGATGGCGAGAACAGGTTTCTTTACGTCCAGGTCCATCACGCCTCGCCTTCTTCGGCAGCCAGCCATTCTTTGACCCGCGCCAGATGATCGAAGGGGCCTTCATGGCGGAACTGAAAGTCAACTCTTGGGCGGGACATGTAGCCCTGATCGGGGTTCCGGTAAGCTCGTATCATTGAGGTGATCTGCTCAAGTGCGAGCGCGCCAAGGTCGTCTGGTAAGAACGCCGGTTCGTCTTTCTTAGGCGTTTCGACTGCCGATCGGAGGGCCACCTCGTCGCTGAGCCCATCGAGTTTTAACCAGCCGAGCTCGGCTACGCTACGGTTCGATAAGTGGCCGAGAAAGTCGAAAGCCCCGGCCTGAATCATCGCGGTTTCAAGGGCAAGTTGTGCCGCAAGGCCAGATTTGACCTGTTTGGGATTAGGAGGGTCGCCGGTTTTGAAATCGATGACGGAAAGCGTTCCGTCCGTCCGTTCATCAATCCGGTCGGCTTCAGCCGTTAAAAAGAAATCGAGCCCATCGACCGGGATCGCGAGACGGGCAAAAACTTCCGTATGCCGTTTGATAATCTCGTGATCACGACCGGCTTCAAACGCGACGAACGCCTGTGCGAGACGTTGGAAACGCGGCCACCATGCGGCTCTTATTTCGGGGAAGTCTTTCAGCTCGGATTTGAAAAGGTTCGACCCGAGTTCTAGAAGCTGGGATTTCGCAGTTTCATCAAAGGGGCCATCCCAGCCGGCGATAAAGCGATCCAATGCCTGATGAACCAGGTTTCCGCGGGTTGCGAAATCCGGCACGGCTCCCAGCGGATCGATCGGTCGCATATTCAGAATACGTTCGCAGTAGATTGCATAGGGATCGCGCACCCATGTCTCGATACGCGTCACAGAAAGCTGATTGGGCCGGGCTGAAACAGGTGGTTTTGGATTGGGACGCTCGGCGCCCTTTGCGTTTTCGTTCTTTGACTGATCGAGAGCACCAGCATAGTCCAGATAGAGCGAACCCCGCTCAAGAAGTGCCTCCTCTCGCGCTTTGCCAATCACAGCAGTAAGGCGCTGTAGCCACCTGGAGCGGACTTGCGGTGAGCCGCTGCGCTTCCTCGCCCGGCTTAAGATGACCTTTTTTGTCCCGAGGCTTTGAACGACATCGTGGGCAGACAGTCCGATCCTGCGTTCCGGGGCTTCGAGACCCATAACCGCTCGCATACCGCGAGACATGAAGGCATCGGTTTCGGCTGGGCGTGGCCAACTTCCCTCATCCAGACCGCCAAGCACGATCAAATCCGGAGAAAGAAGCCTTGCCTCAAGGACACCGAGAATGAGCAAACGATGATCGCCCTGCCCGGTTTCAGGGACGCTGGTCCCGCTCAGGAGTGCTCGAAAGAGCGGAGGATAATCGAACGCTGTGATTTGAAGGTCCCGGCTTGAGCCGGAGGCAAGAGCATCAAAATGATCGAAAAGCTGTCGCGTCGCGGTTTGGTCTTTCCCAACGATGGCAGAGAATGCGGCTTTGTGGGCTTCCGCAAATTCGGAAAGGGGGAGTGCTTCTGCTCTTTCGAACAAGGTTTCAAGCGGGGTGAGAACCGCCTTTAAAGCTTCACAAAAACGGAGAGCGAGATCGTAATCGTCGGACGTGAATGTTTCGATTGCGGGGTGCAAACGCCGCTTTGATGTTTGGCCCTCAGCGTTCGTCAGATCTGAAGACTTATCGTCTTCCGTTCCCCCTTTGGTGTTTCCCGCGAAGGCTCGCACCCGTTCTAACAATGCCGTGCTGCCTCCGGATATGCGGGGGGCTCTTAGAACGGCGAGATCAAGGATCCTGGCTGCACGCCGAGCCTCGCCTGGTTCCATCCCAAAAACGGCCATAGGGTGTTTGAGAAGGGCAAGAAGCTTGACTGGGTCCAGCTCGCTTAAAACCGTCTCAGCGATCAATTGTGCGAGGACTGCGGGTGGAGTTTTGGCCAAAGGCCGACCTGCGGAATCGTCAACCGAAAGTCCCCAACGATTGAGTTCCAGTGCGACCCGGCGGGCGAGGGACCGGTCTGGAGTGACGAGACATGCCGTGCTCCTATCAGTTTCGATGAACGTGCGAAGCGCGCAAGCAATTGCAAGCGCTTCTTGCGTATCGGTTTCCGCTTCAATGAGTGCAATATCTGCGAGCGCAAGGTCGAGATCAGCGTCAGAGAGCCGCCGATGCGCTTCGCCCCAAAGATCCGTCCGTGGGGCTGGAAGCATGACATCGCCCATGAGGCGCGTCCGATTTTCCAGCGGCCGTTCGGTTAGGGACAAGTCACCCACGTCTCCACGCTTGATACCGATGAATTCACTCAAAAGGCGCTTCATTCCGTATTGCGGATGACTGTTTATCGCCTCGTCGGGTTTGGTCGGCCCACCGATCGCGTCAAAGACGTCATCTTCGAGGGACATGTCCAGGCCGGGCAGAACTACCGCGCCATTTGGTTTGTGCGCAATCATTGTCAGAAAATCCGCCGTCGATGGAAGAGTACCTGTTGATCCTGCTGCGATCACGGGCAAGTCCCTTCCCTCTAACCGGCGGGCTTCCGCAGCGATCAGTCGGTCGCGTCGTTCAGCGGCATCAATCCTCCCCATGACACTGAGAATCTGTGGCCAGTTCTCGGTCGCGATTTTAAGAAAATCGAGCGTGAGCTGCCAATAGTTGGCGTAGTCATCGGGTACGAGATCGCCGAGGCGTGCCCATGGGACCCGTTCACTTGTTGCGCGGTCCATCAGGTCGCCAAGATCGGCAGCAAGGTAACTCGCATCGGCAGGCGAAGCTGGTACCATGAGGGGCGTGCCCGATCTATGGTTGCCCATGGCCTCACCCCAAGCGAGGATGAGTTTTGTTAGGATGATCTGGCGAGACAGGGGTTCGATCGCTGGCGGTATGGTGACCGCCGGATCACCGGCGAGATCATTCTCAGGATAAACGTCTTCGCTGGGATCAACTTCACCGAGCGCCTTAATGCGGGGCAGTACAACGATATCGTTTGCTGCCGCGTCGCGAAAGTGTTCCGCCAGAAGGCGCGCCGCACGGCGGGTCGGCAGATAAATCGTTAGGTCTGCAAAGGCGAGGGGGTCTTCGGTGTCGAAGCCTTCCGGAAGCAGCGTCCCGTTAATGATCTTCTGCGCCAGGGTTGCAAGAAAGGGGAGGTCCGGCGGAATGGAATAGACGGCGGGCGCGCGGCTCTTCAAAGGCATGGCGATTAGCTGAGGGAATTATCAATCGCATATTCTGCTTCGGTAATCGCCTCGGGCGTACCAACATGGATCCATATTCCCTCCATTTGCGCACCGAACAATCGGCCGTCGGCAAGCGCTCGGTCGAAAACCACGTTCATGGAGAATGGCCCATCAGGTGTTTCGTCGAAGATCCGTGGATTGATGATCGCCGCACCCGCATAGGCAAAAGGCGCAATCACGCTCTCCTCCCGGCGTTTCAGGCGGCCATCCGGTTCTATGGAAAAATCACCGCGTTCATGAAAACCGGCTGCTTTAACCGTACTTGCAAGGAGAAGCAGGCAGTCCATCTTTTCAGGATCCCAGGTTTCGGCAAGAAGCTGAAAGTTCGGCTTCACGCCTTCAATCCAGAATGAATCGGAATTGAGATAAAAGAACGGTTCTTTGCCAAGTTGGTCGAGCGCTTTCTTGACGCCGCCCCCGGTTTCGAGGCGCTGGTCTCGTTCATCGGAAATGACTATCTGCGGCACATTACGTTTTGCCAGATGGATTTCGAGCAGATCCGGAAAATAGTGAACATTGACCACCGCGGAGGTAACGCCTGCCGCAGCAAGCGTATCAAGCCCGTAATCAATCAGACTTTTACCCTTAACTTCAATCAGTGGCTTGGGCGCGGTTGCAGTGAGCGGTCGCATGCGCTTGCCTAATCCAGCCGCAGCAACAAATGCGATTTTCGGTCCGGTGGCCAAGTTCTTTATTCCTCATCAAATATGTGCGCCGATGCGTTGTGCGTAGAGACAATTCCTCAAGCACGCTAGCAGCGTTACCTAACAAATAGGCCCAGATTGTTGCGATACCAACCGGCAAGGTCGCTTAGCGCAGGATGACACAGTGCCCGGTCGAGGTAATCGATGGTACGCGGCATATGCTTCATGTAATGCGGTTTTGCATCGCGGACTTTAAGCCGCGGCCACAAACCAAGAAGACGCGTTCCGCGCTGAGCTGCTATGATCGCATAGTCCCGAGCAAAATCAACCGTGTCGAAGTCCTGCGAAACCGCGATTCTTGCGGCAACGTACCGGTTTACCAGCGCCTTCTCATTCTCTGCTGTGACTGTAACCCGTGCATCCTGACAAAGCGAGGCGACGTCATAGGCGGAAGGTCCAATCAATGCATCCTGATAATCAATGAGGCCGATCCGCGCCTCGCCGGTTTTGTTTTCTCGCCACATCAGGTTTGGCGAATGGAAGTCCCGCAGGAGCCAGCTTTTTTCGGCCTGTTCAAGGTGCTGAAACAAAGCGCTCCAGATCTCATTGTAGTCTTGCTTGGCGCGTTCACTCAAAGTTTTTTCGGCAACATGAGGAACATACCAGTCGATCAGGAGGCCGATTTCGATATCGAAAATGGAGCGGTCGAATGTTGAAAGATAATGGGTTCGGTCTTCGTTGACTGGAGCGCTATCCGGCCAATCAAAACTGTGCAGGCGGGCGAGAAGATCGACGGCGACTTCATATCGGGAAATGACCGGCTCTGAGTTTTCCGCGACAGTTGCGCTGCCGAAATCCTCCATGATCAGAAAGCCGCGATCAAGGTCGATGCCGTAGAGTTCCGGCGCCGGAAATCCGCGGCCCCGCAAAGCTTCACCAATTGCCACAAAAGGCCCGACATCGGTCGCGAGATGGGCCGCTTCACTGTAGGTTTTACCGTTCTGGAGGACCGGTTGCTCTGTCTGCGCTGGCCAGTTCATCAAGATAGCCTTACCGCGCGCCGGATCTTTGATGATCTCATAAGCCCGGCTTGAGGCATCGCCTTGGAGAAAGCGTCGTTCAGGTGATGAAAATCCGCTCTCTTCCAGAAAGTCACGGATACGAAGGCTGCGGTTTACGCGGTCAACGATCCGGGTATCGCCACCCAGCGTCACTCTGCGCCCTGTCCCTTCGATCTCGATCCGGATCGTCATTGCCATTTGCGGCAAGAGCGCCTCGGCGTTTTCCGGCCATTCGACGAGCGTAATTGATCCTTCGAGATGATCGGAGAAGCCGATTTCTTCGATTTCTTCAGCTTCAGTGATCCGATAAAAATCATAGTGATAGAGGGGTATGCGGCCCGCTTCAAAAGCATTTACGAGCGTGAAGGTTGGGCTTGGGACTTCCGCTTCGTCGTCTGCGAGGTGCGTGCGGATCAATGCGCGGGCGATTGTGGTTTTACCGGATCCAAGATCACCGGACAAAAGAATGGCATCGCCTGCGCGCAGGGAAAGCGCTAAATCCATCCCGAAACGATGACTGTCTTCTTCGTCGGCCAGAAAAAGGGTCAAACCCGTCAACGCCGCACTCATCGCATCCTATTCCGCCGCGATCTCATCGCGTTTCGGTTCCGCCGGGATGGTGCATATGACGGTCGTTCCAACACCTTCCGCGCTTTCAATTGCAACGGTCCCCTCATGCAGTTCCACAAAGCGCTTGACGATCGAGAGGCCAAGCCCGGCGCCACCGCGTGCCTGTCCCGCTTTTCGGCTCTCAAAGCGCCGGAAAACGTTTTCGATGAACACGTCCGGTATTCCAGCACCCCAATCCTGGACCGTAAAGACTATCGAATCCTCTGAGCGCCTCACTTTTAC
Organism: Pseudomonadota bacterium; assembly: GCA_039180865.1. Classification (GTDB taxonomy): domain Bacteria; phylum Pseudomonadota; class Alphaproteobacteria; order Rhizobiales; family JACESI01; genus JBCDCU01. The sequence continues at coordinate 3,286 of JBCDCZ010000042.1, read as the reverse complement.
GGCAACCTTGCTGCCGTCATCGGAAAACTGGATAGCGTTCGATAGAAGGTTGAACAGGATTTGCGTGATCCGCCGTTCGTCGCCGATGAATGCACCTATGTCTTCTGGAACATCAAGATCAAGCATGATTTCGCGGTCAGCGAGCCGGTCTTGCAGACCCTCGATTGCGTGGTCGACTGCAGACCGGATCGCAACCTCTCCCAATGCGAGTTCAAGGACGCCTGCATCGGCGGTGGCGAGATCAAGAATATCATTGATGATTGCGAGAAGCGACGACGACGATGAAAGGATGTAGTCTGTGTATTCCTGTTGCTTGTCAGTGAGCGGACCCATATCTGCATCTGAGAGCAATTGGGCAAAGCCGATAATGTTTGTCAGCGGCGAACGCAATTCATAGGAGACGTGTTGAACGAAATCCGACTTCAGCTTGTCGGCCTGCTCAAGGGCCTCGTTCTTTTCGGTGAGGGCCCGCTCGAAGTTAACGCTGTCGGTAATATCAACAAAGGTTACCATTGTGCGGCCGTCGATCAGCGACGCAGTTGCAAATTGCACAACTGAACCGTCGGGGCGTTCCATTGTGCCGGACGTATCTTCAGGCTTATCCATGACGCCGACAATCGCCATTTTCAGCGCGTGCCAAGCCGGTTCGTTGGCAAACCGGGTAACACAGGCCGCAGCGATGTTGTTGATGTGCGGTTTCTTTGTGAGTTCGGTCTCGTCAAGTCCCCATTGTTCGAGGAAAGAGGTGTTGGAGAGCGTTAGAAGTCCGTCGCTTGAGAAAACCGCTACGCCGTCACTCAACCGGTTGAGGGTTTCCGCCTGAAGTCTTGAAAGGACATTCACCCGGCTCTCGAGATTGATTTGGGTTGTAACGTCCTCGTAGATCCACGTTACGCCACCGGATGTGTGGGGGCTTGCAATCACCCGCAGGGTTTTTCCATCCGGCAAATGCCAGGTGAATTCGGAAACATCCAGGCTCTGGTGTGTCTTGAGAAGATTGCGCTTCCATTCCCGGAAGTTCGCTTCAACCGGGATCTTTTCAAGCGCCCGGAATTTGTCGATCAACTCGGAATCGCTCGGCTGGCTGTCGAGGAATGCTTCACTCAGACCAAACAAGATCCGATAGGCTTGATTGTAGAACGTGAGCTTGCGCGATTTATCAAAGATCGCGATGGCCGTTGGCAATTCGTTCAGTGTTTTTTCGTGGTTTGAAATCGTGCGGTTGAGGGCTGATTGCGCCTTTTCGGCTTCGCTGACATCGGTTGCAATGCCGATCGATCCATTCTCTGTCGGCACGGATACGACGTCGAATGTCGAGCGCTGCCCTGCTGACACAGCATGAACACGGTTCGTGAAGGGGTTCCCATCGCCATGTGTGGTGACTTCCTCTTGGCGCGCTTCGCTATCGAGGAGTTCGCCATAGGGCTGGTCGGCATCGGGATCGTGTCCGGTTGCATCCTGATACGCGCGGTTGCTCCAGATGACGGCCTCGCCTGCGTCGTCTCCTGCCTTGCGCAGCCAAACGGGTTGTCTGATCGCATCGAACAAGGTTTTGAATGCGTTCAGGTCTGAGGTCCTGTCTGCAACGGTGCGTTCAAGTTCAAGCCTGACGCGTTTGTCGCCCGAAAGATCACGGAAGCGCAGGAAAATGCGACCACCGACCGTCCGCCCGAAAACATCGATATAGGATCCGACCTTGCTGACAGCGGCCATCTGGAAGGTCATACCCGACTCGCGTAGCGCGGTGATTGCCTCTTGGAGTTGATGGGCCGAACTCCCGTCAAGCCACTTCCCGAATGCCAGGAAGGCGGCTTTGTCTGTTGGTGCACCGCAACGATCCGGTAACGTTCCGAGAATGGTTGGTCTCGCATTCGGAGATGGCCAAATCACCAGTCTCTGATCATCGATTGCAAGAAGCGTTTCGATTCTGTCCGCCCGCGCTCTATTGTCTGCGAGTTCTTCCACGAGGCGATCACGCTCTAATGCAATACGGCGCCGTTCCCGCATGAGAATGAATGTGCTGACAATTGCGAAACCCAAAGTTGCGACAAAAGCCGCATAGGCGAGAACGTGTGTTGAACTGAGCCCACCGAAAAAAAGGCCCTCTGCCGCAGCCGGTCTCGTCTCGAAAAAGGTAGCGGCTAGGGTTCCTGCGAGAACGCCGATTCCGTTGAAAGATCGGCTCAGGGACGGGGTAACAAGCGAAGTCGACGCTTTGAAACGGGTTTTGACGGACGTTTCGGTGGTGCGGCGCCGAAATGGCATCAAATTTCCTTTTTCGAATCCGAAAAAGGGCAGAAGTGCCACCCCCAAACTAACGGCGCTTCAACCCAAGCTTCTCATACCCATGTAGCGAATCACTTTTAAAATACCTTTATGGCCATAGAGCGCGAAGGGATTTGGAGCAAAATGTGGCAAAAAAAATGCAGCCGCGGCGCATAGTTGCTCCGCGGCCACAATATCTGGTGTTAACGCCAGGTGGCGCTAGTATTTGTAGTGTTCGGGTTTGAAAGGACCCTGTGGAGAAACTCCAAGATAGGACGATTGTGATTCGGTGAGCTGAGTGAGTTTTGCACCGAGTTTTGCGAGATGGAGTTCGGCGACTTTTTCGTCGAGGTGTTTTGGCAAAATATAGACGTCGTTTTCGTATTTGCGTGTCGCCGCATTGGAATCCGACCAAAGCTCGATCTGTGCGAGGACCTGGTTCGTGAAACTCGCCGACATAACGAAGCTTGGGTGGCCGGTTGCGTTTCCAAGATTGACGAGGCGACCTTCCGAAAGAAGAAGCAGGCGGTCTCCGTCCGGTTTCTCAATAAGATCGACCTGAGGTTTGACGTTGCTCCACTTGTAATTGCGCAAGGCCGCGACTTGGATTTCGTTGTCGAAATGGCCGATGTTGCAGACGATTGCCATATCTTTCATGGCCCGCATGTGATCGGCAGTGATCACATCCTTGTTGCCGGTTGCAGTTACAAAGATATCGGCATGCGGCGCTTCATCTTCCAGAGTGACGACTTCGAAACCGTCCATACTTGCCTGAAGCGCACAGATCGGGTCGATCTCGGTGACCTTCACGCGTGCACCGGAGCCGCGTAGCGATTGAGCAGACCCTTTGCCGACATCGCCATATCCGCAAACGACAGCCACTTTGCCGGCCATCATTGTGTCGGTGGCACGCCGGATCGCGTCCACGAGGGATTCGCGACACCCGTAGCGGTTATCAAACTTCGACTTGGTGACACTGTCATTGACGTTGATTGCGGGGAACGGCAATTCGCCCTTCTTG
>JBCDCZ010000041.1:0-21280 GCA_039180865.1 Pseudomonadota bacterium | reverse complement strand
CGTCGCAATACCCCATGGCAAGCTACCGGATATTGACCGCATTTACGGCCTTCTCGCACGGTTTGAAAAGCCAATTGATTTTGATGCACTCGACGAACAACCCGTCGATATTGCGTTTCTTCTTCTTGCACCGGAAGGTGCAGGCACAGATCATCTGAAAGCGCTTGCAAAGATTGCTCGCGTCTTACGCAATGGTGAGGTTGTGCAGAAGATCAGAGCGACATCAGACAAGGCAGCGCTTTATTCGCTGGTGACGGCACCCCCTGACGACGTGACATCATCCGACGCCGCCTGATTTAGCGGCACAGAGCCCGCCGCTAAAGTGAAAAGCCTGCAGTTAGTGCAGGCTTACCATCTCAAGATCATTTTCCGTGGCATTCGCTTCCGCAACCGATCGGTCATCGGATATCATCAGCGGTTCGCCGTCGGCGCCGAGCAGCGCATAGAGCTTGTATGGAATTTCGCCGTCAAGCACGCCTGGATAGAGCTCTTCGAAATCATTTGCGGAAAGCTCGCGAATATAGGCGTAAGCCTCTTCGCCAAAATGCAGCAGATCCTCTTCTGTAATGGAGTCCGTGAAGCTTTCGAAGTCAAAGTGAGCCATGGCGCACCTCCTAAGCTAACGCATTTCGAAACGTTCGAAACGCAACAATCATGAACCATCCAAACCGGTCCTCATAATCAGAATAACTGATTCCGCCGGTTTGCCTGTAGCAGGCATGTTTCATTCTGCCCGAGAAATCTTAATCTTTTTCACTATCCGGTCCGGCTGAGGTCTTTTCAGGTCCACAGATAGTAATCCATTGCTCAGTTTTGCGGCTCCAACCTCCATACCATCAGCAAGTACGAAAACGCGCTGGAACTGTCGCGATGCGATTCCGCGGTGCAGATAAGTTCGGCCTGGTTCCTCTTCCTGTTTTCCGCGAATGATCAGTTGGTTCTCTTCGATCGTAACATCTAGGTCATCCTCACGGAAACCGGCCACGGCCAAAGTAATCCTGATCAAAGCCACTTCCCCATTTTCCATAATCTGTTCAACATTATAGGGGGGATAGCCGTCGTTGCCACTCTTCGAAATCTGTTCAAGAAGCCGATCGATTTCATCAAATCCCAAAAGGAGAGGATTTGAGAAAAGTGGCCCGCGCGGAGGGTTTGCTCGGGTCATAGCGTGTCCTTGTAAAAAGCGACAAATTTGGTTCGTGTCCCAAAGGCCTCATAATGAGCACCTTTGTTTCAGATAGTTGGGGATATAAGAGGCATTTTCAAGTCACAGGCTACCAAATGCGCGTGTGCCGAACATTTGCCGCAGCCTTTCTGATGACGCGGTCCGCTAAAGACCGCCCTGATCGACAATAAAGGCAATCGTTTCGTCAAACCCTTCTGAACGTTTGGCATCAGTAAACAGAAACGGTCTTTCACCGCGTTGGGTCGTAGCATCGCGTTCCATGACCGCAAGATCGGCGCCGACATAAGGTGCAAGGTCCTTTTTGTTGATAAGAAGCAGATCAGATCTGGTGATGCCCGGTCCTCCCTTGCGCGGGATCTCTTCGCCCTGACAGACGGAAATAACATAGAGTGTCAAATCGGCCAGATCCGGAGAGAAAGTCGCCGCGAGATTGTCACCACCCGATTCGATGAAGACAACATCAAGGTCCGGATGGCGCCTATTCAATGCATCGATCGCCTGAAGATTGATACTCGCATCCTCTCGGATCGCTGTATGCGGGCACCCTCCAGTCTCCACACCCATAATGCGGTCTTCCGACAAGGCCTGCATGCGAACCAGCGCCAGCGCGTCTTCACGCGTATAAATATCGTTTGTGACAACGCCGACGGAGTAGGATTCGCGCATCGCACGGCACAAGCCTGCAGTAATCGTCGTCTTACCGGAACCAACCGGCCCGCCAATACCAATTCTAAGCGGTCCATTCCCGCCGTTCTGACTGTGTGTGGTCATGATCTGAATAACCTCACTTCCTGGTCTTCATGTCTCGATGCCATGATGTCGCTCTGAAACGTGAGCCCTCCGAGGTCGTCCAACCCAGAAGAAACATAGATGTTAGAAAGGCGCACGATATCGTCTTCCAAAGCGACGATGACCCGTTGCGCGCCCGATTGGCCGATGAGCGATAGGCGAATCGCCGCCTGTGTCTGGTTCGATACAAAGCTTTGTAAGAAACTCGCAATCGCGGCTTCAAGCGGGATCGCAAGATCAGCGGCTGCTATTCCGACTACCACCGGAAACGGTGAAGCTTCCGGCAAATCCAGAGTCCCTGAAAACGGCCAAGGTCGAATGGCCTCACAGAAAGCCTGACCGAGGGACAGCGTCTCGAAACACCGTTCCTGAGGTTGAGCCAAAGCGCGTGCAAGATCGCAAATCGCCTCCTGCCCCTCTGCACCATCCTCGTTCCGATAAGCCGCCGCGAGTAAGATAACATCGTTGCGCGCGCTTCCTGAAGTCATGAAGCCTGAGATCCACTCACGCAGATCGTCTTCGCCACCGACGAGGCCATTATACACTGCGCTCTCCAGCCCCTGACTATAGGCGAAGCCGCCGAGCGGAAAACTCGCCGACATGAAGGTCTGAAGGCGGATCAGATCACGTGTGCTTGCTGTCATTGCCATGGCCTGAATGGACTTTGTGATCGTGCCCAGAAGCGTGATCGTGATGGTGATCGCCGTAGGCACCGGCTTCCGGATCGAAGGGGGCTTCGATCTCGACGACCGAAGCGCCGAGATGTTCCAGCATGTCGCGAATGACATGATCTCGGCGGATGCGCACACTGTCCGCGCTGATTTCCGTTGCGAGATGCCGGTTTCCAAGATGCCAAATCAACCGCGCGAAATGGACGCTGTCGCGCCCGCGCACTTCAAAGAGTGGCTCCGGTACGGCTCTCACTTCAACGATACGGCCATCTTCCAGATGAAGGCCATCGCCGTGTTTCAAGAGCCGCGCTTTGGGAAGATCGAGCAGGAATGTAATGCCGTTATCAGACACCATTTTGATGCGCCTTCTATGACGCGCCGTTTCGTCCAGCGTGATTGTGCCTGCCGCACTAAAAGGGGGCGCGACAATCGATAGAACCCGCAAAGCGGCTCCTTTATGAGCGTCCATGCCCAAACCCTAGAACAGGAAATAGCGCTGCGCCATCGGCAGCACGTCCGCAGGCTCGCACGTCAGCAATTCGCCATCCGCGCGCACTTCATAGGTTTCCGGATCAACCTCGACATCGGGTGTCGCGTCATTGAGGACCATTGATGCTTTCGATATCCCGCCGCGAGTGTTCTTGACGGCCAGAAGTTCTTTTTCAACGCCGAGGAATTCCCCAAGGCCCTCCTCGATCGCTGCCTGCGAAACGAAGGTTGCGGAGGATGCCGTCACCGCCTTTCCGAAAGCCCCAAACATCGGCCGGTAATGGACCGGTTGCGGTGTTGGGATCGAAGCGTTCGGGTCGCCCATCGGCGCCGCGGCGATGGTGCCGCCAATCAGCACCATATCGGGCTTCACACCGAAAAAGGCTGGGTTCCAGAGGCAGAGATCCGCCCGCTTACCTGGCTCCACCGAACCGATATGATTATCCATTCCTTGAGCGATAGCGGGGTTGATGGTGTATTTCGCGATATACCGGCGAACCCTGAGATTGTCATTGTCACCGGTTTCTTCCTGGAGTCGACCGCGCTGCCGCTTCATTTTATCGGCGGTCTGCCAAGTTCTGATCAGAACTTCGCCAACCCGACCCATGGCCTGGCTGTCCGACGCAATGATGGAAAATGCACCCATATCGTGGAGGATGTCCTCAGCCGCAATCGTTTCTTTTCTGATCCGACTTTCCGCGAATGCAACATCCTCCGGAATGTTGCTATCAAGGTGATGGCAGACCATGAGCATATCGAGATGCTCCGCGATCGTATTGATTGTGTAAGGCCGTGTCGGGTTTGTCGACGACGGCAGGACATTGGAAAGCCCGCAAACCTTGATGATGTCCGGTGCGTGACCGCCGCCCGCACCTTCGGTGTGAAAGGCGTGGATTGTCCGCCCCTTGAAGGCGTCGATCGTGTTTTCAACGAAGCCCGATTCGTTCAGCGTATCCGTATGGATCATCACCTGAACGTCGTAATCGTCCGCAACCGACAGGCAATTGTCGATCGCGCCGGGGGTCGTTCCCCAATCCTCATGAAGTTTTAGGGCGCAGGCCCCGCCGACAATCATTTCCCTCAATGCCCCCGGTAGCGAGGCGTTGCCCTTCCCGGAAAACGCAAGGTTCATGGGAAACGCCTCGGCTGCCTGGATCATCCGCCCGATATGCCAAGGCCCGGGCGTGCATGTCGTCGCCAGAGTGCCGTGGGCGGGCCCTGTGCCACCGCCAAGCATGGTGGTGACGCCAGACATGAGCGCTTCGTCGATCTGTTGCGGACAGATGAAATGGATATGGCTGTCAAAGCCACCGGCCGTAACGATCTTCCCTTCACCTGCGATCGCCTCCGTTCCCGGACCAATCACAATTGTCACGCCCGGTTGGGTATCTGGATTACCAGCCTTTCCGATTGCGGTGATAGATCCGTCCTTTAAGCCGATATCGGCTTTGTAAATCCCGCTGTGATCGACGATCAGCGCGTTGGTAATGACCGTGTCGACCGCGCCATCAGCACGACTTGCCTGACTCTGACCCATACCATCGCGAATGACCTTGCCACCCCCAAACTTCACTTCTTCGCCGTAGGTCGTAAGGTCTTTTTCGACCTCAATGAAAAGCTCGGTATCAGCCAAACGGACCTTGTCGCCTGTTGTGGGCCCGAACATGTCGGCATAGGCACTGCGGGATATCGTTGCGGGCATAGCGAGGGTCCTTCTTCTTTTCCATTTCGGCTTGGCCTGCGGGCGGTTTTTCCATCACCCTTCTTCGGCAAGTTCTTTCAGTTGACGTGTTCGCTCGCGGGTCAGTTGCGCGAGGCAGGCGTTAACAATCAGCGGCATGATCGATCCGCCGCCAAAACGAAGACCTTGTGCGCGGCAATGCTCATCGCGATAGGTGACCCAAGCCCGCTGGGCGTTCAGGAGGGCTGCCTGCACGCCTTTCCATTCATCCGGAGTGTTTTCTTCAATCACCGCGAGGTGGTCACGGGCGCGGGTGAACGCAACGCTGAGCTCAACGTCAGCGGTGTGTGCCTCGATTGCAGCGCACTCGTTCATTTGAACCTGCGTGCTTGGATTCTGGCAGTCAGCGTCCTCATCATTTGCATGGCCCGGCCCAGTCAACGACAATGAAACGAAAAGCGTTGCCGCCACTACCAATGATCGAATATTCATCAAGCAATCCCTACAGCCCGCCGCGGCTGTCTCCCTTAAAATATTTATCGTTCTGGCCGACGAAGTGCTGATCGCCGACGGACCCCAATTCCGGATAAAAGACCCCCATGGATGCCGCTTTTTCAAGCCGCGGCGGTCGATCCACATAACCGCCCGGTTCATTAACTTCGCCCCTAACAAGCCGGTCTGCAATCGCCTTTGCAGCGACAATCCGTCCTTCGTCATTGTAGATTGTCCCGCGCACCTGAATGGTCACGGCCATGGCACAGCATAAGGCATCAAAAAGCGAGAGATCCGGTTTGTCCGCAGTCGTCCAGAAGCTATCCAGCGGACCATGAAATGTAAGCCCCTCGATGTCGTAGATGGTCGGCATAATTGTCATGGCAGGCGCTCCGACCGAGAGTGCCTCCATGCCGGCCGAGCTGTTCACTGTGACGAAACCGGAGGTCTGCTCGCAAAGCGCTTTGATGGGAATATCCTCAACCATAAGAATTCGCTCGGCGAGGCCGTAATCCCGCTCGGCCTTGCTAATGGCCGCCCGCAGCATCTTTTGGCGAAAATCAAGCGGATGCGGCTTCAGCACAAGAACGGTTTCCTCAGGGGCATTTGCTGCGAACGACTTCGCGACATAATCGATCGCCTGCGCCATAGAGTTGAACGGCGAATGATCCCGCAATTGAAAATCACCATTCAATTGCAGCGCGAAAACGAAATAGGGGGCATTCTTGCTCTTGAGCAGCTCCAAGGCGCGTGCTCCACGGCGGCGCGCGGACGATTTGGTAAGCTGTGTCTTCAAAAAACCCGGATAGACTTTGAGCGGCCCGTCGGGCCGGTGCGTCTCGTAATGCGGGTAGCGCCACCAATGAAGAAGATTGAAAGCGGTATATCGCAGCTCCTGAAGGATGCGTTTCATCGGGCGGTCGGGGTAAAGAACACGCGTATCGATCGGCCCGGCGTTTCGCGCGATGTCCCTGATCGTCGTCGCATCGGTCGGAAAATGGGATCCCGTTGAAACCGCGCCGCGTTCAAGCGTCATCCAGTCCGGACGCAAATAACCAAGTTCGGTCACAACCGGGTCGACACCGTTGCGTCGCGCCCAGGAAATCGCAGCCCGGTGGTAGGGCCGCCGATCCGAATGCATCAAGACATGCGAAAAGCTCCGGCCGGGAAAAGCGCTATCCAGGAACCTCTCGAAATCGGTAAGCTGCCCGGAGTAATCCAGACCCGGCTCCCCATGCCAGTCCGCACGGTCGTTGCCGCAAATATGGATTTTGGCGCATTTGGCGCCAGCTTCACGAAGCGCCTTTGCAATATCCGCGTAAAAGCTCGAAAGCGGCCCCTGAAGGATCAGTACGTCCGTCGGTCGAGAAGCCGATCCGGCGAGAACCTCATCAGGGTCTGTTTCGCTCTCTAAATCGTTCATATCGAACATTTCAGCCGTGGCTTTCGATCGCTGCGCCTAACGGAATCACACTCACTTTTTGCGTCTCTAAACCGGCCCCATGACTTTGCGATTAAAGCCGAAAACACTGCGTTTTCCGGACAGGGGGACCAGTGTCACATCGCGTGCCTGACCGGGTTCAAAGCGAACGGCCGTACCGGCCGCTATATCAAGGCGCATTCCACGCGCCTTTTCGCGATGAAATTCAAGCGCTTCATTGGTCTCATAAAAATGATAGTGACTTCCAACCTGAACGGGCCGATCGCCGGAATTGGCTACCTTAAGTGTGACGGTCTCGGCACCTTCATTGAGGGTGATTTCGCCCGGCGCGGTAATGACCTCTCCTGGAATCATCGATGTTTTCCTTTTCTCCGTTTGGGCTCTCACACCAGTCCTTCGTCGTGATCAGCGGATGGGTTCATGCACCGTCACGAGTTTCACACCATCAGGGAACGTCGCCTCGACCTGAATGTCATGGATCATCTCGGCAACGCCTTCCATGACCTGGTTACGCGTCACAACACCAGCGCCCGCTTCCATGAGATCGGCGACGCTGCGCCCATCGCGCGCGCCTTCGACCACGAAATCGGTTATCAGGGCGACAGCTTCAGGATGGTTGAGTTTGACGCCACGATTGAGCCGTTTCCGCGCGACTTCCGCCGCCATTGCAATCAACAGCTTGTCTTTTTCACGGGGTGTCAGATTCATAGTCTTGCCTCGTCTGTTGGCCTTTGCCCGCTTCCGGATCTGCCATCATTAAGATTTCCGCCTTTGTTTCCACGTCAAGGCTGCTCTTTTTGCGTCGCCAACGGCAAACACCCACGGAGCCATGGAGCCATGGAGCCGATTTCGAACCTTGGCTTCTGCGGACAAAAGCACATTCCTTTGTTTTGGGCTGGCGGGCGTGCGAACCACGCCGCATTTCATGTTGAGGTTCAGAATGCATAGTGAGAAGACGATGGGCAATGGGCGCAATCACCTAGCCGCGCCTATCCCTTAGTCGATTGCAAAACCTCATGTAATTTCCTAAAGCCTCCAGACTTTTGGAAGATCGCCTCCGATCCCGAGCTCTCGTCTGCTCGCCTCAATAAATGGGATCAAATCCCGGCGCATCTCATAGGCGTTTTTCGCGAGACATCGAGCGACAATCTTGTTGTCCATCGCGCTCATACCAAGTGTTGCCACACCAACATTTCGCCGCAAACTGGAGACGACAGCTTCCAGTTGGTCGCGATCTTCAGGACCACAATAAACCAGGGACGCGAATGCAGAATGACCATCCAGTAGAGAATTGGCATCTGTGTTTCCCAAGGGCGGATCTTCAAGGCGCGTCGCGTCAGCATGGATCAATCGATTATTCCTGAAAATTCGCCAGTTGTCGGTGAAATGACAGGATGAGACGGTCTCACCCATCGCCTCACGGCCAAGCATAACCGCCTCAAGGACGAATATGCGCGATTGCCCCGCAAGGCGTGCAGTCAGCGTCCGGTCAAGGCTGCTTCGGTCGAAGAGGATTGTCTCCTGCGGCAAATAGCTGAACGTCGCGTCTTCGCCCACTTCGATAAGTGTTTCGAGCTTCGCCGCAGTGGAACGAAGCGGTCCGGTAGCATCCGTCACAGCTTTGTAGATCTTCTCGCAAGCCTGGGTCGTAGCTGTGACGTTCGTCCCGGCGCCTGCCGCGAGATCCCAAGTGAACCGGTCACCTCCAGTCAATCCCCCGGCGGTGTTGATCAGAACGGCTTCAAGATGATCTGCATGGGTTTTTGGAAGGCGAATGCGAGCAGCGCCTTCCTGGTATAGCCGATCAACGACACTTTTTTGCCGACCGCCCACACTGCGGCTTCCTGCTTTGGCCGAAACCCGGCCGGCGCCAAAGGTCCTCTGGAGCTGAGCCTCGCGACGCGCTGCAATGGCGACACCGACATTCAAAAGGTGAAATCCGGCAATGTTCTCAGAGCCGATGACAAGGCATTGCCCCATCCTTCGGAGATCTCGGAATAATAGGGGTCACTCTCTTCGATACGTTTTTCATACAAGACCTCGAAGCTGTTACTTTCATAAAGCTGCAGGTCAAAAGGCAGTCCGACGGAAAGATTGGCCTTCACGGTCGAATTGAACGACACCAACATGAGCTTGACCGCATCTTCGAAACTCATTGCGCTGTCGTAGGCGCGTACAAGGATCGGTCGACCATATTTCATCTCGCCAATCTGGAAAAATGGCGTGTCCTTTGAGGCTTCGATGAAATTGCCTTCAGGATAAACGAGAAAGAGGCGCGGCTCGCCGCCCTTAATTTGCCCACCGACTATCAGAGTTGCATCGAAGGTCGATTCACTTTTGGCTTTGCCACCCGACAGATTACCCTGGATCACATCGCGTAGCGTATTTCCGACAAACCGCGCCACCTGAAACATGGAGGGTGCTTCAAGAAGGTTCGGACATCTGTCTTCCGGTGCCTTCGAACGCTCATCGAGAAGGCTGAGCACCGCTTGGGTCGTCGCAAGGTTGCCAGCTGTCATGACGGTTATCAGCCGTTCGTTTGGAACCTGCCAAGTCTGCATTTTGCGGAACGTGGATACATTGTCGATACCTGCATTCGTGCGCGTGTCTGACATAAAAATCAGACCGCGATCGACGTGCATCGCAACGCAATAAGTCATGGCTACCCCCAGGCTTACTCTATCCCACCAAGAATCAGGTCACCCAACCCCTGATACCGCCGGGCGCGAGGTTACTGTTCTACCTGGACACTGACAACCATAGTTTCGTCACTTGAACCAAAACGCATTCCTGAAACAGGCGCTGCGTCCGTATAGTCGAGACCGGTCGCAACGCGGATGTAGCGTTCATCTGGCGAGATACTGTTTGAAACGTCGAAGCCGATCCAGCCAATCGCATCGACATGGATCTCTGCCCAAGCATGGCTCGCGTCCTGGTCCACTCTGTCTTCGAGCATGAGATAACCGCTCACATATCGGGCGGGATATCCAAGGAGCCGGGCGGCACTCAGCATAATGTGGGTGTGGTCCTGGCAGACTCCGTGCCCGGCATTAAGAGCATCTTCCGCTGTCGTTCCCGGATGAGTTTTCCCGATTTCATAGCTCACCCGGGCTTCGATCGCCGCCATAAGTGCGTGGAGTACCACGATATCACCGTCTTCCGATTTCGGCAGCTCACGGACAAATTTCCGCAAAGCACTGCCCGGAGACGTCAAAGGGGTTGTCCGCATGTAGTACCAGAGCGGTGCGAGCCCGATATGCTTACCCACGACCCCGTCGGCAAGTGTCAGATCAACCTCACCCTCGCACAGGACGGTAATCTGTTGGGTGTCCGGTTCGGCGCTAATGAGTTCAACATGGTTGCGATGCTGATCGGTGTACGAAAGCTCTTTCCGCCCCCCTTCAACCCGCGTCGACCAGGAGAGCACGTTCTGTCCGTTGGAATTCTTCGGCATCAACCGCAATTGCTGCAGCGCATAACCGACAGGTTCGTCATAGCGGTAGACTGTTTTATGGGTCACGTTCAGCCGCATGGCGCATTCCTCCGATTTCGGTGCCCGATTGCAGGAAAACTTCATTGTCTTCCACCGATGAGCTTACCGCTCTCGGCGGGAAAGAAAAGAGCCGGAAGTTTGGTCTTTCGGACGGCGCAAAACGGGACTCGATTATCATCTTATTAAGGCTGACTGACTAGCTTGCTGAGCGTAGAGGTCGGATCGGAACCGTTGTCGTGGGAAACGCACATCTTTCTGGGAATCAATGGCTCGTTCTCGCTGGCTTTATTGCCTTTACGGTCATAGCGAGCGCAGCCCTTGCTCTCCTTCCGAAGCCTGGCGGTTACCTTCTTGTTGTTGCGTCCCCGTTCGAAACCAACTCCGCCTTTCATGTCATTGCAAATAGCCCAGCGGCCTTTGTCGGTGAAGGATTAACCCCATCGTTTGCACTCGCCGCGAATTCTTTTGGCTATCAGGATGGTCTTATCAACGCACTCTACGAAAGTGGTGCATGGCTTGTCCTTGATGGCTCTCTTTATGTCGCCTGTTTCGGCGGGCTCAGTGTTTGAATGTTCAGGAGCATTGAAAATGGATACTATAACCGCCTCAGATAAGGCGTCTTCGTTGCAAGGGATTGATGATCTCCGGCAGCGTCTCGGTAAAGTCATCATCGTTTTTTTGTGGGTCAACGTCGTGGCGATCGCGATTACAGCTGCGTTGACGGGAAAAAATCTTCTTATTTTCATTGGGTTAAGTTCCATTTTGGCAGCTGTACCGACCCTCTCATACGCAAAAGAAAACACCGCGGCGCTAACCCGGCATCTATCAACGGCTGCGCTTGCAGGTCTCGTGGCAGTTCTTGTCGCGGCGGCCGCTGGCACGCCATACCAAATTGACATGCACATGTATTTCTTTGCTGCTCTCGCAATTGCTGCGACCTGGTGCGACTGGCGCGCAATTCTCATCTATTCAGGCATTGTTGCTGTTCATCACCTGACGCTGAATTTCGCCTATCCTTACGCAGTTTTCCCTGATGGTGCAGATTTCGGACGAGTCGTCCTGCATGCTGTTATCGTTGTCATTCAAACCGGCTTTCTGATCAGCCTTGCGGTATGGCTCAACAGCGCTGTGCGGAAATCGGAAGAAGCGCGCGCTGCAGCAGACGCGGCCCAAAACGATGCCCGTCAATCGACAAATAACCTCGAAGCCTTGCTGAGTAGCCGCGACAGCGGTGAAGCAAGATCAGCCAACCTCATCGAAAGCTTCCGTGCCGAGGTGAGCCGTCAACTGGATGCTGTTCGATCGGCAGCGGCAACACTGTCTGACGTGGCAGGGAGCCTCTCAGGTGCATCCTCCACGGCAGAAAACAAGATCGAGGACGTTTCCCGCTCGGCCAGTGACGCCCTTAACAGTGTCAGCACTGTCGCCAGCGCAGCGGATGAACTCGCAGCCTCTATCAGCGAGATTGAGCGACAGGTGGCAACAACCAAAGAGGTTGTGACCAAAGGCTCAAACGTTGCACGCAACACCAGCGGTTCTGTTGGCGAACTGGCACAAGCCGTTGAGAAGATCGGTACGGTCGTCTCGCTTATTCAGGATATTGCGGAACAGACCAACCTTCTCGCTCTTAATGCCACCATCGAAGCGGCTCGAGCTGGTGAAATGGGCAAGGGATTTGCCGTGGTTGCATCTGAGGTTAAGGCCCTTGCCAACCAGACGGCTAAGGCAACCGACGAAATCTCACAGCAGATATCATCGATCCAGGGCTCGACCCAGACGGCGGTTTCCGCGATCGAAAACATCGTCTCTATCATGGGTGAAGCCGACGAAATGGCGTCTGCGCTGGCGGTCACCGCCCGCGAGCAAGACGCTGCGACACGAGAAATTTCGCAAAGTGCGCAAATGTCAGCGCAGGGAACACAAGCAGCCTCAAGCGGCCTTGAGGTCGCCGTTAGCGCCGTTTCTGAAACGGATCACATGGTCCAGGAAGTCAATCGCGTTGCAGCCGAAATGTCAGATGTCACGGACCGCATGAATTCCCTTACGGTCAAATTTCTCGACGACATGAAATCCGCGGGTCATGCTGCTTGACCCCTCAGGGGTAAAGACCTGCGCCCTCAACCGTAAAAGCGGTAGTCCCGTTCGATCTGAACGGCGTAGGCATTGTTCTCGCGCAGGAACCCTTGCAGGAATTCGTGCAGGCCCGTGTCGAAAATATCGTCGATCTTGGAGGCGCTGAGCCTGTGGTTCTGCGCTTTCACCATGGCAAGCGACGGCATTTCCTCGCCATATTCATCGACAAGACGCTGTGTAAGCATCAGCAATTGCTCATAGCAAAAAGCGAGGGAGCGGGGCAGTCGGCGATCGAGGATCAGAAAATTCGCAATTGCCTTCGGTCCGATGTCACCTTCACTCACCCACCCGAACGCCCTGAGCGCGGACACAGAGCGCAGAATGGTCTCCCATTGGACGTTATCGAGCGAAGTGCCGACATGGGATACCGAAGGCAGGAGAACATAATATTTCACGTCCAGAATACGGGCGGTATTGTCAGCACGCTCGACAAAGGTTCCCATGCGCGCAAACTGGTAGGTGTCATTTCTCAACATTGTTCCGTGCAGGGCGCCACGCACCAGCGCGCTCTGCTGACGGACAATACCGAGAACATTGGGCAAATCCTTCTCGCGCACAGGCCGTGTCAGGACCGACTTTAAGGTAATCCAGCACTCATTGGTTGCTTCCCAAACTTCCTGGGTCAATGCCGTTCGCACCATACGGGCATTGTTGCGGGCCGTTTCAGTGACACACAGGACGCTCATTGCGTTCGATTTGTCCCGCAAAAGAAAATCGATCACCTTTGCGGCATCCACAGTATCGTAGCGTTCGAAGTATGCGGCTTCATGCCCGGCGGTTTTGAGCACGGACGCCCATTCGTCGCTTGCCAAGGATGAGCGGGTGAGCGCCATGCGAAAGCCGGCATTGATCAGTCGTGCCATGTTTTCGCTTCGCTCGAGATAGCGGAACATCCAGAATAAACCGCCTGCATTCTTTCCAAGCATGGCCTATTCCTCCAGAACCCAGGTATCCTTTGTGCCGCCACCCTGACTGGAATTAACAACCAGGGATCCCTTACGCAGGGCCACCCGTGTGAGGCCGCCCGGCGTGATCTCGATGGCACGCGGAGAAACAAGCACGAAGGGTCTTAAGTCGACATGGCGCGGTGCGAGACCGGCCCGCGTCAGGATTGGCACCGTCGATAGAGCGAGGGTTGGCTGGGCGATGTAATTGCCAGGCTTCGCCTTAAGCTTGTCGCGAAAGGCTGCGATTTCTTTTTTCGATGCAGCAGGGCCCACCAACATCCCATAACCGCCCGAACCATGCACCTCCTTCACAACGAGTTCAGCCAGGTTGTCGAGCACATAGGCGAGTGAATCGGGTTGCGAACACCGCCAGGTCGGGACGTTGTTTAAAAGCGCCTTTTCGCCAGTGTAAAACTCAACAATATCAGGAATATAGGAGTAAATTGCCTTATCGTCGGCAATGCCAGTTCCAGGTGCATTGGCAAGCGTAATTCCGCCAGCGCGGTAGACGTCCATTATGCCCGGAACACCAAGCATTGAATCGGGACGGAAGGTTAACGGATCAAGGTAGTCGTCATCGACGCGCCGATAAAGAACATCAATCGGCGTGAAGCCTCGGGTCGTCCGCATGGCAATACGACCATCAACGAGTTTCAGGTCATGGCCTTCAACGAGGTCCGCCCCCATTTGGTCGGCAAGAAAAGAGTGTTCGTAATAAGCGGAATTGTGGATCCCCGGTGTCAGGATCGCAACCACCGGATGGCCATTGCCACTGGCGGCAGGCGGCGCGGTTGCGGCAAGCGAACGACGCAGCAATTGCGGATAGCGGCTGACATTTTGAACCTTCACTTTCGTGAAGAGTTCAGGAAACATCTGAAGCATGGTTTCCCGGTTTTCCAGCATGTAGGAAACGCCGGACGGCGTGCGGGCATTATCTTCAAGGACGTAGAACTCGTTTTCACCTGTCCGCACGATGTCGGTTCCAACAATGTGGGTGTAAACGTCCCCTGGTGGGGCAACACCGATCATTTGGGGTGTAAAGGCATCGTTCGTCGCAATCAGTTCGACTGGAATGCGGCCCGCCCGCACGATTTCTTGGCGATGATAAATATCATGGAGGAATGCGTTGATTGCGCGGACACGCTGCTCAATGCCGCGGGTCAGAACGCGCCATTCGTGTGCTGCGAGTATGCGCGGCACAACATCAAAAGGTATGAGACGTTCATCCGCCTCGTCGCTACCGTAAACGTTGAAGGTAATCCCGGTGCGCCGGAAGAATGTTTCAGCTTCCGCAGCCTTCTTTCTCACATCACTTAGGTTCTCCCCCGACAGCCACCGAGAATAGGACTGGTAGGGTTCCCGGACATGATCCTCGTCGATCTGCATTTCATTGAAGAAGGTCACAGGGTTCGACATTTCAGACTGACTTCCGCTCCCGGTAGACCAGAATAGTAATTCTTACACGAGGTTAGTCGCATCGGAGCAAATATTTGCACGCCACGCAACCGAATGTGTGCTTAAAACATCATCAGTTTGCCCGGTTCGGTAGCGGCAAAACGTCTGTTTTAACAATGACGCATAAGAAAATGCCACGGCAGGAGGAGATCATGCAGTTTGCAACCATCAACGGGATCAGCATCCACTTTCAGGTGATTGGTGCGCCCGCCGATAAACCAGTGATCGTCTTCGCGAATTCGCTCGGGACCGATTTCCGTATCTGGCGCGATGTCATTGTGCCGCTTGTCGGAGACTATGCGATTGTCACCTACGACAAGCGCGGACACGGTCTATCCGATATTGGACGCTCGCCCTACAAAATGCAGGATCACGTTGATGATCTTGCTGGTCTCCTCGACTTTCTTGAGGTCAGCTCAGCGATCGTTTGCGGGCTTTCCGTCGGTGGCATGATTGCACAGGGTCTTGCTCTTTCCAGGCCAGACCTCGTTAAGGCGCTGATTTTATGCGACACGGGCCACAAGATCGGCAATGACGCGCTGTGGAATGACCGAATCGAGAAGGTCAGTGCAAACGGTATCGAGGCGATTTCGGACCAGATTCTCACTCGTTGGTTTTCAGACGCGTTCCGAAAACCGGATAACCCGGTCTTTGCCGGTTATCGGAATATGCTAATTCGTACACCGGTATCCGGTTACGTGGGAACATCGGTAGCCTTGCGTGACACCGACTACACGGAACAAGTCGGCAGGATTACGGTTCCGGCCCTTTGCGTCGTCGGTGATGAAGACGGATCGACGCCGCCAGCGCTCGTTGAAGAGCTTGCCGGACTTTTAGGCGATGCACGTTTTGAGATCATTTCAGGCGCGGGACACCTTCCCTGCATCGAAAAACCCGAAGTCTTGTTCGGCCTGATTAGCGGGTTCTTGCAGAGCTTGGATCGGGCCTGATCGCCTTAGTTCTTTTTCCTTCGCGGCAAACCGCCTTCCGCAATCTCGCGGAGTTTTTCCTCATTCAGGATCCGCACAGTGTTGCCACCGTTGAGCTTGGCGGCAAAACTCTCTGCAAGACGGCTGTAGCAGCGTGACACGGTCTCCGATTCGAGAGCTAGGTAGTCGCCGACCTCACGGCCACGAAGCGGCAGCCGGTATTCTTTATCATCGAAGCCGGCTGCTTCCTCCCCGCTTGATGCCACATGAAGGGCTTTCGCCCGGTCGCGGTATTCTAGCAGGAAAGAAGCGAGCCGTTCGGGAGGAGTCTTGCGGGAAATGTCAGCACAATGCTCGAGAACCTGGTTCGCCTGCCGTTCCAGATGATTGAAGTAAAGGCAATCCACCCGCTCAGAAGACCGACGCGCCTTTTCAAGAAGTTGTAGGGGAAACACAACAAGCTCGCATGGCGTGAGAGCGACAAACTGCATGTTATCCGTTGTATTGCCAAGCGCTGCGATCTCGCCCGGGAGAAAGAGTTCAACAAGACTGCGCCGCCCGTCGCTCAGGAAGTGTTGTCGTGCGAGAACCCCCTCACAAACACCATAAACCTTTTCGTCTTCAGCCTCGTTGGCTGCAAGCACAGTACCCTTTTTGACTTTTCGAACAGTGCATATCAGATCGCCATCGCTCGCACTCGCATAGGAGGCCTCGAAAGCGCGGCCATCCCAGTCTTCGGCCTGAGCTAACAGGCTCCAGAGTTCACCAAGCCAACAGGTTTCGCACCGCACATTCATCCAGATAATCCGCCCACGAAGTGCCCGAATTCGTAACGGCTTCTGCCGTCTCGCATTGAAATAGAAAAACACAGACACGCTCAGCATGCTTGATTTGAATCAAGCCGTCACAAATGGCCTAGACGCTTGAAAGTGTGACAAAAAATCAACGGTCTGAGAAAACATGGCCGGACCGAGGGGAAGCTTCAACAGACTCTCCTGAGTCATGACTGCAATCAATGAATGCTGCATCGCACGCATGTTACGCGAAGAAATGTTGCTGCTGTAACAAACCAAGTTACGCAAGCAGATTTAGATGGGACGCGCTGGCCAACACGTAAGAGCGCTGACGGATATGGGGGTCGATATGATCGGTTTGAACAACACATTCTTTAAAGCAGCCCAAGCGGTCGCCCTTGCGGTGGGCCTCTCAGCAGCGCCCGCACTTTCAGCAGATCTTGACGTACCACTTGCGGATGCGCCAGCAGACGACCGCTTCTCAATTTTCGGTATTCCGATCGGCGGTGCGACATTCCCGGAACGTTATGTTCCCTCCGTCACCAACCCGCTCTTCAACGAGTCTCCCTTTATCACGTCAGAGCTGCGCGCCATCTACTTCTACCATGATGTGCCAGACACATTCGCTGCAGGCCTTTCCGCTGGCGGCAATGTTAATGTCGTAGCGCTGCAAGCGCGCCTTAAGATCACCGATAACCTCGCCTTAATCGCGACCAAGGACGGTTATGTCTGGGCGGACTTCAACGGCCTTCCTGACGAAAACGGCTTCGTCAACATTGCTGGCGGCCTGAAATATGCTGTCTATCAGGACAAAGCTGCTGGTGACGTTCTAACCGTCGGTCTCCGTTATGAAGGTCCGGTTCAGGAGCTTTCTACCGCAGGTGTCGAATTCCAGGCTGCAGGTGCTGGCTTCATTAACCCGTTCATCACCGGTGTAACCGAGCTTGGCGGATTCCAGCTTCAAGGTAGCCTTAACGGTAACTTCGCAATCGACGGTGACGCCGAGACATCACTCTTCGTCGCCGCAGCTCACGTCAACTATGAGCTCTTCGAGAACTTCTACCCGCTGCTCGAAGTCAACGCCTACGTGCCGTTCAACCGCGGTACCCGGACAGGCGGCGCGCTTGCTTCAATAGGCGGCGCTGACGTTTTGAACTTCGGCTCGACTGATCGCGATACACTTGTCACGGTCGGCGGCGGTTTCCGTTACCGCTTCAATGACAATCTGATCGTCGGTATGGCCGGTGAGGGTGCCGTCGCAAACCGCGAAGACTCAATCACGAACTTCCGCATAAGCTTCGATGCGGTATTCAACTTCTAAGACCGGTTTTCCCGGCAAACTCCCTCCCATCGTGAAACGCCCGGCTCACCAAGCCGGGCGTTTTTCTTTTCCCGGATCGTCTAGCTTGGCTTGGTCACGCGTCTTAACGTGATGTTGAGGCGCCCGCCGTTCTTGAGAAGCGTTGAGGTGTCGGGAAAGAGTTTGTCCACCCCGTGGTAACAGAGCCTGCCCTCACCACCCAATATCACGACATCTCCCGAATTGAGCCTGATCGAGGTTGTCCGACCTCCCCGATTGGTGCCGCCAATGCGGAAACGGCAACTGTCTCCGAGAGAAACGGAAAGGACAGGCGCTTCGAAATCTTCTTCATCGCGATCCTGATGCATGCCCATCTTCGCATCTTCCGAATAGAAATTGATAAGGCAGGCCTCCGGCAGATGCGGATAACCAGAGAGATCTTTCCAGAGCGCAATTAGTCGGTCGGGGATCGGAGGCCAGGGATTTCCGGTCGACGGATGTATGGCCTGATACCGGTAACCACGTTCCCTATCGGTAAGCCAGCCAAGTGAACCACAATTCGACATGCGAACCGTCATCGGCTGACCGGTGCGCGGCATTGTCGGTGTGAAGAGCGGTGCTTCCGTCAGGACCGCGCGGATCGCGTCGCGCAATGCTTCCTGAGCAGCGCGGTCAAGATAACCTGGAATGTGATGAACGCCGTTCGGTAGAACCTGCATTAAACGGGTCTAAGACACGGCGCAGGCTTCCGTCAAACTCCCATCATTCGACTATACGTTATCAGTCACTTTCTATTTCATCATCTTGGCCTAACGAATTGCCTACCAGAGTTGAAAATTGCTTGAAGCTCACGGTTCGCCCGCCTCTGTGCCGCTCTTGGGGATTCATCGTTTCGATACAAAAGAGAATTCCACGACCAAGCTCTTAATTTGGAATAGACAAACTTCCCGGCGTCATCACATCTCGGACGTTTGTACGGCACTTCGCCGGATGAGAGATTAAAAATATCGCCTTGCGCGGATGATAGCACTCTACGCCGAACCCAATGCAATAAAGTGCAACTTGTTCCTGATCGATCACCTGAGATAGGGTTATAGGTCGGCCCTTCATAACTAAAGCAGATCCTAGGTTTTTTAACCTCATAAGTGCCTGGCAAGCTCCGGGAGTTTCCCGGATACCAAAGCCATATCCGATTATCCTCGCCAATGTAAGATACCTGGTAACCATGCCCCTGATCAAAGGTCAGAAAGGTCGTGTCTGGAGAAGGATAAGCGGCAGCCTTTTGCTTCTCACCGGTTGCCAGTTCACCCGATGGCGGTGTTGCTAACGCATTGCAGCCCGCGATAGCCAAGCATGCCACCGCAAGATATCCAAAGCTCAAAAGGTTCCTCAAAAAGACGCTCTATATCCACCTCAATCGGAAATTACTGTCTTGAAATCAAACCGTATTCTAACGCTTGGCTTAAAAGCTGGAGAAGTCTCTCCTGACTAAATTCTATTCGTCAGACATTATTGCCACACCACCCCCTCAATCGCGTTCGAACGCCCTCTGGTGTACGGCGCAATTGCGCTTTTTCTTCCTGCTGCCGATGTTCATGGGCAGACGGACTCCGAGTTCCGTGACATGGGATCTATTGTTGAAGGTCGCCTTGCGTTCTGATCGGACTATCTCAGTCTGGAGCCCAACCGCATGCGAGTCGCCCATGCATCCTGCTTTTCATCCAACCCTTCTTCAGCGGATCGTTGTGGGATTGACGGGCCTTATCGCGCTCGCGATCTCCTATGGCGGGCTCATTAATCCCGACAGTTTTCTGGCCGGAATGGAGCTTTCAGCGACAGGGCCCGCAGGTATCAACGAGACCCGTGGTCAATATGGCGGCTTCTTCTTCCTTGTCGCGATCTACACTGGCCTCGGTGTGCTTGGCTATGTGCGACCGACCAGCGTGTTGGGCTTTCTCCTGGTGCTCTATGGTGGAGTCCTTTTCGGGCGCATATGGCACCTGGCTGCGATCGGGTTCGACAGTTTCGCGACCTATCCTTTCACCATGCAAGCGATCCATTTCGTCGATTTTTGTGGTTTGGTCTTAAGTGCAATCGCCTTGCGGCAGGGTTCTAACACCCGCGCATAGCCGGCTGCGCGATGGTCAGTCGCCGCCGCAGCCTGAACATCCGGACGAACCACCACCGGAGGAACAACCGGAGCCGCAGCCGGACCCGTCCTGCTTGCGGCGTTTGCGTTCCGCCTTCTTCCAGTCAGGTTCCAGAAAGGTGCGGTAGATAATCGCCCATACGATGGCACCGACGACGGCGGAGATAATAACCGCATCGAGGGTGTGCGCCTCAAACATGTGTTTGACCCAACCCAGGCTTCCAGGCTCCCGAAATTGGTGGGCAAATGCGGGACTATTCAAAAGGGCCGAGAAAAGGGCGGCGACCGAAGTGGCCCGCCCTAATCTAGAACAGTCTGCGCTTTTGCAAAAACACCTGAACATCGACATTCCGTGCCCCTTCTGCGAAGCCAATCACGTTGGTTTCGCTCAAAAAATCTCGGTGGAATTATCCACGAAAGCGCTTAAGACTTTGCGAAGACACGTCTCGAACTCATAAAGCAAAGACTGCAGCTATCAGAACGGCAAGCGAGAAGACGAAGAAAGCCGCGAGCACCGCTAAAATTAATGTTCCTGTAACTCCTGGCCGTTTCAGAATGACGTATTGGCTCGTATCCAAACGTTTGAAACGCTCAGGATCGCGGAACCGCTCTTTCGGGTCAGGCCAGATCGCCTTGGGCGGCACTTCCCCGAAAGTCTCTTCGTATAGTGTGAGCGTATCGCGGTAATTCTGATCATATCGGCGCGCTTCGCCCCCACCGCCTTTCGTCGGCCCATGGTGGATCGGCCGGCCGAGCGCGTCGGTCCATTCCCCCCAGTAATGACGTGAATAGGTGAGATGAAGATGCCATGCCTGATCGACAGCATCGCTCGGCGTTAATTCGCGCCCGGACCGCACGATCAAATAAGCAAAGCGGCGATATTCGGAGAGAACGCACTTCGCAAAGCCGTCGTCCCAGGCGTTATCACGGGCCAATCTATCGGTGAACGGAAATGATGCGTCCGGATCGTCAAAGGTGACGGAAAAAACACGCTTATGAAGCCCGCATTCATCCAAACCTAGCATATCAGTCTTGAGAAGCTTTTCGTTGTTCAGCGGAGGCCGAAAATGCTTGTTCATTCATCCTCTCGCTTTCGTCCGCCACGCGGATTGGAACCCACATGCGGACTCTTTTGCCTTCATGCCTTGAAAGATCAGGTTAACTGTCGATAGTTTCCTGTGATATCAGCTACAAAATTCCGGTTTCTTTGGTTGCGTCAGCAAAGCGTGCTTCCTATATAGCGTTGCAACCGCGTTGAAGCGGGCGGGGCGGAAAATTTAACGATGTCGGCGATCATCCGACCACGTTCCCCAAATCCGCTTTTAACTTTG
>JBCDCZ010000040.1:0-22650 GCA_039180865.1 Pseudomonadota bacterium | reverse complement strand
CAGACCGGAGGACCGGAACAGCATCCAGTCGACGACAAAGTTGACCGCCACAGTCAATAACGCAATTGCAGCGGCAGGAATGAGAGGTGTGATGTCACCGAACGAGATCAGCGTCGCATTCTCTCGCACCATTGACCCCCAGTCCGCGGTCGGCGGCTGAATGCCGAGACCCAGGAATGAAAGACCGGCGATCAGCAGGAACACGAAACAGAACTCAAGGCCGAATTCGGCAACAAGCGGTGCGGTTGAGTTGGGCAGGATCTCCTTGCGGATCAAATACCATGTTCCCTCGCCGCGCAGCTTAGCCGCCTCGATATAATCCATCACGACGACGTTGCCTGCAACCGCTCGTGTCAATCGGAAAACCCGTGGCGAGTATATAACCGCTACGACAATCACGATCACCCAGAGCTCCGTACCGAAGATTGACAGCATCAACAGTGCGAAGATGAGAGAAGGAACCGACATCACAACGTCGGCAATTCGTCCCATCACCTGATCGAACCAACCGCCCTTCACTGCTGCAAGAAGCCCTGCAAGCGCACCGATGATAAAGGCGAGGGATGTTGCAACCAGTGCAAGACCAACCGAGTTGCGGGCACCGAAGATGATGCGGCTGAACATGTCCCGGCCGAGTTGATCGGCACCGAGCAGCATCTGATCATCCGCCGGAGCGAAGGCCGATGCGATCACTTCCGATTCACCGAACGGCGCAATAACCGGTGCAAAGATACCGGCGATCGCATAGGTGAAAATGATGAACATACCAAAGGCTGCCGTAAGCGGAGCGGTCCGCAATTCTTTTGCAACCCCCTCCGGCGTGACTGCGATCAGGAATTCACGGAAGCAATAAGAAGTACCGGCCGCAAGCGCCAGCAATGCCGCGCTAACAGAGACGAACCAGAGCGCGTTCACGCCGCCTATGATCCCCAGTACGAACGAGACGAGGGTCAGCGAAAAGAGCGTGAGGAATATGCCGCGCCTTCCAAAATAGGCCGCGAGGCTCGATGCTCCGATCAGGAAGGCGTAATAGCCGATTACAAAGTAACTCATGACGCCCCTCCCCTATTTCGGATGCCGCAAACGCGGGTTTGTGAGAATGGCCCCGACATCGGCTGCAAGATTGAGCAGAATGAAGGTTGCCGCAAAGATCAGGCAGCAGGCCTGCACGATCGGGAAGTCGCGCTTGGCGACCGCGTCGACGAGCAATTGTCCAATGCCCGGATAAACGAACACCACCTCAACCAGAACAACACCTGTAATCAGATATGCCAGGTTCAATGCGATAACATTGATGATTGGTGCCCAGGCATTCGGCAAAGCGTGATGCACGATTACCTTCCAGGGCGGCGTTCCTTTGAGCCGTGCCATCTCGATGTATGGCGAAGCGAGAAGGTTGATGATCGCTGCCCGCGTCATACGCATCATATGCGCCGTAACAACGAGAACCATTGTGAGTGCAGGAAGGAAAGTCCGGTGCAAGAGTTCGGTGAACGACATGTCACTGCTCAGACTTGCAATCGCCGGGAAATAATTAGTCTGCACTGCAAGATAAAGGATCAGGATATAGCCGAGGAAAAATTCCGGCGATGAGATCGAGGTCAGTGTCATGACGTTGGCAACACGGTCGAAGAGGGTGTTGCGCAGAAGGGCGACGATGATGCCGAGAACAATGGCGAACGGAACGGCGATAGCCGCAGCGTAGGTCGCCAGAAACAAGGTGTTGATAAAGCGGCCACTGATCGCCTCACTGACACGCTCGCCACTTACAAGCGAAACACCGAAGTCTCCCTGAACCGCGCCTCCCAGCCATTGAAAGTATCGCACGATTGCCGGCTGATCGAGACCAAGTTGTTCGCGCATCGCGCGAAGGTTCTCTTCCGTCGCTCCCTGACCGAGAACCGCCTGGGCAAGGTCACCCGGCAACAGTTCTACGGCGAAAAATATAAGCACCGAAACCACCAGCAAGGTCAAAAGACCAAGCCCGAGCCTTCGGACGACTAGACCAATTATGTCACCCATTTCACATCTCCCCTGACGCCGGCACGCTGCCCGGGCAGACAGTGCGCCCCGATTCGTCCCATTCTATTCCGCTGGATGGCCTTGTTTGGCGTTCCCAGCGGAGCCCCCCCAGGAACCGGCGGCATGAAATGGGTATTGGCGCCCGGAACGCTTATCGTACCGGGCGCCAAAGCTGTTCGCTTACGAGTCGAACCACCAACGTGATCCGCCACGTCCACCGTCAAGCTGCCAGCTTGAGGCAAGCTGTCCGGAATGCTGAACATTCTTGCGGCGCGCGTAAACGAAATTCGGGAAGAACGGAATGACGGTACCGCCGTCGTCGCGGGCGATCATCGCCATCTCGCGGTACATTTCCGCACGCTTCGGGTCGTCGAGCTCTGCTTTTGCCTGACGGAGGAGCACGTTGAAGCGCTCGTTCTGCCAGAAGCTCTCATTCCACGCAGCGTCATCTTTGTAAGCCAGGCTAAGCATCACATCCGGCGTCGGACGTGCGCCCCAGGCCACCATGCAGAACGGCTTCTTCAGCCAGACGTCTGAATAGTACCCGTCGTTCGGCTCACGAACGACCTTCAAATTGATACCGGCTTTCTTTGCATGCTCGGCGTAAAGCACGCCCATGTCGACTGCGCCTGAGTAGACCGAGTCTGCGGTGCTCAGACTGATATCGAGGCTGTCATATCCGGCTTTCTTGAGAAGTGCTTTGGCCTGATCAGGGTCGTATGGCCGCTGCGGGATATCCGTCGGGTGATACGGCATATTCGGCGCGATATGGTAGTCGTTGCCGATCGTGGCCGTCCCGAAGGCGATCTTCTCGATGATCTCTTCGCGATTGATCGCGAATTTCAACGCGTTGCGGACATCGGCATTGTCGAACGGAGCCGTGTTGGTGTGCATCGGCATTGTAATGGCTGCTGCACTCGGGACATTGTCGATCTCGATGTTGCCGTTACGCTGAAGAAGCGCGAGCGTTTTCAACTCAATCTGCGTGACCGCATCAACGTCGCCGGTCACGAGCGCTGTCTGCCGCGCGTTCGGATCGTTCAGAACCGTCATATGGACTTCGTCGAAGTAAGCCCCTTCAAGGTGCCAACCGTCATGGCGCACGAGTTTGGAGCTGACGCCGAACTCGTTCTCGACCATTTTGTAAGGGCCACAGCCGTCACCGGACTGCCAGTTAGCCGAGCCGTCCTCGTTACCTGGAACGATGGCGAGATGATAATCGGTCAAGAGCCATGGAAGATCGGCATTTGGTGTCGCCAGCTTGAACGTGACAGTATCACCATCCTTGGTGATATCGGTCACGTCTGCCAGGAGCGCTTTCGCCGCCGACGTCGACTTCTCACCACGGTGGTGGTTCATGGACGCGATCACATCATCGGCGGTCACCTTCTTGCCGCTGTGGAATGTCGCATTCGTATTGAGTTTGAATGTCCATTCTTTCGCGTCCGGAGTTGCGGACCATTCGGTCGCAACGTCAGGACCGAGTGTGTTGTCAGGTTCAATCAGGGTGAGATAGCTGCGGTATGTGTGCGCAAGCTGAATCATTGTGAATGTCAGGTATGTACCCGGATCGTGGGTGTCTGACGTGTTACCGTCATGCGACCCGACCTTGAAGATACCGCCTTTTTTCGGAGCGGCTTTCGCAGGGCGTGTCAGAAGGCCCATTGCAGTTGTGGCAGTCAGGCCGGCAGCGGCCGTGTAAGTCATAAAATCGCGACGTGACAGACGGCCTGTTCGGGCTTCCTCCGCCATCTTGTCAATCATCGTTTTCTTGGAATCGTCAGTCATGATTTCTCCCTTCATCGTGAACTGAATCCGATTGTCTTTTATATTTCTCCATGAACGCCGTGCTTTCGAACCATCGCTTGTCTATTCGCGACATTCAAAGTCCGGGCGCACTCCTCCTCGAATGCGTCAGTCCTGTAACCGAGCACGCCTTAAGTCGTTCTGTCAATTGATGGATTGGTCCGACAGTGCAGTAAGAGGCAGGAAATATCGTGCACCTAGGTAGAAATGACTAATATCAGGCGCGACATCGGGTCTCGGCGGACAGGGCGAACCACAAAAACGATCTTTTCAGCTTTTCTCAACTCGACAAGCCGTGCCTCAGCTTTGGTCTTTAAGAGTACGTCATCAGTGCCAGATCATACGATCGGCGCTTTCCCAAGCGACTCTTAGACCCAAATGAGATTGAATTTAAGAATGGTGCCCCCTGCCGGACTTGAACCGGCAAGCCCGAAGGCTACGGATTTTAAGTCCGCTGTGTTTACCAATTTCACCAAGGGGGCGTTTAGCGCGCGTAACGACGGTGTAAGCAGACGGCGGCATTAGTGCAAGTGTGATGTTTTCGTTTGATCGCAACCGGGCGTGCCAAAAAAGGCACAAGAAGAAAAAGGCAGGAACAGGGTTGAGTCTAACCCGCTGATCACCCGCCCTGTGTCAGTGGGGGTTGGAAGTTGAGCCCCATATCCCAAGGAAAATAGATCCAGGTGTCCTGACTCACTTCGGTCATGAAAGTGTCAACCAAAGGCTTTCCCTTGGGCTTCGCATAAACAGTCGCAAAGTGCGCACCGGGCAGCATTTCGCGAACAATCGTCGCCGTTTTGCCGGTGTCGACGAGGTCATCGACAATCAGGATGTCCTGCCCGTCACCAGCACTCCTAACGATTTCGTCGGACATCGGCTTGATAATCTGGCTTTCACCCTGGTTCTTATAGTCGTGGTATGAGGCAACACCGATTGTTTCGATCCGCCTGATATTGAGTTCCCGAGCTACAATGGCGGCCGGAACCAACCCGCCCCGTGTCACTGCGACGACAGCGTGCCAGGTCTTTCCCTCAGCAAGGCGCCAGGTGAGTGCCCGCGTGTCGCGGTGAAACTGCTCCCATGAGACGTGGAAGGCTTTTTCCGGCGATGTGGCTTGCATAGTGAGTTCCTTAACTGAGCGAAGCGGCGAGCTTGGAAACGGCGGCTTCTGCCTCGCCGAGCCGCGTTTCGTCACGCGAGCGTAAAACAATCTGGGTCATGTAACGGCCATCCTTGATCATCGGGTAGGAGCCGATGGAGACATCGTCGAAGTCGGCCTGGATTGCTCCAAGGCCTGCCGCAATCGTACCTTCGCCCCGGCTGAACGGGACTGTACGCGAATGGATGACTGTTCCGGTCTCGAGCGTTGGCCCGATTTCGTCAAGCATCGCGCGCATGACTGTCGGAACTCCCGCCATCACATGGACATTCTCGATCCTGAAGCCCGGCGGAGCCCGCATGGCGTTGTCAATGAGCGTCGCACCAAACGGAATCCGCGCCATTCTCAGCCGCGCTTCGTTGAGTTCGATCTCCGGCGGGTAGTTCGCTTTCATCATCGCGATCGCCTCTTCATTGTGATCAATCCCGACGCCGAAAGCCTCAGCCATACAGTCCGCCGTGATATCGTCGTGGGTGGGTCCTATTCCACCGGTTGTGAAGACATAAGTGTAGGCGTCGCTCAATGTGCGAACGGCACCAATAATTGCCTCCTTCTCGTCTGCTACAACACGGATTTCCTTTAAATCAATCCCGACTGCCGTGAGATAATCGGCGATGTATCCGCTGTTGGTATCTTTCGTCCGGCCGGACAAAATCTCATCACCTATGACAAGAATTCCTGCGGTGATGATCCTGTTTTCAGCCATGACGGAAAGTCCTTTTAGCGCGGGTTTCGGTGTCAAAGCCCTGTGCGACGATATAGATCACATCCTTTAAGCGGCACCTGAGCCCCTGTCCATCTGCCACTTGGGGATAAGACCGTTTTCCAATCCAAAAATCCGGCGTAAGCTCTGCGTCCGAGAGGTATGGCGCAAGAGGAGGCGCTTATCTTCTTCACTACGACGATCCCCTTCATTCAGGGCAACCGTCAAATGACAGCGCATACTGGGAGGAGTGCAATGGAAAACCGCCCCTGGCTCAAAACATATGATGCCGGCGTTCCGGCCGAAATCGATGCCGATTCCTATCCATCGGTGACCGCAATCTTCCGGGAAGCGGTTGAACGGTTCCCGGACAAACCCGCGTTCGAATGCTTCGGGGAGGCTTTGACCTATGTGGAGGTCAACACCCGTGCGCTAAAAATGGCTGCCTATCTGCAAACCGAACTCGGCCTTCAAAAAGGCGAGCGGGTTGCCGTTATGGTCCCGAACGTTTTTGCCTTTCCGATCACCATGCTGGCTTTAATGTATTGCGGCGCGGCGCAAGTGAATGTGAATCCGCTCTATACGCCGCGGGAGCTTGCCCACCAGTTGAACGACGCTGGGGCTGAGACAATCGTTGTCTTCAATGCAGTAACACCAACGCTTGCCGCGATCATCGATGACACCTCAGTCAAGCGCGTGATCACAGTCGATCCAGGAGATGGCGGGTCGCGGCCCATTCCGCCGATTGAAACTCACCCCGGTCTTTCCGGCACGATTGCCTTATCCACCATTCTCGAAAACGGGTCAGTCAACGATTACACACCGGTAGAGCTCACTGGCGATGATATTCTGTTTTTCCAATACACCGGTGGCACGACAGGATTGTCGAAAGGGGCGGTCCTCAAGCACCGTAACGTGATTGCCAATGTTCTTCAGATCCGCAGCTTCCTGCCGGAGGCAACCCTACCCGGCGAAGAGGTATTCATCGTTGCGCTGCCGCTCTATCATATTTTTGGCCTCTCCATGACGGTCTGTTATTTGTCGGTCGGTGCAAAAATGGTGCTCATCCCTAACCCAAGAGACATCGACAGCTTCCTCGATGTTTTGAAAGATTCGCGTTTCACGGTTTTTGCCGCCGTCAACACCTTGTTCCAGGGCATGATGATGCATCCGAAAATCCATGACGTGGACTTTTCGCGCTACAAGGTGAGTATTGGGGGCGGAGCGGCCGTTCTAGAAGCAACGTCCAATCAGTGGAAAGAAATCACCGGTCACCACATCAAAGAAGGATATGGCCTGTCGGAGACAGCACCGGTTCTCACCATCAATCCGATGTCTGTCACACACTTTACCGGATGCTGCGGCATCCCCGTTTCTTCCACGGAGATCAAGCTTCTCGACGATCAGGACAATGAGGTGCCGCTCGGTGAAGCTGGCGAGATTGCAGCCCGCGGACCCCAAGTCATGGATGGTTACTGGAACCGCCCCGAAGCCAATGAAGCTGCCTTCACCAAAGATGGGTTTTTCAAGACTGGCGATGTCGGAATCTTCAATTCTGAAGGCTACGTGAAAATCGTGGACCGTAAGAAGGACATGATCCTGGTCTCCGGCTTCAACGTTTATCCAAATGAGATCGAAGCCGAAATCACCGCCTGCGACGGTGTTGTCGAATGTGCCGTTATCGGCGTGCCGGATAACAAAACCGGCGAAGCGGTGAAGGCCTATGTCGTGACGCGTCCCGGTGTTGAACTCGCAGATACGAAAATCCAGGACCATTGCAGGGAACGCCTAGCCGCGTACAAGGTACCCAAGCATATCGCCTTCATCGATGAATTACCGAAATCCAATGTTGGCAAAATTTTACGCCGCGAATTGCGAAAAGAGGCGAGCTAACGGTACGCTTTTCGCAGCTAACCCTGAACTTTAAAGCTACTCACGTCTGTAAGGAGAGATTCTTCGTTTGCGTTGCCGGTCCGAGCCCCATTTAGCGCCCTACCTGCTTGCGTAGCATCAATAGCAACGCTTTCGAGGATTGCTCGGAGACTTTCGGGATCGCGAGCTTCATCGCCCAGAGCGCCGCAAAGGACGAGCGCTGCTATATCGCGATCATAGGCGATCCAGGTTTGATCGCTCGGCATCGAAAAGAGATTCGTTTCAAGCGCAGTTTTCAGAAACTCCGTCTGCGATGGGGCAAGAGAAAGGAGTGGTACTCGGATATAGAGGCGGTCTTCATTGCCGCCGAGCTCAAGCGTGATCGTGATGTTGTTCTCAAGGGCAATCGACGTCATGCCATTTTCGTCGAGCGAAAAATCTTCCCCGGCATCTGCAAACAGAACGGCAAGCGATCTGTCGACCGCATTACGGTATGAATCCATGAATACCTCCAGTTATCCTATTGAGCTCAGTATTATCTCAGAATAAACCCATGCCTTATCGTGAATATGACACGATCGGCTGATGATCAGTTCACCTGCAATCTAAGATATCATATCAGCTGGAGTTGCTTCAGGCTCGCATGGCCGTTTCGGCCAATAACGACATGATCATGAACGGCGATGCCCAGAGGGGAAGCAACCGCAATGATCTTTTCCGTCATGACAACATCAGCATTTGACGGTGTCGGATCGCCGGACGGATGGTTGTGGAGGAGGATGATTGCCGTCGCCGAAAGCTCCAACGCCCGTTTGACGATTTCGCGCGGATAGACCGGTGTGTGATCCACGGTACCGACCTGTTGTACTTCATCGGCGATCAACTGGTTCTTCTTATCGAGAAAGAGTATGCGGAATTCCTCGCGCTCTTCATAGGCCATCGCTGTATGGCAATAATCCAGAAGTGCATCCCAGGATGAGAGAATTGTGCGCTCTTTCACAAGACCACGGCTGAATCGCTTCGCTGCCGCCCTCACGATCTTCAGATCGGCGGCAACAGATGGCCCAACACCATCGACTTCGCACAGTCGGGATTCGGGGGCGGCCAATACGTCTGCAAAGTTTCCGAAACGAGTAAGAAGTGCCTTTGCGATCGGCTTGGTGTCCCGGCGCGGGATCGACCTGAAGAGAATGAGTTCCAGTAATTCGTAGTCGGCGAGCGCCGCATCCCCGTTTTGTTGAAACCGCGCTCTCAATCGGTCCCGATGACCGGTATAATGCGGTTTTTCTGAAGACGTGGATGGGTCACTTTTTGTCATCGCAACGGAGTATACGTTTTGAAGTATTCTTGTTTTTTCGGGCCCTTCACGAGCGGCGGCGCGGCTGCCGCCGTTCCTATCCGGCAGACTTTGGCGACGGACCATAAGGCGGTTTGTGATAACCCTTCGGAGATGATGTGAAAATTTCACAGCCCGTCTCCGTCACCCCGACAGAATGCTCAAACTGCGCTGACAGCGAACGATCCCGCGTAACCGCCGTCCATCCATCCGGCAGAACTTTCACATGGGGGCGCCCGAGATTGATCATCGGTTCAATCGTGAAGATCATTCCGGGCTTCAACTCGACCCCCTCGCCCGCCCGGCCATAATGCAGGACGTTCGGCGTGTCATGAAAAAGCTGCCCGACACCGTGGCCGCAGAAGTCGCGAACCACGCTGCAGCGCTCACTCTCGGCGTAAGTCTGGATTGCGTGACCGATATCGCCAATTGTCCCGCCGGGTTTCACCGCGCGGATCCCGCGCATGAGACATTCATAGGTGACGTCCATTAGTCGCTCGGCAGCCCGTTTCACGGCGCCAACCGAATACATACGGCTTGAGTCGCCGTGCCAGCCGTTGACGATGTAAGTCACATCCACATTGATGATGTCGCCCTCGCGCAAGGGCTTCGAATTTGGAATCCCGTGGCAAACGACGTGATTGATCGACGTGCAACTCGACTTGGTGTAGCCGCGATAATTCAAGGTCGCCGGGATCGCATCGTTGTCGAGACCGAACTGATACACAAAGTCGTCGATCTCTTCGGTTGTTACACCCGGTTTGACCATTTCTGCGATATGGTCCAGAGCGCGGGCCGTCAGCTGACCGGCTTCACGCATGGCAGCGAAATCATCCGTAGTGTAAAGGCGCACCTGACCCGTATTGCGCAGGGGTGCGGTTGCTGCCTCGATATAGCTTACCATTCTCTCCACTCCTTGCGGCACCAAGGGCCAGCTTGAAGTCTTCTTCTATGTAAATGCTGTCGGGCCTTCATAAACGGGCCTAACGCGATTGACCAGCAAAACGGAACGCGTATCGCCGTAACAATAAGGTCGCCTCACGCGGGCTCGATCAAGGGCAATGGCCCTCTCACCCGGATTTCGTCAAGGGCAATGACAGAATCATAAACCAGCGCTTCAACGCCTCTTTTGCGGGCATCGACAAAAGCTGTCGCATAAGCGGGGTCAAGATCATCAGCGAGGCGAAACTCTCGGCCGTCCCCGCGTTGCACCAAGTAGACCATGACCGCCCGGTGCCCCTCATCAACCATATCGGCGAGTTCACCCAGATGTTTCGCACCTCTTGCCGTTACACTATCCGGAAACTCTATAAGGCCGGGCGCCCGCAAAAGATGGACATTCTTGACTTCGACATAACAGTCGGCACGACCGTCCTCGTCGCCTGAAAGAAGTATGTCGATGCGGCTGGCTTTGCCGTACTTCACCTCCCGGCGCAGCGTGTCATATCCGTCGAGCTCTTTGATCGTTCCGTCAAGGATTGCTTCTTCGACCAGTTTGTTCGGATTGCCGGTGTTGATAGCAACCAGCGTATCATCAGCCTCGACGAGTTGCAGATCGTATTTGAGTTTTCTCTTAGGATCCTTTGCCGGTGATACCCAGACGGTCATGCCGGGATCCTTCAAGCCCATCATCGAGCCCGGATTGGCGCAATGGGCTGTCACCTCCTGGCCATCCTCAAGAACAATATCGGCAAGGAACCGCTTATAGCGCTTTATGAGGCGCCCTTTCATCAATTCGGCAGGAAATCTCACGCCTTGTCCTCCGGCAAGCGGCCACCCGCAGCACGCAATGCTTCCGGTGTGTCGAGATCAAGTGCCGCACTCTCGCCGATCTCAACCTCGCTCAAGAACGCTTCATTCGCCCCGATAAGGTGGCGCGCACCCGTGTCACCGGATATCGCCATAAGATCCGGGTAATGTCGTCGCGACCAAAGAACCGGATTACCGCGCTTTCCATTCGACGTTGCGACCACAAGGCTCGTTGCCGCATCATCTGTGAAAGCATCAATCACCCGGTCGAACGCTTCTGTCTCGAGGAACGGCATATCCGCAAGGGCGATCAAAGCTGCTTCGCTCTCCGGTCCCAGAGCGCTGATCCCGACTCTCAGCGAAGTGGAGAGCCCATCTGCATAATCAGGATTGTGGACGAAACGAACGGAAAGACCGGATAGCGCCACCTCGACCTCCCGAGGTTGATGGCCTGTTACAACTACGACCTCGTTGGCTTTCGATGCGAGCAGGGCTTCCGCCGCCCGGCGCACCAGTGCGATTCCGTCAACGGTCGCGGTGAGTTTGTTGTGGGAACCCATACGACGGGATTGTCCGGCAGCGAGCAGAACCGCCGAAACCCGCGCGGGCTGACCGTCACCAGGACCGGCTTCAACCCCACCTTCGCGCGGTTGCGGCCGTGAGGTGATTTCCATCAACAATCCACCAACCCCGAGTGAAGTTATGTCATCCTGATTGACATCGATCCCTGCGAGCAGACGATGGAGGACCCAATCAAATCCGTTTTCCGCTGGCGCCCGCGCGCAACCGGGCGCGCCAATCACGGGAGCACCGGAAAGCGCCCCTATGAACAGGAGATTGCCGGGATCAACAGGCATTCCGAAATGATCAAGAGTACCGCCAGCCTGCATGAGGCCCTCAGGGCCGACATCTGCCTCATCGACGGTTGCCGAGGCTCCGAAAAGAACAATCAAATCAGCACCTGTGTCGCTGACCTTTTTGAGACCGTCACAGATCTCCGCTTCGTCATGCGCAACCCTGATCTCTGTAACGAGATCCGCGCCAGCGCGGGCAAGCCGGTCTTCCAGGATCTTTCGGGTCTTGTCCATCGTCGCTTCTTTAAGCGCAGGAAGTTTCGTCGCGACCAGTGCCACCTTCTTGCGCACAAATGGTCTTACGCTCACCAGAGGCCCGAGTCCTTCCGCAGCAATAACGCCGACGCTCGGTGCTGCGAAGGGAATAATCTTCACCGTCGCTATCATGCGGCCAGCCTCGACTGGAGCGTAATCAGCAAGCGTCGCGAATGTGATTGCCGGATGAATCCGATTAAGCTGATCGACCCCCGTTTTATCCACCCGTAGGATACCGGCTTCTGACGCAAAGAGGTTGACCCGGCCAGTGAACGGAGGATCCAAGCGAACCTGATCACCGCTTATGGCAGCAGCAATCCGCTCAGCGGCCGCCTCTTCGTGAACATCATCCTCTTCAAGCGTTGCGGCTATGAGAGTTTCAACGCCCGCTTTGCGGATAGCCGTGATGTCGTCCGCAGTCAGGAAATGCCCCTTCTTCAGACGGCCTTTCTCCAATTTAAGGGCGTGGGCGAGATAGCATCCTTCCGCCTTCCCAACCGGAACAGGTCCGAATTTCACGCCGCCTCCTGAAGCTTATTGCGCCGTGCGGCAATCACTTCAGCGAGGACAGCAATTGCGATTTCAGCGGGCGACGATGCCCCGATATCAAGACCGATCGGCGCGTTGATCCGATCAATCTCAGCTTCCGTATGTCCCCGTTCCTTCAGGCGATCGACCCGTTTACCGTGGGTCTTACGGCTTCCAAGGGCGCCGACATAAAAACAGCCGGCCTTTAACCCTTCCGAGAGCGGTAGATCGTCGATTTTCGGATCATGGGTCAGTGCGGCCAGGGCCGTAAAGGGATCGAGCGGATTCCCCGTCAGGATGACATCTGGCCATTCCGCAAAAAGCGCAACATCCGGGAACCGCTCTTCGCTGGCAAAGGCGGTTCGTGGATCGATAATTGTCACATCGAACCCCGCAGCAGCCGCTGGACTAACGAGATGCTGTGAGATGTGGACCGCGCCGATCACCACCAGACGCGGAGACGGAAGATAGACTGAGATAAAGTGGTCACCGACCGTTCCGGATTTTCCAGAGTAGAACCGGGCGGATACCTCGTCGCGTAGCGCTGCGTCGTCCACGCTATCATCCGGGCCATAGAGATGCTGTTCGCCGCTGTTCGTATTCGTGATCAGGATCACGGGCCGCCGTTCGCGTCGCTCCTTATTGAGCCGCTTGAGAAGGGACAGATCCATTTAGTCAACGCGCTCCACGTAAACCGCGATCTCACCGCCGCAGGACAGGCCGACTTCCCACGCGGTCTCATCTGCCACTCCGAAAGTCAGCGTGCGCGGTTTGCCATCATCGATCACCTCCACAGCTTCGCTGACGACCGCACCTTCCACACACCCGCCGGAAACCGAACCTTCAAAGTTTCCCTCTGAATCGATCAAAAGATGCGCACCGGCGGGACGGGGCGCAGACCCCCAGGTTTTCACGACGCTCGCAAGGGCGATCTGACGTCCTTCTTCCCGCCATGCCTCTGCAATCGACAAAATGTCACGTTCACCGTCGCCGGACATCATCTTTCCTTTCGCGCCTGTTCGCCTCAACCAGCCTTCAACCATTCCATCGGATCATGGGCTCGCATGGGTGGTTTTGACAAGACATCAGCCAGATCCGCCATCGCATCGATTGAATGAACAGCTCTGAAATCATCGACATGGCTTAGCATTGTGCGGATTCCGGCAGCCTTAGCCTGAAAGCCCTCAAAACGTAGGAGCGGGTTCAGCCAAATCAACCGGTGGCAGGACCGATGCAGTCGATCCATTTCATGGTCGAGGTTTTCCTGTCCGTCGCGTTCCAGACCGTCTGTTATGAGGAGGACAATGGCCTTTTGACCAAGCACGCGACGCGACCATTTCATGTTGAATTCACGCAAGGTGGAGGCAATGCGCGTTCCGCCGGACCAGTCGAGCACTGCGGCTGAGCATTCTTCCAGCGCCTCGTCCGGATCTTTCATCCGCAATTGCCGGGTCACGTTCGTGAGCCTGGTCCCAAACAAAAAGGTATGAACCCGCCGGTTCTTCTCCGAAAGAGCGTGGAGAAAATGCAGGAAGATCCTGGAATACTGGCTCATCGATCCGGAGATATCGCAGAGAGCGACGACAGGCGGATGAACCGTTTTCACACTGTCAAATTCAGGCAAGATCACCGCGCCGCCCGCCCTGAGAGACCGGGCCATTGTCCTGCGCATATTGAAACGCTCGGGCCGCCCCGCCGGTTCATAGCGGCGTGTAGCGATTTCATCCACAGGCAGACGCAGCGAGGCGATCGCGCGCTTTGCCTCGGCGATTTCAGCCGCGCTCATCTGGGCGAAATCTTTCTCCCTCAAGACATCGCTCGGCGACATCGTGTAGCGCGCATCGATTTCGATTTCCGGGACAATTTCGTCTTCGCGCTTTTGTTCCGGCTGATTGAAAAAAGCATCAGAGACACGTGCGGCGCCTGCCTTGGCCTTTTCTTTTTCCGCCTTCCCTTCTGCCACGGGGGATAGGATCTGAAGCATTTTCTCAATCAGATCGCGCTTTCTGAAAAACAGATGAAAGGCTTCATGATAGACCGGCCGGTGATCGCGCCTTTTCACGAATACCGCGTGGAGCGTCCAGTAGAGATCTTCCTTCGACTTGAGACCAGCGGTCTCGACGGCCTTTACAGCCTCGACAACCAAAGCGGGGCCAACCGGAAGCCCTGCCCGCCGCAAGGCACGGGCAAAGTGAGCGATATTATCCGGTATCAGACCTGGCATGGCGGTCCCTCTTCTGCAGAAATTCCGCTAGGCGCCAGCACCTGCGGCGCGGCGTGCCTCTTCGACAAGCCTTGCGGTTTCATCCCCCTGCAATCGTGCGATATCGTCCTGATATTTCAAGAGGACACCGAGCGTGTCGGAGACCGTCTCAGGGTCCAGTGCCATCTCGTTGAGTTCCGTTAGCGCGGTCGCCCAGTCAAGCGTCTCCGCGACACCTGGGTTCTTAAAGAGATCGCCTGTGCGCAGGGACTGCACGAAGGCGACGATTTCCGCCGACAGACGGTCCCCAGCTCCCGGCACTTTGCGTTTCAGGATCTCTAGTTCCGCCTCAGCGGTCGGATAGTCGACCCAATGATAAAGACAGCGACGTTTCAAAGCGTCGTGGATTTCGCGGGTCCGGTTTGTCGTGACGATAATGATGGGCGGCGCATCGGCCTTGATTGTACCAATCTCGGGGATCGTGACCTGATTGTCGGAGAGAACTTCGAGTAAATAGGCTTCGAATGCTTCGTCAGCCCGATCGAGTTCGTCGATCAGAAGCACCGGTGCCTGACCGCCCGGTGCCTTCATTGCCGTCAGGATCGGACGCTCGATCAGGAACTCAGTCGAATAGAGGTTTTTGGCAAGCGCCGTGCGGTCGGTTTCTCCAGAGGCCTCCGCAAGGCGGATTTCTGTCATCTGCCGCGCATAATTCCACTCATAGACCGCGGAGTTAATATCAAGGCCCTCATAACATTGAAGGCGGATCAGATCGCGTCCAAGTGCCGAGGCGAGTACTTTTGCAATCTCCGTCTTGCCGACCCCAGCCTCACCTTCCAGAAACAACGGGCGCTTCAATTTGAGCGCTAGAAAAAGGACGGTTGCGAGCGCACGCGTGGGCACGTAATCGGCACCCTCCAGGAGCGCGACGGTCTCATCGATGGACTTTGGAACGTTGGTCATGAAAGGCCTTTTCTTGCGTGTCGCGGGCACTCTAAGCTGATTTCAAGGCGAGGCAAGTGCGACGGGTCTTATTGGCAGATCCTGAAAGTACAAGCCGCCCCATGGCAGCCGAGATCGAAATGAAAATGCGAGGCGTGGGCGTCATCAGCATCGGGGCCGAGCACCGTTGTAAATCCTGTGCACCCAGACGCATGAACAGTGCGGAGAAACCGCTGCTTTGACGTTGAAGGGTGCGCAAGGCGCCTTGCGAGGCTTACCTCGGAAGCATCCGTCTCGGTTGCAGAAGGCCAGTCTTTGCCGACAGAAACCTCAAGAGCGTTTTCGAGGACAAACCCGGAGATATCGACAGCGTTCATGGTCGCGTGTTCGGAAAACTTACCGTCCGGCTTGTTGTTTCGCCGCCTGCACTGATAGCTCGCAGCAGTCCTGATCGTGGCAAGGTTCGCATCAAACAGCGCACGGGATGTCGCGGTTACTTTTTCGACCCAATCAACGAAAGCGACTGCCATGCGGCAGTTGAGTGTTACCGGAGGCGCGATCCGGATACCGGACACTTCTGAGATTTCAACCGGCGCAGCGTCGCCACAGCCTTCCGCTGTCGCTATTGGCGCGAGATACCGGCCCTTCACTCGCCCGGTGAGAAGCACAGGACAGGCATGACGCTGCGATGCCTTCAAGATTTGAGGCGGAGCCGAGGCCGGATCGCGCCCGGCAGATGATTGCGACCCTTCTTTCCGGGCAGGCACGGACGGCACGGGATTGGCATCTTCTTCGCCTTGTCCCGGTTTCATTCTGGGAACCGGGAAAAGAAGCTCCGACAATCGATCCTTGTTTTCCGGATTCGCCTCGGTTGCAAAAACCGGCAACGGGTCAGCTGCCAGCATCAGCAATGCCGTGAATAGAGCTGCAATCAGCGCGCGCATCGCGCGCTGCCTACATGTTCGGATAATTCGGGCCGCCCGCACCTTCCGGTACCGTCCAGTTGATGTTCTGGTTCGGATCCTTGATATCACAGGTTTTGCAGTGGACGCAGTTCTGGGCGTTGATGACGAATTTCGGGTCGCCGCCTTCGTCAGGTGTCACCCATTCATAAACACCCGCCGGACAGTACCGATTGGATGGTCCCTGATACGTATTCCATTCGGAGGCGAACTGCAGCGTCTCATCTTTCAATTTGAGGTGGATCGGCTGATCTTCCTCATGGTTGGTCGACGACATGAAGACCGATGACAAGCGGTCGAACGAGACCTTTCCATCCGGCTTCGGATACTCGATCTTCTTGCATTCTGCGGCAGGGCGAAGCGCCTCGTAATCGGCTTTGCCATGGCTCATTGGTCCAAAAAGCGAGAAGTTGAAGAGTTCGTTCGTCCACATGTCGACACCGCCGAGAACGATCCCGCCAAGAAGGCCATATTTCGACCAGAGCGGTTTCGCGTTCCGGACCTTATAAAGATCGCGTCCGACATCGCTCGCGCGCCATGCGTCTTCATATTCAATGAGATCATCACCTGAGCGGCCTGCAGAAATCGCTGCCGCCGCCTTTTCTGCAGCAATCATGCCGGTCAGCATGGCATTGTGAGACCCTTTGATGCGCGGCACATTCACGAAGCCTGCCGAACACCCGATCAGCACGCCTCCCGGGAAGCTCAATTTCGGTACGGATTGATACCCGCCCTCGGTGATGGCGCGGGCGCCATAGGAAATTCGCTTGCCACCTTCAAACACATCGCGAATCGCAAGATGCGTTTTAAAGCGCTGGAATTCTTCAAATGGTGAGAGCCAAGGGTTCTCGTAATTGAGGTGGGTCACGAAGCCGACGGAAACCTGGTTGTCTTCGAGGTGATAAAGAAACGACCCGCCACCCGCATTTGATCCGAGCGGCCAACCGAAAGAATGCTGGACAAGACCTGGCTGGTGTTTTTCGGGATCGACTTCCCAAAGTTCCTTAATGCCAATTCCGAATTTCTGAGGCTCTTTTCCTGCGGAAAGATCATATTTTTCAATCAACTGCTTCGCCAGCGAGCCGCGAACGCCTTCGCCAATGAAGACGTATTTTCCAAGCAGCGCCATCCCGCGTTCGAAACCGGGTTTCGGTTGTCCGTCGCGGCCAATTCCCATGTCACCGGTCGCGACCCCGATAACATTGCCATTATCGTCATAGAGGACTTCGGATGCTGCGAAACCCGGAAAGATCTCAACGCCGAGCGCTTCTGCCTTCTCCGCAAGCCAACGGCAGACGTTGCCAAGAGAAACAACGAAATTCCCATGATTGTTCATGAGCTTCGGCATCATGAAATTCGGCAGGCGGGCAACGCCTGACGGGCCAAGATATAGAAACTTGTCTGCTGTCACCGGCGTCTTGAAGGGCGTGTCGTCTTCATCGCGCCATCCAGGTAAGAGTTGATCGACAGCGATCGGATCGACAACAGCGCCAGAGAGAATATGGGCTCCGACTTCAGACCCTTTTTCGAGGACAACCACATTGAGATCCT
Organism: Pseudomonadota bacterium; assembly: GCA_039180865.1. GTDB lineage: Bacteria > Pseudomonadota > Alphaproteobacteria > Rhizobiales > JACESI01 > JBCDCU01. The sequence goes on along the minus strand of JBCDCZ010000040.1, from coordinate 4,708 downwards.
GATCGATTTGTTTCAGCCGGATTGCCGCTGCAAGACCAGCCGGTCCTGCACCAACAATCACCACATCGAAATCCATGCTTTCGCGCTCGGGCATTTCGTCTGTCATCTCGTTCTCCTCCGGATCGTCCACATTTGCAGACCACCACCGTATTGTCTTTTGCACAAGCCTATTGCGATACGGGATACAATAGGGTTTCTTCTAACCATGTCCCAGCAGCGACGGACGTAAACGGGTTCGCGTAACGATCTACAGGTCTTGTCGGCCAATGGTTTTTACTCCAATTCGTACTTAGTTTACGTGAACGTAAAGGTAAAGCCCCTGCGACAACACGATCTTGTCAATCTGGTAGAATTTTATGCCGCAAGCGGGATCGATTGCGCTCTTGATGACGCGCCGCATGATCGATTTGCCGATTTTGAGAAGGAACGCGCAGCCCGGCGCGCGGCTGTCACTGAAACTTCTGCCCCTCTTTCTCCCAGCAAACCAAGTGGCGCTCCAAGCTTAACGTCTCGCGGAGTACCCACTGCCCCGAAAAATGCCCCTAATTTTATCAAGGCCGCACCATCGACGGTACAAGGGGATGGTGCTTCAAATGAAGACGCGCGAATGCACGCCCAAGCGGCTGGCACCCTGGAAGAGCTAAAAGAAGCGCTTACCGCTTTCGAAGGCTGTTCACTCAAACGCACGGCAAAGAATCTGGTCTTTGGCGTCGGCAATCCGGATGCGCGTGTGATGTTTATCGGCGAAGCACCGGGACGCGAGGAGGATCTGACCGGAATTCCGTTTGTCGGGCGCTCCGGCGATCTCCTTAATCTTATGCTCGCAGCGATCGGTCTGGAACGGGACAGCGACACTTACATTGCAAATGTTGTCCCCTGGCGACCACCGGGCAATCGGACACCGACGCCTGAAGAAACCGAACTGTGCCGACCTTTCATCCTCCGTCAGATCGAGCTTGTTCAACCAGACCTGGTTGTGCCGCTTGGTGGCGCGGCGGCAAAACAGCTTATCAATACCACGAACGGTATCCTGCGTCTGCGCGGACGCTCCATGACCTGCGCCACGGATAAGGGCGCCTTTCCGGCGCTTGCAACGCTTCATCCCGCCTACCTCTTGCGCCAGCCGGGCCAAAAGCGCCTCGCATGGCAGGACCTTCTTAAAATCAAGGAACACCTTTCGGCAGGGCCTTGACGCCTATGGCCGCAAGCGTGCAAACCCTGAAGACAAGGACATCGCAAAAGACGGATTAGAACCGGAACGCACCTTTGCTCCTGAAACCAAAGACCTCGTCCCTTATCGTTCTGATCGCTGGCGCTTGCCTTTTACTCGCCGGGCAGACCATTCCGGCAACGGCCCAGGAACGGATTGCTGTTGGCATCGCGGTCCCTCTGACGGGCGTTTACGCCCCGCTTGGTCGTCAAATCATCGAAGGTGCACGTTTCGCAGCAGACGAAATCAATCAGGCTGGCGGGATCAAAGGCACGGATTTAACGATCGAACCCATCGACGACGCATGCGATCCGGCCAAAGCCTCCGGCATTGCCAATCAAATGGTCGGGCGAAACGTCGTCGCTGTTATCGGCCATTTGTGTGACCGGCCTTCAATCGAATCGGCAGCGGTTTACGCTGAGAACGAGATTGTCCAAATCTCGCCGGCAAGCCAGAATCCGGCATTCACGGATAACCGGCCACGCGAGGATGGCGGTACCTACAGGTTGGCCGCGCGTAATACGCAGCAAGGTGACACGATCACCGAATTTGTTCTTGGTATGGATGAGCCGAAGATTGCCGTCATTCACGACGGCTCGGTTTATGGCAAACGGCTTGCCGATCTTCTGACCCGGGAGCTTGATGAAGCGGGGCGTCCGGCTGTTTTAGCGGAGTCCTTCGTCACCGGCGAAGAAAGCTACCGCCGTCTGGCAGCCAGGCTCGTCGATTCGGGTGCAGACACTGTCTTCATCGGCGGTTTTCATACAGACGCAGCGATCATTATCCGCGACGTTGACCGGCTGAAAACCGATATGACTTTCATTGGCGGTGACGGCCTTGTTCATGCGGATTTTCCAAGCGGGGTGCTTGAAAACAACGCGGCGCGGCGTGAGCTATCCGGTATTTTCGTATCCTTCCCACCTGATCCACGCCGCTTTCCCTGGGCGCGCGACACCGTTCAAGCGCTTCTGGATGCCGGGAAATCGGCAAATGGATTGACGCTCCGCGGCCATGCGGCTTTAACAATTATCGCCGATGCTTTGAAAACAGATCCTGACGGCGGTTATGAAGGCCTGATCGCTGCGCTTAACAGCAGCACGTTCGATACAGTCCTCGGGCCAATCCGTTTCAACGAGCAGGGTGACGCGAACCTGATCGACTACCTCATGCACGAATGGCAGGGCGCAACCATTGTTCCGGTGGCGCCCCAGGACACCGAACCGTCAGATCTCTCTGCCGAACCGGCTGACGAAACGCCGCCGCCGGGCGAGTAAAAGCCGCCCTATTTTCAGATAAGAACAGGAACCAATCGATGTCTGGTCCAATCATTATAGCCCCTTCTATTCTGGCAGCGGATTTCGCGAAGCTCGGTGACGAAGTGAGAGATGTGAGCGAAGCAGGTGCCGACTGGATCCATGTCGACATTATGGATGGGCATTTCGTCCCGAACATTTCGTTTGGGCCGGCTGTCACAAAGTCAGTGCGATCCCGGTCAAACCTGCCCTTCGACGTTCATTTGATGATCGCGCCGGTTGATCCTTTTATCGATGCTTTCGTGGACGCAGGCGCCGACCATATCACCGTTCACGCTGAAGCCGGGCCGCACCTTCACAGAACGCTTCAAACGATCCGTGCGCTCGGTCGGAAATGCGGTGTTGTCCTTAACCCGGCGACACCCGCTGCGGTCATCGAGGATGTGCTGGACGATATCGATCTCATTGTCGTGATGACCGTCAATCCAGGCTTTGGCGGTCAAAAATTCATTTCGTCAATGCTACCGAAAATCGCCAAACTTCGGGAAATGATCGGGTCGCGGTCAATCGACCTTGAAATCGACGGTGGCGTGACAGCGGAAACCGCACCAGATTGCGTTAGGGCCGGCGCCAATGTCTTGGTTGCAGGCTCCGCGGTCTTCAAAGGCAACGGCGTGCAGGATTATGCGGAGGCCATCAAAGCGATCCGCACAGCGACGGATTCCGCGGTTCTTTCCCGGTGAAACAGACGACATCGTTCGCGATGAGAACAAGGCGCCCCGCTGAAACTGCGTTTCTGGGCGCATTCATTGTCCTTTGGCCGCCTGTCATTGGTGGATGCCTTTTGCTGCACTTCCTCGTTTATAAATCCATGATCGATGAACGCGCCTTATTGTTTTCAGCGTTTGGGACGCTGGCCGGATTGGTGGCCGCGCCGGTCACGATCTTCGCGCTAAAACACCGCAGAATTCGCACCCAACCGGAAAGCGCACGTTTTGCTCTGGCATTCCTGATTCTCAGCATGATCACGGCCGCCGGGACCTATTTTCAATCGGCGCTCTTCTCGTTTCAGCACTCCATTCAATGGATTCACCCGCCATTTGAATTCAAATTCTTTCTCGACATACTCTTTCTGTTTGCAATTCACGCCTATTCGTTCGCAGCTGTTGGCTTGCGGACTTTCCTGCCCTACGGACTGATTGCAGCCGTTCTATTCTGCGTTTTCCTCGTGAAACTCCTCTCGCTGTTTGAACAGCAATCAGGAAATGAGGGCACCTGAATACTCTGTTGTCCGAAGCTCCAAGAGTTTCAATTTGTGGGATCCATTTGCTTCTGCTAGAGGGTCGCTCACTCCCGCCTCGACAAAAACTGACAAGGACAAACCGGCATGATCCCGCGCTATTCCCGTGACGAGATGGTTGCAATCTGGTCACCGGAAACCAAGTTCCGCATTTGGTTCGAAATTGAAGCCCATGCCTGTGATGCGCTGGCTGCCGCTGGCGTGATCCCGGAAAGCGCTGCCCGAACCATATGGGAGCGCGGCAACGCCGCCGAATTCGATATCGATCGGATTGACGCGATTGAACGCGAGACGAAGCACGATGTCATCGCCTTCCTCACGCACCTTGCGGAAATCGTCGGCGATGACGCACGCTTCGTCCACCAGGGCATGACGTCATCTGATGTGCTTGATACGTGTCTAAGCGTGCAGCTGTCGCGCGCCGCCGATCTCCTCATCAAGGATCTGGACGCCCTATTGGCCGCCCTCAAGAACCGCGCCGTTGAGCACAAGGATACAGTTACGATCGGGCGTTCGCACGGAATTCACGCAGAACCTGTCACCTTCGGCCTAAAACTCGCCCAGGCCTATGCGGAGTTTTCGCGCAACAGGGACAGGCTCATTAGTGCGCGGGATGAAATCGCGACCTGTGCCATTTCTGGAGCGGTTGGAACATTCGCCAATATCGACCCGTCGATCGAAGAGCACGTCGCGAAGAAAATGGGCCTCAAACCGGAACCAATCTCAACACAGGTCATACCGCGCGACCGCCACGCCGTATTCTTTTCGACCCTTGCCGTTATTGCGTCTTCTATCGAGCGGCTCGCGACTGAGGTCCGTCACCTTCAACGCACCGAAGTCCTGGAAGCTGAAGAGTTTTTCTCGAAGGGGCAAAAGGGTTCTTCGGCCATGCCGCACAAACGCAACCCGGTCCTGACTGAAAACCTGACGGGGCTTGCCCGGCTT
>JBCDCZ010000039.1:0-22752 GCA_039180865.1 Pseudomonadota bacterium | reverse complement strand
GCTCGTTTTGCGGATATGGCTTTTGCTCTAGTCACTTAAAATTACGCCCGTGCACGAGATGTCACCCTGTGATATGTAAGAAGTCGGTGGTATAAATGATGAATGACAGTTTCTTTTCCGCGTAAAGACCGGCGCAAAAGCATCGGTCTTTCAGTAAGCGGGGAATGTTATGCGCGTCACAATGATCGGTACGGGCTATGTGGGGCTCGTTTCGGGCGCATGTTTTGCGGACTTCGGACACATCGTGACTTGTGTCGATAAGGACGCGCAGAAGATCGAGGATTTGCTGGACGGCAAGATCCCGATTTACGAGCCGGGCCTTGACGTGCTCGTCGCGAAGAATACGCGCGACGGACGCCTTTTCTTTTCGACCGAAGCTGAATCGTCTGTTGCGGAAGCCGATGCTGTCTTCATAGCAGTTGGTACGCCGTCTCGTCGCGGCGATGGGCATGCTGATCTCACCTATGTCTATCAGGCGGCGCGCGAAATCGCCGAACTGATTGACGGTTTCACTGTCATCGTCACCAAATCCACCGTTCCTGTTGGAACCGGCGACGAAGTTGAACGGATCATTCGTGAAGTCAGGCCTACCGCTGATTTTGCCGTCGTCTCCAATCCTGAATTCTTGAGGGAAGGGGCCGCGATTGAGGATTTCAAGCGGCCCGATCGTGTTGTTGTCGGAACCGACAGCGAGCAGGCGCGCGATGTGATGCGCGAACTTTACAGGCCTCTTTACATTAATGAGACGCCGATGCTTTTCACCAATCGCCGGACGTCGGAACTCATCAAATATGCCGCAAACGCCTTTCTTGCGGTGAAAATCACGTTCATCAACGAAATTGCTGATCTTTGTGAAAAGGTCGGTGCAAACGTCCAGGAAGTTGCGAGAGGCATCGGTCTTGATAATCGCATTGGCCGCAAGTTCCTTCATGCCGGGCCAGGCTATGGCGGTTCTTGCTTTCCTAAGGATACACTGGCGCTTGCAAAGACTGCGAGTGATCACGGGACACCCGTGCGGATCGTTGAGACGGTGGTTGATGTGAACGCTGCGCGTAAACGTGCGATGGCTGAAAAGGTGAAAACAGCTATGGGGGGCGATGTGAATGGACGGACAATCGCAGTCCTTGGCCTCGCATTCAAACCGAATACGGACGATATGCGAGAAGCTCCCGCACTCGATATCGTACCAGCGCTGATTGAGGGCGGTGCAAAGGTAAGGGTCTATGATCCGGAAAGCATGCACGAGGCGAAACCGCTTCTTCCGGGCGCATTTTTCTGTGACGGACCTTACCATGCAGTGGAAAACGCCGATGCGGTCGTCATTGTGACGGAATGGGACCAATTCCGCGCCCTCGATCTAGCCCGGATGAAGGAGCTTCTGGCGGGTAATATCGTTGTTGATTTGCGCAATATTTATCTGCCTGATGAAATGCGCGAGCGCGGTTTTGAGTATTCAAGCGTGGGACGGCTATGAGGCGCGCGTGAAGGTCTTTGTCACCGGGCTTGCAGGATTTATCGGTTTTCACACCGCGACACGCCTTGTGGGTGAAGGGCACGACGTTTCCGGCATTGACAATCTGAACGATTATTATCCGCCTGCTTTGAAAAAGGCCCGGCTGGCCGCTCTGCCGGAGAGTGTGCACTTTGTTGAGATGGATCTCTCCGAAACCGAACGGTTGGCGGAACACATTCGCGATGAAAAACCTGATGTCGTTCTTCATCTCGCCGCCCAGGCGGGTGTGCGCTACTCCATCGATCACCCGATGGCTTATGCGGCGTCCAATCTTGTGGGCCATCTCTCAGTACTGGAAGCCTGCCGTCACTGCGATGGGCTTTCGCACCTTGTTTATGCCTCTTCGAGTTCGGTTTATGGCGGGAATGAAAAGACTCCGTTTCATGAGGACGATCCGGTCGATCAGCCGGTTTCGCTTTATGCTGCGACGAAGCGTGCCGATGAACTGATGAGTTCGACCTATGCTCATCTTTATGGGTTGAAACAGATCGGCCTGCGTTTTTTCACTGTCTATGGCCCCTGGGGACGACCGGACATGGCCTATTGGTCGTTCAGCGAGCGCATCCTCAGTGGAGACCCCATCCGCCTTTTCAACCATGGCGATATGATGCGCGACTTCACCTATGTCGATGATATCGTGGATGGCATCGTTGCGACCGTTACAAAGCCTCCAGGCGCACTTTCCCGCAATGATCGACCGCACAAGATCTATAATATCGGTCACAACGAACCCGTCAGTTTGATGGAATTCGTCGAGACACTTGAACAAGCGTGCGGGAAGGTTGCGAAGAAGGAGTTTCTCCCAATGCAACCCGGCGATGTCTATCGGACTTTCGCGGATATCTCCGACATCAACCGAGACTATGGGTTTTCTCCTAAAGTCTCGCTGAAGGATGGAATTGCAGCGTTCGTGGAATGGTTTAAAGCCTATCGAACGGGCTGATGGATCCTTCCGCCTGCCAGACGAGGTTCACTGATTATGCTTTGATGGCAGGCTTTATCCATTGAGTATTTTCAATCGGATGAACTGTGCTATCTCGGTAATGTGCGTTGCACAATGCTCACTAGAATCCCATCCCGGATGACCCATGAAACTTTCGACCGAGCCGGCCTGGCAATATCTCCTGCGAGATTATCATGACCTCTATCATTCCGGCTCCGCAGGCGGAAGTAGTAAGATCCGGTCACATATGGCAGAAGTTCGCCGCGCGATCGGCAAGGTTTTCGAGGATGATCCGCCGGTAGAGGAAACAGATGGGGAGTTGCTGCCGGTTTGTGTCCACCTCGATCGCGCACTCAGTAACGCCGTCGGTCACCGCACGGCGCGGATCGCGCGCTCGGTCGCGGACCTGCGCGATCATTTCGTCTGGCAATACGGATATGAAAAGGTCCCGCGTGGGTTGAAACTCAAATACGGCTACACCGAAGTGGTTGGGCCGAATGGTCCCGTTATCAGTGACCGTATCATTCTCGGTCTCGTCCTATTTGCTCCGAAGACGACATATCCGGCCCATAGTCATAAGGGTATCACTGAGAGCTATTATTGCGTGTCCGGCCATTCATCTGAGAATGATATTGGTGTCTATGCGCCGGGTTCGATGATCCTTAACCCACCCGGGCACAACCACAGGATTACGACGGCTGATCGCGAACCATGCCTGATGAGTTACGCATGGACCGGAAGTGCTACTGCGCTTACCAATCAGAAGATGACGTTTTCTCGGGGATGAACATCCCGTAGATTCGTGGTGTCATAGTTTGGAGCTACGCCATTGAGTTTCTCCCGGTTTAACGGTCGCATTTCCTCATGACGTGTTATTCTTGGTGATCAAGAGTGGAACAATCCTTTGTTTGCTTGGGTTGCAGGAGCCAGGATATGTCGCGAAACGTCTTCATCGCAGCAGCCCTCTTCGTATTTGTTGGTGCGGTAGTGCTTATCAACCTCCCATATGGAGCAATCAAGCTCTCAAAAGCCGAGGAATTGATGCTGCGGCGGTTGGTGGCGGAAGATCGCCTCAATCCGAAACATGCGCGTGTTGATGTCATTCTGCCTGATGGCGGTTCAGCCGCTGTTCGGCCTGCCGCAATTACTGAACCGAAGGCGATCGCTTGCCCGATCAGCAAAAGCAATGCAGGTGGTATCCATGGGCGATGGGGCGGCCCCACTATCTACCGCGCTACGACCTATTCGTGTCTTTTTGACACTAATGTTTCAGCGAGGCACGGCCTGCTTCTCGGCATGTTGATCACGCGGTCGTCTGATCCGGAATTGGAAGACCTTGGCGGCTATGACACCCATATGCTGGAAACCAGTCAGGTTCTATCGTTGATGGAGGACCTTGGGCTCTCTGTAGACAAGCTTTCTGCCGCAGAAAGCACCGCGCTTCGCAACGATCTGAAGGAGCGTGATGTTCTATTTCCAGGAAGCGGTGGTTGAGCAGCGATCCACTGAAGCAATCTGTAGTCTATGTGAGTTCGGCGCGTCGCCCCTCTCGATTAATTCGATGAAACATATCGAGTTATCGTCACTTGATTCCGGTGACGTATCGCCGAGACGCGTTTTGTAGTCACGCTAACGGAGACGGCTCCAGCCATTGGAAGACCAGTTATCGAGGAATTCGTCATCAATCGTATGATTTCCCGGTAGGACCAAACACGTCCAAGGACAGGTTTCTCCGCCGTTTACTTGATAGCCACCATAGACGAATACGAAACGTTCCACGTTGGGAAACTGCTTGACCGTCAGAGAGAGTGGGAAATCAAGCGATTGCCAATAACCGCTGGTTGGCGCGTTGGGAAAGCCCTTCAGGTGAATAAATGCGAGGCCATCCTTGATCGTCACATAATCGAACGCCGTCTCTGCGCTGCACTCAAAAAAACCTTTGCCGCTGTAAATTTCTTCGACCGAGTAGGTGTCAAAAGCGTCGATATTGATGCATCGGAGGGGATGGGACGCGCCGAGCTTTCTTTCGTCCTCATTCGGCCCGTCGAAGAAGCGAGTTAACGCTTCTTTCAGGACAGTTTTCTCAGTTGTCGAAAACTGGGTTGCGAGTGCGCTTGGATGTGGATGGTTGACCGATCCATACTCTCGATAAACCAGGTAATCCGCAGCCCAGGAGGGCATTGCGATAAGCAGGATTGACAGCGCTAGCGTCAACTTCTGGAAGAGGTGGACCATAATCGGATGTCTCCGGAGGATTTCAAGACTGAAGGTGTTGTCGATCACTTTCAGCACAATCCATCTGCATTGCAAACCCATGGCAACATTCGACCAGCATGATCCCGCTGGCGGTGGTGTATGCTTGTTGGAACGCGAGAATGAGCCAAGCGGGGCGCGTATCGACCTCAAGCTACTTGTTGTGACTATTTTACTATTTGGTACAATTTAGCTGACGCTGTGGGCCCTGATAATGGTTTGCCAGACCGGCCCGACTACTCAATTCAGGGGCGGGATTCTATCTGAATAATCTTATTGTTTCCGCCCGGTATGCCAAACACAACTGTGTCATTATCAAGATTTTGGATAATAACGGAGAAGTGACCGCGCCCTCTACGCGATAGTCTTAACTTCGCGTTTTCAAGCCAATATATGCAAACTGTCGAGTCCCAATCATCGATATGTATTTCTGTATTGTCCGAAAGAACTATTATGTTTCCATTATTTTTGACAGTACTCAAAAAATATTCTTCAGTATCAATCATAATACGTACTCAAAACAAATCAGACCTAGTGAATATTTTGAAATAAATATAATTTATCGAATGTTGCAAACCCTAAAATGTAAGGATTTGTAGGTTATACGACCGACTGGGAAATTATTTTAGGTAAATATACCTTAAATTGCGCTTTGGGTGCTGTATCGGGAGTCTCACTCGTCATTCCAGCAAGCGAGCCGCAGCGCTCAGCCTTCAAAGAAGCGATGTTAGATGGTGGGTTTCGGCAACGCTATCGTGCGTTTTTGTTTCGAACGCTAACAGTCCTCAAAATAGACTGGCAAATTTGCCGGGTTCAATCCGGATTGAACGAGAATAGGCTGTTTGGCTATGGCTGGGGATCCTGGATTCGAACCAGGACTGACGGAGTCAGAGTCCGCTGTTCTACCGTTAAACTAATCCCCAACGGATCGGCCACTATGCCGGCAGGCCAGTAGCCAATACGCAAGCAAACTTTGCGGAGGGCTCTTAATAGTGATCTGCGGCGCCTTGTCAACAATCAGCCTGATACCTTTCAGGACCGCCGAGTAGCATGTCCACCGGTTGAAGAAAGCCGGCATCGGACAACGTCAGGCAGATTATTGAGGAACAACCGAATCTGGATTGTTAGGCGAAGCGGCAATCGCCCTAAGCATTTATCGGCCGAGCGCATAAGCCAATCCACCAATCGTATCGGTGATGACATCCCAATCCTCGTCAGCCTCATAATCGACCGTCTGATCGGAACCGTACTCGTAGGGCCGGTTGACGTAGGCGGTGCGCATGCCGTGACTGCGGGCGGCTTCGAGATCGTCGTTATGGGCAGCAACCATCATGATTTCGTCGGCCGCTAACCCCAGCATCGCGATTGCTCCGAGATAAACGGCGGGATCGCGCTTGAAAGCCCGGAATGTGTCCGATGAAAACACAAAGTCGAAGGGCAGGCCCGTGCGTTTTGCAAGCGTCGAGAGGAGAATGATCGAGCCGTTCGATAACGGGGACAAAAGATAATGCGGCTTCAGTCGGATCATGCCCGGTATCGTATCCGGCCAGGCCTCCAGCCGATGCCAGGCGAGGTTGAAATCGTGCCGCTCCTCTTCGTTAAAAGCTGCCGAAATACCGAAATCTTCAAGGATTACATCGAGCTGTTCGCGGTGAATAACGTCGATTGACGTGAATGGACGCGTGCCCTCGATGATCGGCGCCATGCCGGGTTTATAACCCGCCCGCCAGGCTCTTGCGAAATGATCCCAGTCTATTCCCTCAAGCCCCTTGGCCTTTCCAAGGCGTGCGCCTTCTCTGGCAATCGATCCTCGCCAGTCGGTCAGCGTGCCGAATGTGTCGAACAACAGGACCCGGATCCGGTCCATTTTCCGCTCCTCCGTTCGCGTCACTGTTCTGCCTAGAGGGCAGGTTTGATCGTGTCTTTTTTCTCCGAAGCCGCAGCTTCGGCAGCAATATCTTCGCTCGTTCCGGAAAAATCGCTGTTTGCCTCACTTGTCGGTGCGTGGTCACCTTTGCCGCCATGCATATCGTCTTCCATGAGGCGCCTGAGTTCCTGAGCTTTCGCGACATAGGCCGGATTTCTATGGTCCGGCATTTCAGGATCGTAGACTTGCGCCAATTCCTTCATGCCCTCGCGGTCGCGCCTAGTAAAGAGATCTGCCTTACGCTGCGCTTCAGCACGGCTATCGCCCATTAGTTCCAACACCGTCCGGCCTGTTCTGACGGCGCTATCAAAAGTCTCACGAATGATGTCCCGGCTTCCCGCGCTCCATAACTCATATACATGCGGACGGTCGATCGCGCGGGCAACGATTTTCACGTTCGGATAGGTCTGAGCGACATAACGAACAACCTCGGTCGCCTGTTCCTTGTTGTCGATGGCCACAATGAACACCTTGGCGTTCTCGATACCTGCGGCATGGAGAAGATCGGGACGAGTTGCATCGCCGTAAAAGGCTTCGAAACCAAATGCCCGGAGCATATCGAGCTGCGCTGATGAATGGTCGAGTACGACCGGTTTATGACCGGCTGCGCGTAGAAGCCGGTTGACGATCACACCAAAGCGCCCGTGGCCTGCCAGAATGATATCGCCTTCCTGGTCAATTTCGTCAGGCTCGCGGGTCTGGGCGACCGAATAGCGCGGGGCAATCAGCTTGTCGTAGATTATGAACAAAATGGGTGTCGTGAGCATCGTGAGCGCGACGACAAGCAACAACGGTTCTGCGGTTTCCGGCGGCATAACCGCACTTGCCACAGTGAAAGAAAGAAGCACAAAGCCAAACTCGCCAGCCTGGGCGAGGCCAAGTGCGAGGAGCCAGCGGTCGGCGCCACGAACCTTGAAAACCACACCAAGAAAATAGAGAACCGCGATCTTCAGCCCGATTAGACCAAACGTCATGGCGAGGATCGAAACCGGCTCCATCTTCAGAAGCTCGAAGTTGATGCCGGCCCCAACCGTGATGAAGAAGAGACCGAGGAGGAGACCTTTGAAAGGCCCAAGATCGCTCTCAAGCTCATGGCGGTATTCGCTGTTTGCGAGCACAACGCCAGCGATGAAAGTTCCAAGCGCCGGAGACAAACCGACGATTGACATCAAAAGAGCAATGGCGATGACAGCAAGGAGCGTCGCAGCGACAAATAATTCGCGCAATTTGGCGACCGCAATGAAGCGGAAAACCGGGCGGGTAAGGTAGCTTCCGCCGACAATGACAAGCGCGATTGCACCGACTGTCGCGAGTGCTTGCTGCCAGCCATAAAGATCATCAATCATGCTGAGCCCGCCGCCATGGTCCCCGGCACCGTGGGCGGCGGTTTGCGCTTCCACAAGTTCGGGTAATGCGAGAAGCGGCAGAAAGGCGAGCATTGGGATGACTGCAACGTCTTCAAACAAAAGAACCGCAAAGCTGGCTTGACCGCCATCACTTTGCATCAGACCCTTTTCCTGCAGGGTCTGCAGAACGATGGCCGTTGATGAGACCGCGAGTACGAGACCGGTTGCAAGCGCGACCGTCCAGGGTAAGCCGAATATCATTGCAACGGACATCACACCCGCTGCTGTCAGCCCAACCTGAAGGCCGCCAAGACCGAACAATTTGTCGCGAATCCGCCAGAGCTTCCTTGGTTCCAATTCAAGACCGACAAGGAACAGCATCATGACGACGCCAAATTCCGCGAAGTGCTGGACGCTCACGACGTCGATGTCGAGGCTTGCAAGAACGGGGCTCAAGGCGATTCCCGCAATTAGATAGCCGAGGACCGACCCCAGTCCGAGTTTCGACGCAATCGGTACGGCCACTACTCCCGCAATCAGAAAAATGAAGGCGACGAGTAGGAAACTATCCATAAGGAATCCTTTGTTTGGTGGCACCTGAAGAACCGATGTCTCCGGCGCTTATTAACTTGGCCTGGGGTAACCCTGTGTGCAAATGCATTGGGAGGCTTCCGCCAATATAGGCACAATCGCAAGGCGCGAAAGCCCCGATCACCGCTTATATCCCCAAGGTTTCAGAGAGTTTCTGACGTCTAACGTTTCACACTTCGCATTCGGAAATGATCACAAGGGCACGTGATCCCTCTTTGAGGTCAAGATCGAGACGCTGCGCGGCGAGCACTGCGCCGAGACCAGCGGCGCCTGACGGCGTGGTGGTAAGACCGGCTGCGTGTGCGAAACGTACGCCGAGCGCCGCCTCATCATCGCTGATAGTTACAAACCGGTTTGCCGTCTGGATAAGGCTCTCAAGTGCCACAAGAGATGCTTCCTTACAGTCAAGGCGCCCCATTTCGGATACCGGACCGTTAACCTCCACGACTTCACCTTGTTTCGCTCCTTCCTGAAGGCAAGGAGCCGCCTGCGGTTCGACGACGAAAATCTGTGGCTGCTCACTCCAGTTCTCGCGGATCTTACAGGCGATTGCTGCTGCGAGACCGCCGACACCAGCCTGAAGAAAAACATGGGTTGGCCATTCTCCGGATTTTTCAAAGGCCTCGCGCATCTCCTCGGCCATAACAGTGTAGCCCTCCATGACGAGGGATGGCGGATGTGTGTAACCCGGCCAGGATCCATCTGCGAGGAGAACAGCGCCAGTCGTTTCGGCATCTCTTGAAGCCGCAGCCATACTCTCTTCATAGATGGCGCCGGAGCGTATGACATCCGCGCCTTTTTCCTGCAGTCTCACAGCAAAGCCTTCGGGGACCGTCGCGCTCAAATGGACGCGGGCACCGGCACCAAAAATCCTGGCACCCGCGGCCACCGACAAGCCATGGTTTCCGGCGCTTGCGCAAACAAATGTGGTGCCGGAAGCAAATTCGCGCGCTCTATCGGTTTTGAAGTCTTCGCCTGAAAGCGGGGTTCCATGCTGTCTTTCATGGGCTTCACTCAACAAGGCTGCAATTGCGTAAACCCCGCCGAGCGCCTTAAACGAGCCAAGGCCCATACGCGCAGTTTCGTCCTTTGCGACAATCTTGACCGCACCGACCGGAGGCAGGGGCACGAGCGGCGTCTCGACGTAAGCGGGACAGACTTTCAAAAGGGCTGCCGGTTTTTCGGTTACAGGAGTGAACGTCATGATCTTTCTTGCTGCCTAAGGATCTTTGTTTCTGTTAATCTCACGATCACGCGCTGTCGCTAAGGGGGCGGTTTTGCCTATTCATGTCAGGATGGTCATTGCGCCAGATGGGCTGAGACTAAGCGCGTTTACCATCGGCATCGCTCGCTGTCACGTACGTCCAGACCTGTGCGAAGGATATGCCATAGTTCGCCGTTTTCCATGGTACCGGAGTGGAGCTCTGCACCCGCAAGCGTCGTGAATGCTTCCGTTTGAAAGTCTCTCGTGTCCACAATCGGATAGTCGTAGCGCCTGATAAAATGATCTGTAAGGGCCAGAAAGTCGTATCCGGCTTCGCGATAGCGTTTGCAAACCTCTTCCGGTGGCAATGCACCGTCAGACCGGTTTGAGTGCGTATGCAGGTTACCTTTGTAGAAACGGCCGGGTTTTTCAAACGCGGAGCGTCGCATCGATGGGAATCCTCAATCTTGACCCGACCAATGGCGCGCGAAGATGACATGTTTTTGACAAAATTACAGAAATCTTCTGAAAGCACCGGTTATGGATGCCACTCCCTCTCCGCCGTTTCTTTAAGAAGTTCGACCATGCGGGCCGTCTGGTGAGCAGCTGTCAGGGCTCCTTTTTCGGGTGTCGCGATGTGGGCGTCTCCAACTGTTCCTGCGTCAGAAAGGTCACGGGCAATCCAGCCATAGGAAATCGGTCCGGTCGGCATGATCACTTCGCCCTGCCTCAAATCCTGCGCTGTTGAATGGAAGTTCTCGGCCTTCGCCATATCGACGAGGTCGGGCCGAAAATGCAGCATGAGAGACGTTTCAACATCGCCGCCGTGGATCCCGTATTTTAATTCGTCCGCGGTGTAGAGGCCATCGGGATGACCGAAAGCGCTCCATTGGGTTTTAACCACGAACATGTCGGCACGCACCCGCAATTCGCGAGCAACAATCGAGATCACATCAAGATTTCCACCGTGGGAATTGATGATCACCATTTTTCTGATACCGGCACGGGCTACCGATAGGCCGATTTCGACCCAAAGACTGATGGCGAGCTCTGCGGGAATTGTCAGAGTGCCCGTTGCGTACAAATGCTCGTTTGATTTTCCAACGGCTTGGATGGGCAGGATACGAACATCAAGATCATCGGGGATTTGCGGCACAAGCGCACTGAGAAGCCCTTCATTGATCATTGTGTCGACACCAACGGGCAGATGCGGTCCGTGCTGTTCGACTGCCGCCGTTGGAAGGACTGCAACCGTACGATCACTGTCGATCGCCGCGAAGTCCGCGCTCTTATAGTCAGCCCAGAATCGTCCGGCCATCAGCGCGTCTCCTTTTCGAGCATTTGGTCATAGGCGTAGATCGTCTTGAAGTCGAAATTCGGCTTATCCCAGGAGATCATTTTTCCCGGATTGAGAAGGCCCTTTGGATCGGCTTCGCGTTTGAAATCAAGCTGTCGGCTATCCACAGTCTGGCGACCGCCCTCTTCGAGTGTGTATCGGTGAGGGTTGAAGACAAGGCAGCCTTCTTCTTCATGGATTCGGACGATTTCCTCCAGCCGTTCTTCGGTGGTGAATGTCACAACCGGAAGGCCTGCGAAAATAACCCGACCATTGTCGCGAAGGGCTTCAAGATGCTGCAGCACTTCGTTTCCGAAAATGTCTCGTATCCGATTGACCTGTGCGATGGGATCCGGACCGCCATACCGCACCTGCAGATACGTGATAGACGGATCCACCTTGAGGGCTCGCAAAGTCGTGTGGTTCCAAGTGTATTCGAAAATCGGGCCAGGTTCGCGTGACCAATCGCTGTTGTCCGACCGGTAGACAACTCGGGCGTCGGAATACTCTCTCGTGAAATTGTCGAAGCCGTCCAAGGCGTGTGGTGCAACCATCAGCATGACGAGATGATCGTCGGCTTCGATGTGCGGGGTGAACCTTTGGAAATAGGTGTGTGCAATCGGCGCTTCGATCGGGGTCGCAAGCTTGATCAGGATGCCGTCCTTGTTCGCAATCCCCATCGCATACCGCATGGCTTGCGTGAAATCCTTGAAACCGACAGCGAGATCCACCCAAGGATAATGCGGTGCAAGCGGAAGCTCGATTTCAGTGATGATCCCGTTTGTCCCATAAGCGTGGGAAACCCGTGCAAGATCACTCCCGCGAAACTCAAGTCGGCGTGGCTCTTCCTCCATCGTGATGACACGTAGCCTGATAATGTTGCCGAGGTCACGCAATTGCCCCCACCGCACGGATCCGATGCCGCCGGACCCCCCAGCAATGAAGCCTCCAACCGTTGCTGTTGCAAAGGTCGACGAAAACATTCGGATCTCTTGCCCGGACTTTGCAATGAGTTCCGCGTCGAGATTTTTGAGGAGGCAACCCGGCTCAACCACGACGCGGCCCGGATGAATTTCTTTGACCTGATTGAGGTGCTTCATATGGAGAACGCAACCGCCCGAGAGCGGCATCGCCTGGCCATAATTTCCGGTGCCAGCGCCCCGTGTTGTGACCGGTACACCGTGCTGGTAGCAGGTCTTTAGGACCTCGATGACCTCGGCTTCATTCTTTGGCGCCACAGCGAAATCGGCAACAATGTGATCAAGCCGCGCTTTCAAAACCGGTGAATACCAAAAGAAATCTCGGCTTTTCTGGCGAAGCGTCACCGGGTTGTCGTCAATCTCAAGGTGAGACAGCGCATCAAATGCGGCTTTCACATTGGGTTTCATTCAGGATCCTTTGCAATGATGCAGGGGAGGGATTTGGAGCGTGCAGCTTTCTAAATCTTAGGATATTGCAGCACGGTGGCAAAGTAGAACCGTCGCCGTCGATTTCGCCGCGGTTTGGCGTTGTCTTCAAGCCAGACTTTCGCGCAATTCCTCAAGTTCCAGCCATTCCGTTTCAGCAGCGTCAAGGCGTGTCTGGCGTGCGGTGAGGGCCTTTGTGTATTTCTCAAAACGGGCCGGATCGCGTTCATAAAGGCTTGGATCACTGAGAGCGTCTGCAAGCTTCTTGATATCATTCTCAAGCTTGTCGATCTCATCGGGCAGCGCCTTGAGAGCGTGTTCCTGCTTAAACGAAAGCTTGTTGGCGGAGCGGGCGGATCTTGCTTGCGGTTCTGTCTTCCGGATTGCGGCTGCTGTCTTGTCGGCTTTGCGCGTATCGCCCGTTTTGCCAGCGCGCTGGGCCAACATGTCCGAATATCCGCCTGCATAGACCCGCCATTTGTCCTCGGAGCGTTTGGCATCAGCGTCGTAGGCGATTGTTGATGTGGCCACGCGATCGATGAAATCACGATCATGGCTCACCAGAATGACGGTTCCTTCATATGTGGAGAGCAATTCCTGAAGAAGATCGAGCGTCTCAATGTCGAGATCATTGGTTGGTTCATCAAGGACCATCAGATTGGATGGCCGTGAGAGCGCGCGGGCGAGCATCACCCGGCCGCGTTCACCGCCCGAAAGATTTCCGATAGGTGTGTTCGCCTGTTCCGGGCGAAACAGAAAGTCTTTGAGGTAGCTCATAATGTGTTTCGTCTGACCGCCCGCATTCACCATATCTCCCGTACCCTGGGAGACAGCCTGCTTCAGCGTCCACTCATCAGAAAGGATGGCGCGCGTCTGATCGAGGGTGGCTATTTCAAGATTGCTGCCAAGGCGGACCGACCCCCCATCCGGCTCGCTTTCGCCGGTCAATATATTGAGCAACGTCGTTTTTCCCGCTCCATTCGGCCCAACGATCGCAATGCATTCTCCTCTTGTGATTTTGACCGAGAATCCGTCAAGGATGGTATTGTCACCGTAGGCTTTTGAAACCTCATTGGCTTCGATTACCAGGCGACCGGATTGCTCGACCGGTGACGCTTTCATCGCAAGGTCCGGGCGATTTGCGTCGGTTTTGCGTTGGGCGTGGTCGGCTCGAAGCTGAATAAGCGCTCCGAGGCGTTTTTGATTACGCTTGCGCCGAGCAGTGACACCGTAGCGCAGCCAGTCTTCCTCCATCGCGATCTTTTGTTTCATCTTGTGGATCGACTTTTCCTCATCTTCGAAGAACTGATCACGCCATTCTTCGAAACCTCCGAAGCCCCTCGGAATCCTGTGGGTAATGCCACGGTCGAGCCAAACGGTGCCGCGGCTGAGCGCTCGTAGGAAAGTGCGGTCATGGCTGATCAGAACGAGAGCGGATGTGGTGCGCGAAAGCTCGCTTTCGAGCCATTCGATGGCTGGCAGGTCAAGGTGGTTCGTCGGCTCGTCGAGGAGGAGAATATCGGGTTCGGGCGCCATCACGCGGGCGAGGGCGGCTCGACGGATCTCTCCGCCGGAAAGATTGACCGGCTCCCGTTCGCCGTCGAGTTTAAGGGCATCAATGAGATAATCAGCGCGAAACGGATCATCAGTTTCGTTGAGACCTGCAATAACGTAGTCACGGATCGTGCCAAACGCAGAAAGATCCGGTTCCTGCGGTAGATACCGAAGTGTCGTGCCGGGTTGCAGAAAGCGATCGCCATGATCGGCCTGGACGTCACCTGCGAGGATCTTGAGAAAGGTCGATTTTCCGGAACCATTACGACCGACAAGGCATAAACGCTCGCCTTCGCTCAGCGTCAATTCCGCATTTGTCAGGAGCGGAGTTCCCCCGAAAGTCAGGCGGATTTCCTTCATTTGAACAAGTGGCGGCGCCATGGTTCGGTCTCGTGAATGGTTGAAAATGAGGCAGATTGTGCCGACAAATCGGCATTGCTGCCGCATTCTTTGCTTTCCGCAAACCTAATCCGTGCTAGGCTGCGATCAACCAGAAATATATTTGCGCATGGGATCGCAGGCTTATTCCCTTGGCGCCCGGGTTGAAAAGCGGAATTTTACAAACCGTTTTTGCCGACTGGAGCGCGGGTTTGACTGCACTTTGCGCCGGAGTGAGGCATTGAAAACGGATTTAGGGGACGGAATCGGCCTTCCGCAAACCTCAATTGGCGAGGAAAGCGGGGCGGCTATCAAGCAGACAGATTCCGGTCTGCCCAAGAAGCGTCGCCGCAAGCGTCGGAAAAGATCCAAAAAAGCTGGCACATCCTCCATGTCATCAGCGCCCGCTGAGGTTTCTGAGGCGCGGTCAACAGGAGACGATCGGGCTGGCAAAATTGAAGGCCGTGAACAGCGAAACGGTAAAGATCCGAACGGATCAGAGCATAACCCCAACTCTGTGAACCGTGTATCAGGCGAAAAAACCGCCCAGAAAAATACGCCGAAACAGCATCATTACCGGCATTCGAAAAATGCGCTGAGGCGCAAACCCGGTAAGCACTCGCGATTGGGCGAACGCCCCGCCTATGCCGCGCTCGATCTTGGAACAAACAATTGCAGACTGCTCGTTGCGGTCCCGGATGGCGAGAGCTTTCGGGTTGTGGATGCGTTTTCGCGGATTGTGCGCCTCGGGGAAGGGATCGGCCATTCAAATCGGCTCTCTAACGATGCGATGGACCGCGCAATCGGCGCTCTCAAGGTGTGTGCGGGAAAACTCAAGGACCGAGGTATCAAACGCGTCCGGCTGATCGCGACTGAAGCCTGCCGTATTGCCGAAAACGGTGAGCAATTCCTTGAGCGTGTCCTTGATGAAACGGGCCTTCGGCTTGAAATCGTCGACCGCGAAACGGAGGCGCGCCTTGCCGTTGCAGGCTGTGCGTCGCTGGTTGATCCGCGCGCGGATGGGGTAATCTTGTTTGATATCGGGGGCGGCTCTTCAGAACTTGTCTGGCTTGATCTGACTGACCGCGAAGCACGCGGCCGCGGTCCCATAGAGGATCGCATTCGTACCTGGATGTCGCTTCCAGTTGGTGTCGTGAACGTCTCAGAACGCCACGGCGGGAAACACGTAACGCCTGAGAATTTCGAGGGAATGGTCGAGGAGGTGATGGGCCTTCTGGAAGACTTCCCGGAAGGCACCGCACTTGCCGAAATGGTGGCGCGCCGAAAGGTCCATATGCTCGGAACATCCGGCACCGTCACGACGCTTGCCGGTGTTCATCTTGGTCTTGACTATTATGACCGGCGCCGCGTTGACGGAATCTGGATGAGCGACCGGGATGTCGGTGCCATGACGGAAAAACTTCTCTCCATGTCGTTCGAAGAGCGTCGACAGAATGCCTGTATCGGACGCGAACGCGCCGATCTCGTTCTTGCCGGTTGCGCGATCCTGGAGGCTGTCCGTCGTAAATGGCCGTGTTCACGCCTGAGAGTTGCTGATCGCGGCTTGCGCGAAGGGATCCTGCATCAGCTCATGAACGCAGATGGCGCGCTGAGAAAGCCGAAGCGAAGGCGTGGAAATGGACGCAGGAGGCGTTCCAATGGCTCGTCGCAGCATTCGAATGGTGCGAACAACATGCCCTCGGGCGCCAATCCCGCAAAACAGTCGTGACGAAAATGCCAGGACGCGGACAACGAGGTGGCGGGAAGAAATCGGGCGGTGGATCGAGCCGTGCAGGCACGTCCGGTGGACGTAATCTTCGTGTCCGCGTGAAAACCGCAAAACGCCGCAAGACATCATCTACACAATGGCTCGAACGCCAACTGAATGATCCTTACGTGGCTCTTGCAAAACGCGAAGGATACCGCTCACGCGCCGTTTATAAGCTTAAAGAAATCGATGAGAAACATAAGCTCTTGAAGCCAGGTCTGCGGATTGTCGATCTTGGGGCGGCACCTGGCGGTTGGAGTCAGCTCGCGGCTGAGATGACCGGTTCAACTTCGGACGATCCGCTCGTTGTCGGTATCGACTATCTCGACGTCGAACCGATACCGGGTGTGACGCTTCTGAAAATGGATTTCCTCGACGATGAGGCCCCGGACGCATTGATGGCTGCGTTATCGGGTCATAAGCCTGACCTCGTGCTATCTGATATGGCCGCGCCGACCACGGGCCACCGGCAGACCGACCATATTCGTACGCTTCATTTGTGCGAAGTCGCATTCGATTTTGCCATCAATAATCTGAAACCCGGTGGTGCTTTCCTCGCGAAGGTCTTCCGTGGTGGGACGGAACAATCTCTTCTCGATGCCATGAAGCGCTCTTTCGAAAAAATCCATCACATCAAGCCGCCGTCAAGCCGCAAAGAATCGCCGGAGCTCTACGTCCTTGCAAAGGGTTTCAAGGGGACATAGTGCGCTCTCGCCCTCTGGATTTCGTTTCACAGCATGGTTTTTTGCTGAGGGCATTACCGCCGGTGGACGATGTTGATGCCGCACCTCAGCAGGGCTTTCAAAGCCGGTGAAGGCATGATAGGGACAACCGTCAACAGCCCGGCGGCAGCGCTTTCCGAAACCGGCTGATTATACCGCGCGCCGCCTATTTTCGGAGTTGACGATGGCCCAGATTCTCACCCATGTGACAGGTGATGAAGCCCTTACGTTTGATGATGTGCTTCTTCAGCCCGGCCGCTCGGAAATCCTGCCAGCTGACGCGAATGTCGGAACCCGCCTGACGCGAACGATCGGGCTCAATTTACCGATTATTTCTTCGGCGATGGACACTGTGACCGAAGCGCGCTTGGCGATTGCGATGGCGCAGGCGGGTGGCATCGGTGTTATTCACCGCAATCTCGATATCGAGGTACAGGCGGAAGAAGTCGCGAAAGTCAAAAAATTCGAATCGGGCATGGTAATCAATCCCGTTACGATTGGACCGGATGCCACTTTGCAGCATGCGCTCGATCTCATGGAACAGCACCGGATTTCCGGTATTCCTGTGGTTGATAGCGCGAAGGGCGGTAATGGGACCGGCCGCCTGGTCGGCATTCTCACAAACCGTGATGTGCGCTTTGCCTCAGATCCGGACCAGCGGGTCTATGAGCTCATGACGCGCGAAAACCTGATTACGGTGCGCGAAGGGTGCAGCCATGAAGACGCCAAGCAGCTTCTTCATAAACACCGGATTGAAAAGCTCCTCGTTGTCGATGACCACTACCATTGTGTCGGGCTGATCACGGTAAAGGACATCGAAAAATCGCAGCTTAATCCCAATGCCTGTAAGGACGAGCAGGGGCGTTTGCGCGTTGCTGCTGCTACGACTGTTGGCGATCATGGATTTGAACGTGCCGAAGCTTTGATCGACGCAGGTGTGGATGTCGTCGTTGTCGATACCGCCCATGGCCATTCGGTCAAGGTTTCAGATGTTGTCTCGCGTATCAAAAAGACATCAAACCAGGTGCAGGTGATCGCCGGAAATGTTGCGACCCCGGAAGGCACGAAGGCGCTGATCGAAGCCGGTGCCGACGCTATCAAGGTCGGGATCGGACCGGGATCGATTTGTACAACGCGGGTGGTTGCAGGCGTTGGCATGCCGCAATTGACCGCCATCATGGAGTGCGCCGAGGAAGCAGCGAAGGCCGACACCCCGATTATTGGCGATGGCGGTATCAAATATTCAGGCGATATCGCGAAGGCGATTGCAGGCGGCGCTTCGGTCGTCATGGTCGGCTCGTTGCTTGCCGGGACCGAGGAAAGCCCGGGTGAAGTCTATTTGCATCAGGGACGCTCTTACAAAGCCTACCGCGGTATGGGATCGGTTGGTGCGATGGCGCGCGGGTCGGCTGACCGTTATTTCCAGGCAGAAGTTACAAATACTTTGAAGCTCGTCCCGGAGGGGATCGAAGGGCAGGTGCCCTATAAAGGCCCAGTATCGAACGTGCTTCACCAGCTTTCCGGCGGATTGCGGGCTGCCATGGGTTATGTTGGTGCTGAATCAATTGCTGATCTTCAGGAAAAGGCGCGGTTTATTCGCATTTCGAGCGCTGGGCTCAGGGAGAGCCATCCGCACGACGTTCAGATCACCCGCGAAAGCCCGAACTATCAGCGCGGACTCTAAATCGCATGTCACTCGTCTATGCCTTTGGGCCGCTTCTGGCGCAGGTTCTCCTGGTCGTAATTGTCTATCTCGAATTGGGGCGTCGGCGTTTTCGGGAAGGCAAGGCCCGGCGTATCAAGTTCGACGATTACAAAATTCTGCCAAACAATGAGATTGAGTACCTGGGACAGGCAACCAGAAATGTCGTCAACCAGTTTGAATTGCCTGTCCTTTTCTATGTTCTTGTTCTCTCAATTGCCGTGACTGACACCCTTGGTTTCTTCCAACTCCTGTTGCTGTGGGGATTTGTCGTGTCGCGCTATCTTCACGCGTATTCTCATTTGACCAGCAATGATGTTTCGGTGCGCGGCGCTCTGTTTCTGACCGGATTTGGACTTTTAGCCGCCGCGTATCTGCTTTTCGCTCTTCGTCTGGCATTCGGTCCGGTGGCTGTTGGCTAATATGCGTCTTGGTGGACATCTTTCAGCAGCAATTGAGGTGATCGAAGAAGTCGAAGGACGCCATCGACCGGTTTCCGAGGCGCTTAAGGACTGGGGCAACGCCCACCGTTTCGCGGGATCAGGCGACCGGGCCGCAATCGGCAACCTTGTCTATGATCTCTTTCGCAAGCGCCGTTCGCTGGGATATCTTGCCGGAAGCGATAGGCCGGAAGCGTTCCTGTCCGCCCTACTCATTCATGAATGGAAGATGGCGCCCGCTAAGTTGATTGACACGTTGCGGGACGACAAATTCGCGCCGGATTTGCCGGCCGAAAGCGAACTCGAAACGATCTCCGGACGCAATCTTGATGATGCGGCTTTGGCGATTCAGGCCGATTTACCGGATTTTCTAGCGAGCGATTTCGAGGATCAATTCGGCGACGAGTGGATTCGGGAAGGAAAAGCTCTTGCTGGTCGCCCCCCGCTTGATATCAGGGTGAATTCGCTGAAAGCAAGTCTCGAAAAAGTCGAGAAGCAACTTGCGCGCTTCAAAGCGAAGAAATCGCCAATTGCAAGGATGGGGCTCAGAATCCAACCGGGAACCGGTGCCAGGCGCCTGCCGAATGTTCAGGCAGAAGAAGGATATAGGAAGGGGCTCTTCGAGGTTCAGGATGAGGGCAGCCAGATTGCCGCCGATCTTGTCTTCGCCCGCCCTGGTGAACAGGTGATGGATTTCTGCGCGGGCGCTGGGGGAAAAACTCTGGCTCTGGCTGCTGCGATGGAAAACAAAGGACAGATCCACGCTTACGACATCGACCGGCACCGTCTCCAGCCGATTTATGAGCGGCTCAAAAGGGCCGGTGTGCGCAATGTTCAGGTTCACGCACCGGTTCCCGATGGTGTGCCTGAAAGCTTGTCCGCACTCCAGGGACGGATGGACCGGGTCGTGGTGGATGCGCCTTGTTCCGGCTCCGGTACCTGGCGCAGGCATCCTGAGGCGAAATGGAAACTCAATGCTGAAGCGATCGAAAAACGAACGTCAGAACAGGCGGATGTGCTGGAAGAAGCGGCCCTTTACGTCAAGCCCGGCGGCTATCTGATCTACATCACCTGTTCAGTGCTTGCTACTGAGAATGAAGCACAGCTGTTCACGTTCGCTGAAACCAATCCGGATTTTGAAATCGTTTCGCTGGGTGAGGTCTGGCAGGATCTTTTCGGTTTTGACAAACCGCAACCCTGGTCGACGGATCTCAATACAATCACGCTGACACCGGCAGCCACTGGAACTGATGGATTTTTCGTTAGCGTGATGTGGCGCGCGCCTTAAGGGTTCGTTGAGCATACCCTTAAAGGCTTTCCTTACCACGCTTCTAAACCGGCTGATAACGCTGCCATGACAAGGTCCTTCCTGACTTCAAAATCTCTATGTCAGGAGTGGGACTGCCGTGCACAGACAGAAGCAAAACACCATCAGCCTTTGGGTCTGTTCAACGATTCTGCTTCTCCATTTGTATATTGCCATTTCGCTGCTCACCTATCTTGGCCAATCGTGATCGGCGCTTGAAGTCCCGTTTATCTCCCCTATGAATCGGTAGCGCATACCTCTTTTCTTCGGCCCGCGTGTTTCCGATCATGACTTCAGTCAGAACCTATGCCATCTTCATTCTGGCAACCTTTGCGGTTGGTTGGACGTCTGCTGCGCTCTTCCCGCCTTCCGAATGGTATGAGGGGCTGAACAAAGCACCGTTCAACCCGCCGAATTTCGCGTTTCCGATTGCCTGGTCGCTGCTTTACATCATGATTGGTATTGCAGGAGCACGCGTCTGGATTGCTGAGTTGCGCGGTCTGCCAATTCTTTTCTGGATCTTACAGCTTGGGCTGAACGGTTTCTGGTCGTTTCTTTTCTTTGGTCTTCAGGCACCGCTGCTTTCGCTCATCGAGGCCTTCTTTTTCCTGGCATCGATTGGCGCTTTCATCGCCGTGACATGGCGCTTCGAGCAAACAGCCGCTTTTCTGTTCGTCCCATATTTCGTCTGGGTTTCCTTCGCAATTCTGCTCAATTTATGGATTGTCCTTTACAACTAAGCCATTGGAAGTGGGCTTTCCCGTTGATGAGGCGCGCGGCTTCTTGCAAGGCCCGCCAACTTCCATTAACGACCTCACAATGAGCGACGATCCCCACACCGAAAGCATTCTCATTATCGATTTCGGCAGTCAGGTAACCCAGCTAATCGCGAGGCGGGTGCGTGAAGCTGGCGTCTACTGCGAAATCGCGCCTTTCCAGTCGGCCGAGGATGTTTTTCACAGGATGCAACCGAAAGGGATTATCCTTTCCGGTGGTCCTGCCTCCACGGAAGATATCGGTAGCCCGCGCGCGCCAGACATCGTCTTTCAGTCCGGTTTGCCTGTCCTTGGCATTTGTTATGGACAAATGACGATGTGTGTTCAGCTTGGCGGGCGCGCCGAACCGGGTGACCACCGCGAATTTGGCCGAGCCCACGTTACAGTGAAACAAAGGTCTTCGCTGTTCGACGGCATCTGGGAAAACGGCGAGGACTATCAGGTCTGGATGAGCCATGGGGATCGCGTCATTGCGCTACCCGACGGCTTCGAAGTCTATGGGACGTCGCCAAATGCGCCGTTTGCGGTCTTCGCGGATGAAGAGCGCCATTATTACGGCGTTATGTTCCATCCCGAAGTGGTTCACACACTCGATGGTGCGAAGCTTCTCGCAAACTTTGTAAAATCGATCTGCGGGTGTTCCGGCGAGTGGACCATGGGCGCTTATCGGGCGCAGGCGATTGCTGCTATTCGCGAGCAGGTCGGCGACCAGAGAGTGATTTGCGGTCTTTCCGGGGGAGTGGATAGCGCGGTTGCTGCTGTCCTGATCCACGAAGCCGTCGGTGATCAGTTGACCTGTATCTTCGTCGATCATGGACTGATGCGCATGAACGAAGGCGAAGACGTGGTTTCGCTTTTCCGGGGTCACTTCAACATTCCGCTCGTTCATGTTGAGGCGGCGGACCGGTTCATCGGAGCGCTTGAAGGCGAATCCGACCCGGAGAAAAAACGTAAGACGATCGGCGCGCTCTTTATCGATGTCTTTGAGGAAGAGGCCGAAAAGCTCGGCGGTGCGAATTTCCTTGCGCAAGGAACGCTTTATCCGGATGTCATCGAAAGCGTCTCCTTCACCGGCGGACCGTCAGTGACGATTAAGTCGCACCACAACGTGGGGGGTCTGCCGGAGCGCATGAACATGGCGCTCGTCGAACCCTTGCGTGAGCTCTTCAAAGACGAGGTGAGGGCACTTGGGCGGGAACTCGGCATACCTGAGAGCTTCGTTGGCCGGCATCCGTTTCCAGGGCCTGGCCTCGCGATCCGTTGCCCTGGTGGTATCACGCGGGAAAAGCTCGATATTCTCCGCCAGGCTGATGCCATCTACCTCGATGAGATCCGCAAGGCCGACCTTTATGACGAGATCTGGCAAGCCTTTGCCGTCTTGTTGCCGGTTCAGACCGTTGGCGTGATGGGAGATGGGCGGACTTATGAATTTGTATGTGCTTTGCGTGCTGTGACCTCTGTCGATGGGATGACCGCGGACTTTTATCCGTTTGACATGGGTTTCCTCGGCCGTGCAGCGACCCGGATTATCAATGAAGTGCGCGGTGTGAACAGAGTCGTCTATGATGTCACGTCGAAACCGCCGGG
>JBCDCZ010000038.1:0-23172 GCA_039180865.1 Pseudomonadota bacterium | reverse complement strand
TTTCAGCCCGCCAGTTTGTGGAGGTCTTGCGCCTCCCAGCCCACATGAACCTTCTCGCCGACATCATATGCGTCGTCGAAGAAGCTGTTTTCAGACACCGAGGCGACGATCTCGCCGAGGTCACCGGCCTCCATGGAGACGCTTACCGTGGTGCCTAGAAATTCAATTGCGCTAACCTGTGCTGCGACAGTGCCCTCGCCCGCAGATTTCCTTATTGCGATCTTGTCTGCGCGGATTGCGTGTTTGCCACCCGCCTGCGGAAGCACGTTGTGGCCGCCGATGAAGCGCGCGACGAATTCTGTCTTGGGCTGATTGAAAATCTCCCGCGCACTTCCCGCCTGCTCGATCTTCCCTTCGTTCATGACGATGACGAGATCGGCGAGCGCCAGCGCCTCGTCTTGGCTGTGGGTCACATGGATGAAGGTGATCCCAAGTTCACGCTGAAGGCGCTTCAGTTCGGTCCGCATCCTGATGCGCAGGAACGGATCGAGCGCGGAGAGCGGTTCGTCGAGAAGAAGCAGGCTCGGTTTGGTGACAAGGGCTCTCGCGAGCGCCACGCGCTGCTGCTGGCCGCCGGATAACTGGGACGGCAGGCGGTCACGGTAAGAGCCCATATCAACAAGATCGAGGAGCTTTTTCGCTTCCTTGTGTCGAGTCGTTTTATCGATACCGCGGACTTTCAGGCTGAAGGCGACATTGTCCAAGACGGAAAGATGCGGAAAGAGCGCATAGTTTTGAAACATCATCGACGTTTCGCGTTTTGCTGGCGCCACATCCGTGATGTTGTCGCTCCCGAGGATAATATCCCCGGAGGTGACCATCTCATGGCCGGCGATCATACGAAGTGTCGAACTCTTACCGCAGCCCGATGGTCCGAGAAGACAGGCATAGGTCCCGGCTTCAAACTTCTGGTCGATGGCATTGACCGCGACCATGTCGCCATAAGACTTCGTCAATGAGATACATTCGAGCGCAACAGGCATTCTTCCCCCCAGCGTTCATTGTTTGGCAAAGGCTGTGCCAAGCGTAGTGCGGCACACGAGCCGGACGCTAGGTGTCTGAATTTTCTGGATATTTCTTTTCCGGATGGGCGTTTGCGATACTTTGCTCGCAATCAATGTGTTTAAGGCTAACTGCCTAAAAATTACTCATGACTGCATGCAAATTGCACTGCTCTTATGCCGACCCACAGCGCGTCCTTACTTCCAAGACCGCAAACTGTTTCAAATCTCGTCGTCTTCTACGCCCATAGCTTGGAGAAGCTTTTTGCGCGTCTCTTCCGTGGGAGAGCCGTCGGGATTCCAATATAGTCCGTCTATCGAGATGGTTTCTTTGATACATTTACGATGTGGGTAGTTGCCGATCTTAATGCCGCTGGCAAATCTATATTCGAAGTGAAACCCGTCCCTCTCCGTCACCATTCCGTGGCAGATATAGCAATAGCCAATGAAGTCATCAGGCAGATCGGGTTTTTGAGGTTTTTCGGGCTCGACGTAAGGTTGGGAAGGTGTGAGGCGCACAACAAGTGCGTCCAGTTCCTCTTGCCATTCCTCATCATCCTCTTCCGACCAGAGTTCGGCGAGCTCAGAATTGGATCTGACATGGGCGACAAGGGATTTTGCCTTATCCAGAAGATCGTCGGAGACGTCATGCCCGCTCAAATCGGGAATGTCCGGTAGGTCACCCGGTGGCCGCTCGATGCTCGCTGCAAGAAGGTCGCAGGCAGCGATCGCGATGGAGGCCGTATCGGCATCAAGCTCACCTGACACGGCTGAAAGCTTCAGCAGAGTCTCCCGAAGCTTCGCGAAATCCTCCACGTCCTCGACAAAATCGAGAGCCGTATCATTGCCGAAACTTCCTGCACTCCAGGTTCCCATGGTCTTCTCCGAATTGGGCCCATTTCAGTTCGCCATCGCGATCAGCATGTGCCAAATTCCCTAAGATTTGCTGGCGGCTTCCTCTCATTACTCCGATTGGTTCTCCGGTGAGTTAATGGGTGCTTACCTGGGGTCTAGGAGATTTGGGCATGTGTTCTACAAACGGTACTGCAAAACCAACCATAACGATCGAGAACGACCGGGTCCGCGTCACTGAATGGCGATTTGCAAAACGCGGAGACAACACCGGTTGGCACCGCCACGATTATGATTATGTGGTTGTTCCCCTGTTCGACGGTGTTTTGGAAATCGATCTCGGCGGAGGCGAACGGGTCGAGGCGCATCTCCAAAACGGGGTGCCCTATTATCGCGAAATCGGCGTCGAGCACGACGTCATCAACGGCAATGACTTCGAGTGCGCCTTTATCGAGGTTGAACTTCTGGAAGAAAGGGTCGATACGCCAGGCGAAAGCTAGGCCTTCGCGAGCGCGTTTGACCACAGATACACGCAGTGCCCGAACGCGCCGGGCACTGCGACTGGTCTAGAGGTTTCCAGCTGACAATTCCTTGGCTAGATGATCGGCCTGGCGGATCGCAAGCGCCACAATCGTCAACGTCGGATTTTCCGCCGCACCGGTTGTAAATTGTGAACCGTCGGAAATGAACAGATTGGGGATATCGTGGGTCTGCCCCCATTTGTTCACCACGCCGTCCCGTGCCCTCTCAGACATGCGGTTTGTCCCAAGATTGTGGGTTGAGGGATAAGGCGGCGTTGGGAAGGTCCGCGTTGCGCCGACAGCCTCATAAACCGCTGCGCCTTGCTTATAGGCGTGGTTGCGCATCGCAATGTCATTCGGGTGATCGTCGAAATGCACATTCGCCACGGGCAGCCCGTACTTGTCCTTCACATCATGGTTGAGCGTGACCCGGTTTGTTTCCTTCGGCATATCTTCGCCGACAATCCACATCCCGGCCATGTTCTCGTAGGCATCGAGGGCTGAGGTGAATTCCCGTCCCCAAGCGCCCGGATCGAGGAAGGCTGCCATGAACGGCAGTCCAAGGGCGAGCGTTTCAAGCTCATAACCTCCGACGAAGCCGCGGCTTGGATCGTGCCGGGATTCATCCTGGATGATGCCCGCCATGGTCGTGCCGCGCCACATCTTCACCGGTTGATCGAAGACTGCATAAACCGAGCCTGTCATATGCCGCATATAGTTGCGACCGACCTGGCCGGAACTGTTCGCAAGCCCGTCGGGAAACATGGAGGATGCGGAATTCATGAGAAGCCTTGGGCTCTCGAACGAGTTTCCTGCGACGGAAACGACGCGGGCCTTCTGCATCTGCAGGTTGCCGTCTTTGTCGAAATATTCAACGCCCGTTACCTTGCCCTGATCATTGTGCAGGATCCGCGCGACGTGGGAATTTGGCCGGACTTCCAGATTACCCGTCGCCTCCCCTTTTGGAATATCGATGTAACCGGCGGACCATTTCGAACCCCATTTGCAACCCTGGAAGCAGAAGCCCGTCTGCTGGCACATTGTCCCGCGGCTGTCGTCGGAATTGATTGCCATGCGGCCGGTGTGGACTTGCTTGTAGCCGAGCGCTTTCGCGCCCTTCTCAAACACCATGTAATTGTTGTTGCCAGGCAATCCCGGTCGATTGCCGGTCCGCGTGACGCCGAGCTTATCTTCCGCCTTGGTGTACCAGGGGTCCATCTCAGCAGCGTCGATCGGCCAGTCGAGCAAGGTCGCGCCCTGGACGTTGCCATAGGTCGTCGCCGCCTTCCATTCATGGTCCTGGAAACGCAAGCTCGCGCCCGCCCAGTGCTGCGTGGTGCCGCCGACCGATTTCACGATCCAGGCCGGAAGGCCGGAAAAGTCTTTCGCGACACGCCAATCGCCCGACGTGGAGCGTGGGTCGAGCCAGGCAAGCTGACCGAAGCTATCCCATTCGTCATTGATGAAGTCCTGGGGCAGATGCCGTCCGCCCGCCTCAAGCGCGACCACACTCACGCCCTTCTGCGCAAGTTCGTTGGCCAGGACGCCGCCGCCCGCGCCGGTTCCGATTACGACAACAACGCTGTCGTCGGTGAGATCAAAAGGTGCCGTCATGGTTCTCTCCCCTCAAAGCCAGGCGATGTCGTTGAAGCCGCGTTTGATGTAACCGCCGTGCTCAAAGGAAGCGCCTTCATAACCAAAGATCGGCCAGACGGCCTTCTGGTTATAAAGTCCGGTCACCAGTCCTCCGCGGATCTGCTGGAAGAACGCGCTTTCTTCCATCCCGCGCAGAATATCGACGCGGTCGCGCTCCCAGCCGGCGCCAAGATAGTTCTTAAATCCTTTGCCCTGGGCTGCTGCATCAAGGGCTGCTATGCCGGCTTCGATTCCGGATGCCGCCTCGGCCGTGTCGTAACCTTTGACGGCAACGACGTAATATTCATCGCCGACCTTGTCGTGCGGATAGATATCGCGTGCCATCTGAACGAGCGTTGCGAATGTTTCCGGCTTGAGCGCTTTGGTTTCAGCCGCCCATGCACCAGTCGGCGCTGCGATAAAGCCCGCACCCACTACAAAAGCAGCGCCTGCCGCTGTCGCTTGCGACAACAGCTGACGCCGTGTCAGCCCTTTCGGGTCCAAGTGTCCTTCCATTTTCTCCTCCCCGGGACGTGTTACTGGTAGCGCCCGCCGCGCTGGAGCACCTCGATTTCGTAGCCATCCGGGTCCTTCACGAAGAAGAACTTTGCAATGACATCTCCGGCGGGTGCGAATTCGACGAGCTTACGGGGCGCGAGCCCCTCAGCCTCGAAGCGGGCATGTTCGGCATCAAGGTCATCGACCGTAACGGCGATATGACCATAGCCATTGCCAAGGTCGTAGGGCTCGGTCTGATCCTTATTGATCGTCAGTTCGAGCTCAAAATCATTTTCCGAATTGCCGAGATAGACGAGCGTAAAGTTCGGGAAATCGAGACGCTCCGCGACTTTCAGGCCGAAGGCCTTGTCGTAAAACTCGACTGACCGGGCCTCGTCCAAAACCCGGATCATCGAGTGAATTGCTTTTGCCAATGCTTCCTCCCCTGCATCATGCAGGGGTTAGGGTAGAAGCGGAGTTTTTCGGCTGGGTAGTAGGTGTTTACTACCCGCTGAGCATGTTGCGTGTTAGAGGGTCCGCATTACTCAGCCGCGACAGGATGCCTCGCGGCTTTGGCGTTCTCCAGAAACTTCAGACACGCACACCTCAGAAGCGACGTGAAATTCTCCGGTTCGCCCCGCAATTCCAGCACTTCAGAATGAAGCTTTGAGATAAAGACCGGCGTCGTCATCCCATCTTTCGCAGCGATCTCGTCAATCACTTCCCAGAAAGCACTTTCAAGCCTGATGCTGGTGCTTTGCCCATTGAGCCGGATCCGCCGCGTCACGCCCGCATAGCGTTCGGGATCCTGACCCGCAAATACCTCACACATGACTGTCCTCCTCCTTCAGTCGAACAGACAGTGTGCAACAAAGCGCTGGGTTTTGCATCCTTTTTGGGTGACGTTTTTGGGAGGTGTTCGGGCTGCTCGCATCCAGTGACCGGGAAGTGCAAAGAGTGGACATTCGCTCTGGAGTGCCGAATGGCTGTAACGCGGCCGAAACAAACATCCGATTGAGATCATCGACAGATGTGCAGGCTACCATCGCACTTCATCTGCCCGCCTCGCGCGCGACACTCGTATTCGCGGATGATCTCTGCGTTCTTGTATTCCAATTGTGAAACAACGGGCGCCCCAGATCTCTTGACGTACCAGCCATTGGGCTGATCACCATTTGCCGCCCAGCTATCAAAGTGGTTCTGCAGACAGATCGAGGTTTCAAGTGTAAAGGGTCGTCCCTTTCGGGCGAAAATCTCGTTGCGCGCCACATAAAGCTCCCAGCCGGAAAGTCTTTCCAACTCGTCTTGCGTCACCACGCGCTTATCGGAATCGGGGAGCACAAAACCACCCTTTGACAATTGGAGCTGCGAGGGTGAAATTTCCGTCAGATAAGAAGGAGCAGCCGCAAAATAATAAAAGATGGCAAGCGCCACGATAGCGACGACGCTTACCGCAAGAAGCGCTGGCGAAAAAGCGGTCTTCGATAACGCGTTTATCGACAGTGAAGTCGCCATGTTAGCTGCACTTGCTGATGCGGCATCGGAAGTCATCGGCCCCGCGATATCCTCAGGTTTCGAGGCCCCGCGTTCTTCAGATAGAGGGGGTGAGCCGACGATCATTCGCTCTATGCGTGCGACGTCCTCGTCTGTAAGTTTGAGCGCGGCAGCAACCAGCCGAAATTGTTGGTCATCGGTGGAGCGTGGCGTGGATTTATCATTGCGCCAATTGTTGATCGTACGACGCTGAACGTTGACGCGGGGCGCGAGACGTTCCTGAATTTGCATGGCGCGACGCGCGAGTTGCTCATCTGATTTAAAACCGCGCTCACGCATCAACTCCGTTAGCACTTCGCCAAAGGTGAACTCTCTTTTCCGGTCTACATCGTCCATCATGAAAAAATTCTAAGCTTCTGATTTTCATGACTATTTATTGGAAATTTCCGGAAACGATGTCAAGTTTCCGTAAGAAACGTCTCGACTGCCTTTCAAAATCGTTCGATCCGGTTTTCTTAGTGCTGCAAGACAACTTCAGTGTCGTTCCACCAAGTGACCAGTACCGTAGGTGAAACTACTGTACTGACAACGTCAAAAGCTTATTTTTTTTCTGAACTAAGAACCGTATAACATGAGCTTGTCAGCCTAAGAGTTTCAGTACAGGGGAGTTAAGAATGAAAAATCTTTCGAAGAAAAACACAATATTCGGAGGAGCCACAGCGATTACGATGGCACTTTGCGGAACTGGCCATGCAACTGCTTCAACGAGTGATATTTTATTCATTCTTGACGGGTCCGGCTCGATGTGGGGTCAGATTGAAGGCATAGCCAAAATAGAAACCGCCAAGAAAACCCTGACCAAACTCATGGACGATGTTCCCGAAGGAGCACGCGTTGGTTTCATGACCTACGGCACAACGTCAAAAGATAGCTGTCAGGATGTGGCGTTTTTGAACACACTCGGCTCTGAACGTGCAGCAATAAAGAAAAGCATTTCGGATTTGAAGCCGCTCGGTAAAACACCCATTCAAACCTCACTCGTCAAAGGCATCTCCGCCCTCAGCAAGGCTGAACCTGCGGACGTCCAAAAGTCGCTTGTTCTCGTTTCCGATGGCATTGAAACATGCGACGGCGACCCTTGTGCAGTGGCGACAACATCACAGCAAGCGGGTGTCGCGATGAAAATCCATGTGGTCGGCTTCAACGTGGATTCAGAGGCCCGCGCGCAGCTCGAATGCATCGCCAAAAACGGTAACGGCCAATATTTCAACGCGTCCGACACCGAAGGCTTCAAAGACGCCATGCAAGCAGTTGTTCAAGTCGCGCAGGCAGAGCCGGAACCAGCACCGGAGCCGGAACCCGTGGTCGAAGAGCCAGCAGAACCAACAATCACAGAATTCTTCCGCGATGACTTTGATGGAGAGGAACTCGCCGAGCATTGGGCCATTGAACACGCAAACCCGGATAACTTCATCGTTGAAGGTGGTGTTTTGACCATGCTTTCATCAGCGAACCATGGGTTCGCCGCCGAGGAACCGGAAAACCTCATGGTTTATACCGGTGATTTACCTGCCGGCGACTGGGATGCCGAAATCACTTTCACGGGCGAACTCACGGCAAGCCGAAACCGGTTGACTGTCGGATTGCGCAAAGACAAAGACAATTACATGGCGGCAAGTTTTGATTTGAGCCCCACCGGCTCAGGATGTGGCCGCACATATATCGGCCTTACCAAGACGACCAGAGGACAAGCTGAAGGCATTGGCAACATCTATCGCGGCAACGGTAACTATTGCTACGCCACAATGCCTGCGGGGAACGAAGACTATCAGGCGATCATTGATGACCATATCGAAACGCCAATGACAGTCACAATCTCAAAGAGAGGTCGAAACTATACAGCCACAGGTGCGATGGAAGGTGTCCTATCTACCGCTGGCGAACCTCTCGTCATTGAGACAAATCAGTTCACCTCGTTGAGGTCGCCTGGCACCTTGTCATTCACCATCGATCGTCAAAACGACAGGTTTGGCAAGGGAAGCGGTGAGGCACTCTTCCTGATCGACTCTGTTGTCATCAACCAGATTGAAGAGTAATGCCTGCGCGCATTCTAATCGCACTGGTAGCGGGCACTTTGTACCTGCTGCCAGCGGCCCAAGCGAGCGACCTTGTGTTACCAATAATTGAGAAAGCTGACGGCAATCTAGACACGACACAAGTGCGCTTGGAGAAGTGACGCGGTTGAAATCAGATGGCGATGGTTTGTTATCCGCGCTTACGGAACCCGGCACTGAGTCTACGGAGCTTGATTGTTTGAAAGAGGAAGACCAGGTTTGGCTCTACCAGAAAGTTGGCCCCCGGCTCGGTGTCGCCTACGGACTTCACGAACACAGTTGCCGCCCGATCAGTGAAGATCGCGTGCTTGATACAGACGGCAGCGAGGGCTGGATTCGCGAAAGCTGGGTTTGGATCATCGCGGGCTAAAAATCAAAAAGCCCGTGAAACACTTATCGGCAACTGTAGCCGGAAAGCACAGGTTCCCGTTCGATGAAACGATGGCAAGCTTTATCCTCTCAACAAAACCGCTATGCGGTGCTCCACAATGAACGGACCGGACCATGACCTGCAAATCGTTCTCAAATATCGCGTCCGTGGCCCTTTTGAGCTGCGGTATATCCATGGTGGCTTTCAGCCCCGTCCACGCCGATCAGTCGAGTGCATTTACCATCGAACGGGCTAAAGATGGCTACGAAGCGGCAAAGAAAAAATGGCAGGAAGACCGCGACCGAGTAGCTGCCGGTATTCGGGAGACGGAAAAGCTGATTGCTGAACGCGAGCAGCTTGAAAAAGAAGCGAACGAGGCTTGGATCGCGGCGAACAGGCAGATTGAGGAAGCTGAGCAAAAAGCAAGCTCTGATGCAAAAGATGGCGATCAGAGTGAACAAGCGCTTGAAGCCCGATATCAAGCGCTCGATAAAGAACACAATGCGCTTGCGTCGAAAGAGGGTCGATTGCTTGATCTCTACGCTCGAGGGAAAGCCAACCGCGTCCAACGCATAAGGGCGGAGCGTGTTCTTGCAAAGCTTAAGCAGCTTTCCTCGGAAAAGATCAAAGTGGGCGAAGAAAAATTTGCCCTCATCATCGAAAATTCAGATACGCGCCAACGCAATAGCAGCCGTGTCTATGATTTGAGAATAAATCGGCCGAGCCAGTTTGAGGTCAACCGTATCCAGCGCCAATTCCAAGCCGCAATGGAAAACCGGATGCGGGTTCCAGACGAATTCGAGCTGAAAGAAGATGAGGACAAGGTCCACGAGGCTGGCATGCGCTATCTTTCAGCTCTTCTGGCGGCGCCACCAATCCATGTTGCATCCGTTGAAGCTAGCCTAAATGGCAAATTGGTCTACAAGGCCGCGTATGAGGATGCTACGGGCCGACGCCAAGGTGTAAGCGGCGACGAGCGCGACGCGCTCGATGCCAATATCGCAAAGCTCACCGAGCAACGCGACGCCATTCAAAAACAAATGCGCAAGTTTGAACGCGATCGTAAGCGCATTCGTGAAGAATGGGAGCGGGCTTACGATGATTATGTGATTCACACAGAAGCAATATCAGACAATGAAATCAGACTCCTGGTGTTCAATTTCGCTGTTGAAGCAACAGCCGTCACCGTTGGAGCCGTTCTCACCGGTGGTGTTGCAGTTCCCGCAATGTACGGGGCAGGTGAAATTTTCAGCAAAAGCATGAAGCCGACGGCTCGTAAGGCCGCCGCCGACATGACAGGCATCATGGCTGATGTCTTCAAGAGGATTGGCGAAGGTGCCGGGAACGTTAAGCTTATCCAGCAGACAATGGACGCAACGGCAGAAGCTATCGGCCATATATCGGCAGATTCTCGAGGCAAGTTGGTGAACGAGCTTGTTGATGCGGGCTTTAAGGTTGGCGAAGTTTATGGCGCAAAGAAAACCGCTGGCGAGCTGACGGCGCGCGATGTTGACGTGCTGACAGCCGTAGGCGTTGACCGCTGGAAGGACGTCGTTGCAAGCGATGCTATCGAACTTGTCCTGGCCGACGGCGCCAATGTGGCAACAGTGGTTGCCGGTCGCGCAATTCTCCCCGGGGTGAGTTATTCCAGTGCGGCGAAATCCGTGGGTCTTGCGCTCGCTACGACGGCAACAAAAGCGGGCGCGACCGCCATTACCGATAGCATTCGCGAATCCCACATCTACTGGTACAAATTCGCATTAGCTGAAGCGGCAGCTGCACAGCACGCATACAGCATTGCCTCTATTACATTTCGCGGCTTACGGGCAGAAGCCACCCACCTTTCGCAAAAGATCGAGGCGCTTCAAACGCTCCGTAACACGGGCCGCGCACCAAAGAGATTGAATGTATCGGTCAATGAAATCCTCGACGCAGAGGAGGTTGAAAATCCAGGCAGTCTCGATATTCGGATACGCTTTTCGCAACAGCTGGAGAAAGCGCCGAAATTTTCAGCGGCTGGCGTCACCTTTGGAAGGCCGGAGCGAGTCGTGGAAGATGGCCGCGAATGGCTGATAGATGTGCGCGATGTAGTCAACGCTCAGGATTTGGCATCCATTCCGCTCAGCATCACGCTCGACGATGAAGAGCTTCCATACAGGCGGCTGGATTCGGATCCAACCACGACGCCAAAGCTGGCCAGCCTTAGCGTAGACGGCTGGAATAATTTCGAAAAGGGCACGGACACGAAGCATATCTTGCGGCTGAAACCAGTCGAAGAAGAGACGGAAGAACAAACGTCTGACGCGCCAGTCGAGGCTTCCTTAGATACGGTCAGCATTCAAGGTCTCTGGCGTTTCGATGACGGTGAAACCTGGCGCATCGAAACACAGGGCGGTCTTGCAATCGTTCAGCCCAAACGGATCAACGTGCGTGCACTTCAGAATGAGATTGATGAACTGGAAGCGGAGATTAAAAACTTCAAACGCAAACACCGTGTTTACATTTGGCGCAGCTTTGACAACCCGTTGGACTTTCTTGAGCATACGCGCATCCGAAACGTAGACCGGGAGACCTATGAGTATGTGGGTGAAGACATCGCGTCAGATAAAAAGGCCAGGCTTGAGAAGATGGAAGAACTGGTTGGTTCAAAGAAAGCAAAGCTTGCCGAAATAGCCGAAGAGAAATCAGCAGACCGGGTTGCGTTTGAAGACCTGCGCTCTGGGGCTGGGACGTCGGTGCGCATTACAGTCAACCGCAAAGGTTGCGTCTTTATCATCGACACCGCCTTTTTTGACGGAGAGACGCTTGGCTATGACACAACGCTTGATCGGACTTGCCGTTTCAACGAAGCGCTCCCCGCCTCAATCAAGCAGCAGCTCATGGCTGGAGGATACCCACGCAATGTCATGGGAATGCTAAAGCTCAAACAACACCCTGTAAGCAAAGAGCAGATACTCGATGGTCGGTTTTGGACCCGCCAAATTCATTACTCCGGCTCACAGATTAATAGAGTTACAGCCCTAATAGAAAAGAACCCCGAAAGGGCTGTACGCGTGACATCTGAGAATGTCGTTTCAACAACGGATGACGCGCAATAAGAGAGATCTTCGACGCCATTTGGCGCCATAAAGGTGTGGCTCTTGTTTGAGAGCCTTTTGATGAATCCAGAAGGCCGCACTGCACGTGATGTCAGCTAAGGGCTCAAACCTGCCCTTCACTGCAGCGGACGCAAATGGCAGCAAGGGGCACCAAGCTGCTCTGAACACTAAACACTCGTCGGTCAAATGATGAAAAACTACGGAAACCCGTCCTTTATTGCGTTTTACACTGCCAAACTGAGATATTAACCGCGAAATCTTCCGCCAATTCGTCCAGACGGCCTGCGAAGTTTGGCAGTAGAAAACAGCTTATTTTGCCAGTTTCCTGCCTTGCTTTAATCCCATACCTAAGCCGAGCCGACTTATTGGAAAAACGATAACGTGAAGGAATACCATCACTGCCACCCAAATCCATAGTGGAATGGATTTCAGTAGATCGCCGGGCAACACTGCGACCAATACGGTCATGATTGCAACGCTAAAAGCCAAGGAAATTATTGCCATCGAGAAAGCAGCTTTCCATTTTTCGCTACCTGTTGGTTCATGATCCAGCTTTTTGCCGACCAAGCTGTCCTTCTACCATTGCAGATATCATTGGTATGACAGCAGTTGCGACACTGGCTACTGAGGAGACGTTGAAGAATGTGTCAAGAATTTAAGCCACGATTGAGACGATGATCTTAGTCAGAATATAAATTCCAGAATACCTCAAACATTTATTATTAATTAACACACGCTTACAAATAATATAATTGAAGGCAATATAAAACACTAAATTCTACATAGCTTCAATATACTAAAGAATCTGGAAAATATTTTCTCACGTTCTTTTGCTCCAAGTTCGGGCCCTTGATCTTGTCCGTGAAGACTTGGATCGAGAAAGGCTGCCAGTATCGCGCCATTATCCATTCACGAATATCTGCTTTTGCTAAATAACTGCGATTCGGGGCGCCGCCGCAGATTGGCGAGATGCGCTGCCCACCCGTACACCCTCGAAAAACCGATCTCCGACCTTCATCCTCCCAATCCCAACGACTTTCCACCGTATGGCGGTGAGACACGCAGAGCTGCCATGCACTGTAAAACGTAAATGGCACCTTTACGGCTGAACACCCTTTCCCATATGACGTGGTACGACACGCTCGGTATCTTCCGTCTTACTCCCCCAAATTTTCTTCAGAATTGACAACTCCATGCGCAGACCAACCCTTGCCGCATTCGCTGCACGCCTTTCCATTGGCGAAATCAAGACACCGGATGTGGCCGACTACACGCCGGAGCGTATTCGTATCGAACTCCTGGCAGGTCTTACAGTAGCGCTCGCTCTGGTACCGGAAGCTGTCGCTTTCGCCTTTGTCGCAGGGGTGCACCCGCTCGTCGGGCTCTATGCTGCGTTTATCGTCGGTTTGATCACCGCTCTTTTCGGTGGACGCCCCGGCATGATTTCCGGCGCGACCGGCGCCCTTGCGGTCGTCATGGTCTCGCTCGTTGCTCAGCACGGCGTGGAATATCTTTTTGCGACGGTTGTTCTCATGGGGCTTCTGCAAATCCTGGCCGGGGTCTTCAAGCTCGGTAAGTTCATACGCCTCGTTCCTCACCCGGTCATGCTGGGGTTCGTCAACGGGCTCGCGATTGTCATTTTCACAGCCCAGCTAACTCAGTTTCAGGTTCCCGCAGCGGACGGCACCATGACCTGGATGAGTGGAACGCCCCTCATGATCATGTGCGCGCTGGTGCTCTTCACAATGGCGATCATTTACGTCCTGCCGAAGATAACCTCGGTCGTACCGGCGCCTTTGGCGGGCATCGGGATCACAGCCGCACTGGTGATTGCGCTCGGTATCGATGTTCCGCGGGTTGGTGATCTTGCGTCAATCGAGGGTGGACTGCCGGATTTTCATATTCCGACCGTACCGCTCACATACGAGACGCTGAAAATTATCGTTCCTTATGCTGTCATTCTCGCAACCATCGGTCTGATCGAAAGCCTTTTGACCCTCAATCTCGTCGGTGAGATCACCGGTAAGCGTGGCGGCGCGTCAAAGGAATGTCTGGCCCAAGGGGCTGCCAATACGATGACCGGATTTTTCGGTGGAATGGGTGGATGCGCCATGATCGGCCAATCCATGATCAACGTGAAATCGGGTGGACGGACCCGCCTGTCCGGCATATCGGCCGCACTCTTCCTGCTCAGCTTTATCATTGTTGGCTCCAGCCTGATTGAGCAGATCCCGCTCGCAGCACTCGTTGGCGTCATGTTCATGGTCGTGATCGGCACGTTCGCCTGGCAGAGCCTTTCCATCCTTAGGCGCATTCCGTTTACCGATGCCTTTGTCATTGTCCTTGTCACCGTGGTGACCGTGATGACCGACCTCGCAATAGCCGTGATCGTCGGTGTCATTGTGTCGGCCCTTGCTTATGCATGGAACAATGCAAGCCGCATCCGCGCTGTGACCCATGAAACACCGGAAGGAGCAAAGGTGTACAGGATAGAAGGCCCGCTGTTTTTCGGTTCAACGGCTGGATTCATGGAACTCTTTGATCCGCAGAATGACCCCGGCCTTGTCATCGTGGATTTCATGGAAAGCCGCGTAGTCGACCAGTCAGCGCTCCAGGCCATTGAGGATCTTGCCGCGAAATACGAAGGGCAGAAGAAATCGCTGCAATTGCGGCACCTCACCAGAGACTGCCATGCCCTGCTGAACCGGGCCGGCCAATTAATCATCGATGCCGATGACGATCCGGATTACGGCATTGCCGTTGATTATTCCGTGAGAACCGGAATGTTTGGAGGGGGACACTAAACCGCGTCCCACCTCCAAGTCTGACGGGAAGAGTAAGGTTTCCACGCAGTGCCGCTCGAATGGACCGGTCGAAACGCAATCGGGCAAAACATTCAACAGATGGCTAGGCCCGCTCCGGGATGAGCCCGCACCTTTCAGCGAACGGATCCCAATCGGGATCTTTGTGCCACTCATATTCCGTGCCTTCTGCCATCCGATCCGCCGCCCCTTCTCCAAAAAGATGCGCCGCGGCTGCAAGACTCATATCCATTCCCGCTGATACGCCTGACGACGTTAAGAACTTGCCATCGTGAACCCATCGGGCCTGCCG
Organism: Pseudomonadota bacterium; assembly: GCA_039180865.1. Classification (GTDB taxonomy): domain Bacteria; phylum Pseudomonadota; class Alphaproteobacteria; order Rhizobiales; family JACESI01; genus JBCDCU01. Next base: position 8,475 of record JBCDCZ010000038.1, on the reverse strand, counting down.
AACCCATTCAACCGATGGGCCGAGCGGGATTGTATCGATGAAGTCCTGCTTGTTGGTGGTCGCTCTTTTACCGTCGAGCTTGCCAGTCATGGCGAGAAGAATACTGCCAGTGCAGACAGTCATCACCAGTTCAGCCTCATCCGCCACCGCTCTGATCCAATCTACGGCGGCACTTCGGCGCCCGGCCTCAATCGCGCTGTCGCCGCCCGGGATGAGCAGGAGATCGTATTTTCTATTTTCGTGAATTGTTGCATCCGGCACGACGTGTTGGCCATGACGTGTGATGACGGGTTCAGCACTTTCCGCCACGAGGGTGATTTTAATCTGATCCCGAAACCCGCCAAGCATTTCGATCGGACCGAAGAGATCCAGCGTTTGAATTTCCGGGAAAATGAAGACTGCGAGCGATTTCATGGAAGCTCCTTGCGTGTTTCTGCGACGGCTTTCCGCCGACCAACACACATAGATTATCAGTGAGTATTCTGGCATAAATGACAGGATGACTTCATTTTCTGCCAAACCGTTTGATAATGAGCGTTTGCCGCTCCCGGTGCTCTTCGTGATCTATCCGAATATTGTGCTTCTGGATCTCTCGGGCCCGTTGCAGGTCTTTGCTGGAGCCAAACACGCTCACAATGGAGCGCTCGCTTATAGAACCGCGATCGCATCCGTCACCGGCGGCCCGATCCAAACGGATACGGTGGTCGCGATTGAAAGTGAGCCGATTGAGAGTTGGGTCGATCGGGAGATCCATACTCTTGTTGTCGTCGGCGGCAATGGCGCAAACGCCGCCATGAAGGATGCGCGGCTCATCGAAAATGTATCTGTGCTTGCCGAACGAGCTGAGCGCGTCTGTTCAGTGTGTTCCGGTGCGCTAATCCTCGCCGAAGCTGGCCTCTTACAAGGACGCCGCGCCACAACCCATTGGGATGATTGTGCGCATCTGGAGCGTGATTTTCCAGAAACGACCGTCGAAGTCGATCCGATTTATATCAAAGACGGCCCGGTCTGGACGTCCGCCGGAATTACGGCTGGCATCGACATGTCCCTCGCGATTGTTGCGGAAGACCTTGGCACACCGCCTGCGATCGAACTCGCGCAGTCGCTTCTTGCCTATATGGTTCGACCGGGCGGTCAATCTCAGTTCAGCCCTGTATTGATGCGACAGCGAAAAGATCGCTCGGGGCGGTTTGACGATCTTCACAAGTGGATTGCGGACAATCTTCAGAGGGATATTCGAACGGAAGAGCTTGCAGACCGCGCAGGAATGAGCCTGCGCAATTTTCACCGGCAGTACTCGGCAACGATGGGTATCACACCGGCCAAGGCCGTCGAAACGATCAGAGTGGAAAGGGCGAGAGAGCTACTTGAGACCACAGATCACAGCATGAAAGTAATCGCGAACCAATGCGGTTTTGGCGAGGAAGAGCGGATGCGGCGCGCCTTCATCCGCCTAACCCATATCAACCCAAGCGACTACCGGCAACGGTTTCAGTTCAACGGTTAGAAGTAAAAACTGCGGCCCAAAGCCAAACGGCTTCAGTGCAGGTCCATCTCCGGCACGGTGTTGGGAACGATTAATCGGGCCGCCGTCGCTGCAACAATGGCGTCGATATCGACGTCCGGTGCGCGCTCGCGGAGCACGAGCCCCTCTTCAGTCGGTTCGATCACCGCCATCTCTGTGACAATCAGATCGATACGGCGTTGGGCAGTGAGGGGAAGCGTGCATTCCGGTACAATCTTCGGCTCACCCTTCTGCGTATGCGTCATGGAAACAATCACACGATTGGCGCCAGCGACAAGATCCATCGCGCCCCCCATACCGGGCACCATACGTCCTGGAACCGTCCAGTTTGCGAGATAACCGCGCTCGTCCACCTGTAGCCCGCCGAGCACCGTCATATCGAGATGCCCGCCACGGATCAGGCCGAAACTCATCGCACTGTCAATCGACGCAGCACCGGGCACGGCCGTCACGAATCCGCCACCGGCATCCGTCAGGTCCGGATCCTCCATGCCTTCAGGCGGTCGTGCGCCAAGACCGATTACACCGTTCTCGGCCTGGAAAAACACATTCACCCCGGGCGGTAAATGGTTCGCGACAAGACTTGGCAAACCGATGCCGAGATTGACGAGTGTTCCCGGCAGCACCTCCTTCGCGACACGCCGGGCAATCAGTGCCTTAACATCCATTACGCTGCCCTTTCGATAAGATGGTCGATAAGGACACCAGGCGTCTTCACGGCATCCGGTGAGATCATGCCGAGCTGTACGATCATACTCGGCTCGGCAATGACCGTGTCCGCCGCCATTGCCATGATCGGATTGAAATTGTGCGCCGTCAGCGAATATTCGAGGTTGCCTGCATAGTCCGCCTGGCGGGCTGCGATCAGCGCGAAATCCGCCCGGATCGGCTTTTCCAGGAGAAAGGCTTTGCCGTCGACTTCGACAATCTCCTTGCCTTCTTCAACGGGTGTCCCGATTCCGGTGGCCGTTAACACACCGCCGAGGCCAAAACCTGCTGCACGGATGCGCTCGACCAATGTCCCCTGGGGAACAAGTTCGACCTCCATTTCCCCGGAAATCATCTTCTGCTGCGTTTCGGGGTTAAGACCTATATGCGAGACGATCGCTTTCGCTACCAAGCCTGCTGAGATCAGTTTGCCGATCCCTTCATCAGGACGGCACGTATCGTTCGCGACTACGGTCAGATTTTTCGTACCAAGGGTGACAAGCGCATCGATCATCCTGTTGGGTGTTCCGACCCCCATAAAGCCGCCGATATGGATCACCGCGCCGTCAGGAATGCTTTCGGCAGCCTCCAACGGTTTAATTGCTTTCTTCATTACGCTGCGTCCCTCCCCGACACGTGCCTGCGGAAGGTCCTGATGACCCATTCCTCAAGGCGTCATTTTATCTACGCCATTGATGTTCTTGAGTGCAACAGACGGGCGTGAAACTTTGACGACGCCGAGGCCGCTTTGCTTTCGAGGCGATTGGGCTCGCCCCCAAAAAAGCCCTTGCTTAATCGATGTAGAGGTCTGAACGCATCCCCGCGCGTTCATGGTGGATAGGCAGGGTCCGGCCGTAAAGCTGTTCGGTGCGCTCAATGCTCCCGACCATGTCAGGCTCTTCCACATAAGAGAAAATTGCCACATAGCGCGGCCGCTTACCGTAGAGCGGTGCGACGCGATGGAGCGAATAACGCCCCTTAAAGAGTTGCAGATCTCCCGGCTCCAATTCAAGCACGGTGACCCTTTCTGATGTTTGGTCCAGAACGCGTTTCACTTCCGCAAAGTTTTCATCGCCTTCCCTTATCCTGGCGGCATATTCGAACGCACCGCCCTGTTCCGCGTTCTGAATTGCAATCGTCACGGTGAAATTGTTGGTATCGAAATGCCAGGGAAATCCGTTTCCTTCCGACGCCATGTTCACGATGACATCCGCCAAAGGATCGGCATAGCGGTAGAAGTTTTCCTCCTGGAGGCAATCCTGGATGAAGGCGTCAAAACCATCGAAATCATGGATTGCGCGCAACGGGCCATCGGTCTGGAAATTGTCCGCAGGTATAAAGGCATTCGACCGGTCGAAGAACTGCCGGCGCGGATCGTCGCTCGGCAGGCTGTCTTCGTCCTGAGTGAAATAGGCATTCGTTCTACTGAAGGATTTGTGCGCCTTGTCGGATACGTCGTCAGCTTCTTTTGTAAGCGCGGCAACGCCTTCCGGCGTCAGAAAACCCTTGAGGACCGCGCAGCCATCGTGCGCCAGATCCTTCCGGGCGCTCGCGACGACAGCGTCTCGCGCTGCGCCCTTCCGGTGGATTGGATATTTTTCAAGATCGATGAGATCCGCCCCGGTGAACACCATCTCCGTTTCCTCCATGCCCGGTCATTGAAAACCTGTCTGGACGAGGTGTCTTTCTTGTTGGCGACATTACCATCGGCGATGGGCGTCCTTTTCGAATGTATTGGTCCGGATGCGGAAGATGGCGGCTTTGAGCCGCCATCCTCGACGCCGTGTGATCTTTAGGTCGTTAGCGGCCCTCACTTGAAGACGACGCTCACTGTCGGGTCGCCCGGCAACCCAGCGTAACGCGCCGTCGCCTTGCCTTTGGCTTTTGCAGGCGGCATCAGCGGCCCGATTGATCCAACGCTGATGAGATCGCCTTTCTTGAACTCAACGCCTTTCGACATCAGCCATAATGCCGCTTTTACGGGATTTCCAAGAACCGCAGATCCCGTTGTTTCGGCAAGGACTTCTCCGTCGGACGCTGTCACTGTCACAGTCATTGAAGACAGCGCTTTCGCCATCGCTGTCCCGTCTTCGACAGGGACCGCTGCGCCCATCACGCCCATTTTGGCTGCAACGCCATTTGCCGTCAGCGTTACCGCGTTGATCGGTTCTCCCTTGGCGTAAGAGATATCGGGCAATTCAATGAACGGATGAACTGCCGAGATATGGGCGATTGCCTCTTCAACATTAGTCGCTTTGTTGATGTCATCACTACCAACAACCAGAATGAGGTCGGCTTCAAAAACCGGCCGGGCTCCGAATTTAACCGGCACCTCCGCACCATCCTCGAGCATCATGTCACGGTAAAGGACGCCGCGAACGGGTTCCTTTGCGCCGAAACGATCCTGTGCCGCTTTGCTTGTCAGACCGGCCTTATAGCCGATCACCGGGCCCATTTCTTTGGCTAGATTTTTTGTGAGTTTTTCCTGGGTGCAGATGGCGTCTTCCATTGTGCCGTCGACCGAAAGCGCCTTGGTTGGCTCGCCTGCCAGATAGCCTTTAACGAACGCCTTCACCTCGGCATCCGTTGCGCAATCCGCAAAAGCCGATGTGACGAACATGAGTGTCAGGACAGTCCCGACCGCGAATATTCTTAGAGCAAACATGGTACCTCCCCGTGCTTCCGCTGAGCTTCAACCGGTATCAAAAAGGCTGAAGCGGCTTGATAAGTGAAACACCTTAGATCCGGTGGGGATAGGCACCATGATATGGATCAATACGGATGCCATTCCGTTCCAGCGATTTTGTGAGAGGCCGGGTTTGCGAGGATCCGTCAACCGGGAAACGCCCGCGCCACAGCATCAGCCATCGCCTCCAACGCGGCTCCTTCCGCGCCGGTACCCCGGCGCAGGACAAGAACGGTCCGGTGGCGTTTGGGAATGCTGGAAAGACGCTTGATGCTTCCCCCCTCTTCCGAAGCGCTCAAGAGACCGGCGGCAATCCCGGCTTCGACAGCCGCCTTCACCCCGACCGAACTCTCGCTGGAAAAGACGATCCTGTATTTTTGACTGGCCTCCTCGAGGCTTTGGAGTGCCAGATCACGCCACCAGCAATCGCGGTCAAATACCGCAATCGGCAGAACCTCCTGCGCCGTATCAAGCGTGTCGCTTGCCATCCAGACCAGATGATCTTCGCGCAGGATAAGATCACCCTTCTCAGGCTCTGGCACTTCGAAGATGGCAAGATCAAGCGCGCCGGTTTTCAAGGTCTCGGCAAAGCCCGCACCGAGCGCACAATGAACTTCCAGTTCCACATCCGGGTGGTGGGCTGAGAAGTCCGCCACGATGCCTGCAAGCTCGGAGCGGCTTTCATCGTCCGCCATGCCAATCCGGAGCCGCCCCTTAAGGCCCCCGCCGCGCAAATCGGTCAAGGCCGCATCGAGAGAGCGCACCACGTCGCGCGCGACCGGCCGCAGCGTTTCTCCGGCAGGCGTCAATGTTACTCCGCGTCCATGTCTTGCGAAGACCGGCTTCCCGACGATCTCTTCCAATTGCCTAATCTGAAGGCTCGTCGCCGATTGCGACCGCCCGATCCGCTCGGCGCCTGCGGTGACGCTTCCGGTTTCGGCTATCGCAAGAAAGGTGCGCAAGAGGTCGCTGGAGAGATGTGTCATATCATTTATTTTTCCAATGGCTGATTTCAAAACTACGCGTTTCTCAAATATCTGTCGAGGCGCCATAATGGATTGAGGTCAGATTAAAGAGGGACAAGACATGGCTGTCTCGGAAAGCATCGAACGCACGAGGTCTTTGAAGAAACCATTTTCTCTTCTGATCGCGTTTGTCTTTGTCGTCCTCGTGGCGCTTTATCCTTCCTTTGCGCTCGAGACCGCGCGTTTTGTGTTGATCGGCATGGTGCATGTCACGCCGCTCGTCATTCCCGGGATCCTTCTCGCTTCTTGGATCACAGCGAGCGGTGCGAGCGATCACGTTGCGGGTGTCTTTCACGGAAGAACGCTTCAGACGGTCTGTGCTGCAACGCTTGTCGGGGCGCTTCTCCCGGTCTGTGGCGTCACAGTTCTACCGTTGATGGCGGGATTACTTGCCGCCGGAGTTCCCCTCGCCCCTGTCATGGCATTCTGGCTCGCATCGCCGATTACAGGTCCGGCCATGTTATCCGCGACAGTTGCGACGCTTGGTTGGGAATTTGCGATCGGAAAGGCGCTCGCTGCCATCGGCCTCGGTCTTTTCGGCGGAGGTATGACGGCGCTCTTCGCGAGACACAGTTGGACTCTGTCGCCGCTCAGATCGAACGGAATTGTCGGATCCCTTGGCGGTTGCGGCACCTGCGGCGGAGTGAAAGGCTTCGATCCGCTAATCTGGCGTGAACCCGCACGGCGCGCCCGGTTCTACCGCGAGAGCTGGTCGATCACGCGGCTTATCCTTCTCGTCCTTACACCCGCTTTTGCCGCCGAATATCTGCTCAACGCCTGGTTGGAACCGAATGCCGTTGCAGCCTATGTCGGCCAGGAGAGTGCGTTTGCCGTGCCGATTGCCGTTTTCGTTGGCGGGCCCGCCTATATCGACGGTTATGCCGCGCTCCCGCTCACCCGAGCACTTTTGGACCATGGAATGTCGACCGGGGCAGCCATGGCGTTCCTCGTCTCAGGCGGCGTCGTCAGCGTCTGGGGCGCAATGGCGATCTTCCCTGTCCTGAAACTGAAACCGTTCTTTCTCTACCTCGCATTGGCCGCGATTGGCTCCATGCTCTCAGGCTGGGCATTCGGCGTGTTTCATTGATTGGGGAGAAAAATTGCAGAAGAAGGTGGGAACTGCCAACACCTTCACTACGGATCGAGGGCCAAGCTCAGACGGCGAAAAAGCCTTTCAGTTCCAATCGCCCTCTCCTCTTCGCTCAGTCCCACGATTTCCATTGCGTCGGATTGCATCAGACTGGCAAGACCATGAAGCGCGGACCAGATGAAAATCGCATCATGCTTCTCAGGGTCACGCGGCGTGCCGCCCGGGTCACTTAGATCCATTGATAACAATCTGTCCCGCAAGAGCGAGAACGCATATTGGGATTGTGCCAGCATCTCGCCGTGCTCCTTAAGAGGCGGCAGTGGCGTATTGAACATCAGCCGGTATTTCAAAGGATGCTCTTTGGCGAAATCAAGATAAGCGAGGCCCATATTGCGCAAATCGTCAGCTGGCGTGTTTCCTCGCGGCCTGGCATTCAGATGTTCAGAGAAACTCTCAAAACAAAGCGCAACGACGGCTGCCAAGATGTGATCTCGGGAAGGGAAATGTTTGTACGGGGCCTGATGGGACACGCCAAGGCGGCGGGCTATTTCGCGAAAGCTTAACTGCTCCACCCCTTTTTCCTCAATCACCGCAAAGGCTTCATCCACAAGAGCAGTCTTCAGATTGTCAGCTTTTTTCAGTGGCATTTCGGTGTTTAATCATCCCGCTCATCACACCGGTGAGTATCGAGGTCCGCATCGATCTCGGCAAGATGCCAAGGCCATATCCCAACATTTTCGACTGGAAACCCGGTCGTGTCGTTCCACGCCGCCCAAGCGCGGCCAGCGTTGCTGCTGCTACAATGTCTGGACTTGCCGCACCGTTCATCTGCATATCCGCCCGGGTTGAAAACCCGGTTGCGACCGGCCCAGGCGCGCTTGCGAGAATGTCGATGTTGTAGGGTGAAAGCTCACCTGCAAGACCTTCAGCGAAGCTCTGGACATAGGCTTTCGTCGCCGCATAGTTTGCTGAATTCGCAACGCCTTGAAACGCGACGATCGAGCTCATGAAGATCATACCGCCGCGCTTTCGTTCGCGCATGCCTCCGGCAAGCGTATGGGCAAGAGCTGCAAGGGCCCGACAATTAACGTCAATCATATTGAGTTCCTCACCGGCAGGGTTGTCCGCGAATTCTCCCGCAGTACCAAACCCTGCGCTCGCAACATAGAGCCCGATTTCCAGTGAACTCACTCGTTCAAGCACAAGATCTATTCCGGCCATTGAACCAAGATCGGCAGAGATAGGAATGACCTCTATTCCACTCTCTCTTGCAAGTTCGTCTGAAAGCGCCGAAAGCCTTTCAATTCGCCGCCCGACCAGCAAGAGGTTCAGCCCTCTTTCTGCAAGCTTTCCGGCTATGGCCCTGCCTATTCCATCCGACGCGCCCGTTACCAACGCCCAGGGTCCGTATTTGAGAAAAAATGAATCGCTCGACATGGTC
>JBCDCZ010000037.1:0-23195 GCA_039180865.1 Pseudomonadota bacterium | reverse complement strand
TGCTCTCCTGAACTTCCGCCTTTATGTCGCTCAGAAATTGACCAAGCTTGACGCTAACATGGGCTCTAGACTTCGGCGACGCGTCCGGTTTGAACAATTGCTGGATACCGCCGGTTCTTGATTTCAAGCTGGTTTTAGGCAATCCGCCAACTTCGCGTTTGTCGGCCCGATCAAGACGGGCATTTTCACGCTGCTGGAACACTTCCTTGCGCTCGCGCCTTGCTTCACGCTTTTCGTCAGCTGATGAGCGTATGTGCGAGAGCTTGAATCCAATGCTGCCGAGTTTGGTCTGCTTGAAGCTGTCACCTTTGGCTTCCAACTTGTCAGATATCTCCGCCATTTTGGTATCGAACTTGACGCTCATTCGGCTGAAGAAATTCGATATGCCTTCTTTGATGCTGGCACCCCAGCTTTGATTGTTGTTGTTTTGGACGTTGGGCGCGTTATCGGCGCTTCCAACCTGCGCGGACATCGGGCTGACATCGGCGCCCTGGACATTCAGACCCACATCGGTCTGGACCTGAATCCGGACCTGATTGTTGATGCTGTTATCACCCATGGTGGTGTTTCCTTCCCAATACTCACCGAATTCTGAACCGAATTCGTCTTTTGGGAAAGGCTTAGCGCAAGAAGGCACACTGCAAAGTGCTAAAAAACACCGCTTAATGCTGTTTCATCAGCGGATTTTCGTGAAACACCCGCTGTACGAGGAAGGGAACCAACTTGGTTTCACTCATGGCTCGCCATGAAATGACCGAGTATATGGATGTCTGCATCGTCGCGCGTCGTGTTGTGCGTGATCTCACCTTCGAACATCACGGCGATGCGGTCTGAGAGTTCCAGGATCTCGTCAAGATCCTCGCTGATCAGAAGGACCGCCGCCCCCTCATTGCGCGCCTTCATGATCCGGTTGCGCGTCTCGGAAACCGCGTCAAGATCGAGCCCGAAACAGGGGTTCTGGACAATCAGAACTTCCACACCCTCGGCGAGTTCACGGGCGAGAACCGTGCGCTGAACATTACCGCCCGACAGGGTTTCAATCCGCGATTGCGGGCTTTGGGTCTTGATGCGAAAGCGATCGATGAGAGAGACCGCTTGTTTCGCAAGCCGCGAGCGGTTCACGAAGATGCCGGCGAGCGTGTTCTTGTCCTCATCGAAATTGCGGATTGCGAGATTGGCAGCGACCGACAATTCACGCACACAGCCATTTTGCAGCGGCGCCTCCGGAAGAATGTGGACTTTGTAATCGCGCATTTCGCGCCGTGTACGATTGTAGGGTTTATCTTCGATCAGGATCGTGCCGTCCTCAGCATCGCGTTGACCGGCGAGGGTTTCGAGAAGCTCGGTTTGGCCATTGCCGGAAACGCCAGCGACGCCAAGGATTTCACCTTTGCGAACGGCAAGATCGACACCGTTCACCGCACCGAGGCCGTTGTCATCAAGGACTTTTAGATCTTTGATTTCAAGACCGACAGCATGATTGCCGCCCTTTTCTCGCGCGGCTGGTGGAGACACGCTCTCGCGCCCGATCATCATCCGGACCATATCTCCACGCGTTACCGTGTTAATAGTTCCACCGCCTGCGAATTCCCCTCCCCGTAAGACCGAGACCTCCCGGGCATAGGCTTCGACCTCGCGCAGCTTATGGGTGATCAGGACAATTGAGATATCACCGGCATCGGACAATGTGCGCATATGACCGAGGATCTGATCCGCCTCATCGGGCGTCAGCACACTTGTCGGCTCATCGAGGATCAGGAACCGGCTGCCGATATAGAGCTGTTTCAGGATTTCGAGCTTCTGTTTTTCACCCGCGGCAAGACTTGAGATCGGTTTATCAAGCTCAAGGCGGAACGGCATATCAGCCATAAACGCATCAAGCCGATCGAGTGTTTCGCGCCAGGGCACAATGGCCGGGACCGGCTGATCGGCAAGGATCAGATTTTCAGCAACGCTCATGCTCGGAACAAGGGTGAAGTGCTGGTAGACCATGCCGAGGCCGAACTTCTTGGCATCTCGCGGGCTTGCGATCTCCTGTTCCTTGTCGTCGATCAGAACGCTGCCCTGGTCGGCGCGGTAGGTGCCGATCAGACATTTGACAAGCGTACTCTTTCCCGCTCCGTTCTCACCAAGAAGCGCATGGAAACAACCGGGTTCAAAACGCAGAGACACAGTGTCGAGCGCCGTTAGCCGCCCGAAGCGCTTGGTCATTCCGACAATTTCGATTTTCGGGGGCGCAGAACTCATCGATTGATCGAAACCTCTCCGGGTGCGCCTTCAAGGCTTGTCTTCTTTGATGAGGAATAAATGAGAAGCGCCAGCGTCAGGAAGTAAGGAGCGGCGCCATAGAGGTAGTAGTTTGAGGTGATCCCAACCGTCTGCAACGCCGGGCCGAGGGCCGTCGCGCCGCCGAATAGAAGCGACACGTAGAAGCAATAAAGCGGGTTCCAGCGCGCAAAAATCACGAGGGCGATTGCCATCAAACCCTGACCGCTTGAAAGGCCCTCATTCCAGGTTCCCGGAAAGTAAAGCGACAGGAAAGAGCCGCCAACACCGGACAAGAAGCCTCCCGCGACCGTGCCAAGGGTGCGTACAAGATTGACATTGTAGCCGAGCGCGTTTGCGGCCTCCGTACTGTCGCCGACTGTCCGCAGGATCAGACCCCACCGGGTGTTTTTAAGTGCCCATGCGAGGAAGAAGGCAAGCGCTACGCCGACCAGGAAGAGAACATTGATCTGAAGAGCGACCTGGATTTGCGGCGACGAACTCCACCAGCCGAGTTCAAGATGGGGAAGACGCGGTGCACTCGGATTGATGAAGGCCTTTCCCAAAAAGAAAGCAAGGCCGGTTCCGAAAATGAAAAGCGAAATGCCGACCGCAATATCGTTCACACGCGGGAGATTGCAGATGAGCGCGTGGATGAGGGCAAGGCCGGCACCTGCACACCCAGCGGCAAGAACGCCAAGCCAGGGTTCGCCCGTAATGACGGCGATCGCATAACCGGTCATTGCGCCCATCACGAGGATACCCTCAAGACCAAGATTGACCCGCCCGCTCTTCTCCGTGAGCGTCTCGCCAAGGCTCACGAAAAGGTAAGGAGTTGAGACGCGGATCGCGCCGCCTGCAACCGCGATTGCAACGCCCCACCAGCCGAGATCACCTGCATCTGCCATCCTGTCAGATCCCTTTCGGACGTAAGAAGTGGAGGCGGCCATAGGCCGTGTTTGAGGCAAGCACCATCATGAAAAGGATCCCCTGAAGGACTGCGGTCGTCGCGTCCGGCAAATCGAAGCGGCGCTGCAAGAGCCCGCCGCTTGCCGAGATCCCACCGAGAAGAATGGCAACGAGAATGATCGCCATCGGATTGTGACGGGCGAGAAACGCGATCAGGATCCCCGCATATCCGAAGCCGACAACGAGGGAGTCGCTTGCAAAACCGTGCACAGCGACAACTTCCATCGTGCCTGCAAGCCCTGCCGCAGCGCCGCCGATGAAGCAACAGATCAGTACCATGCGGTTGATCGGAAGACCGGCAAGCTGCGCGGCGCGCTCATTACCGCCAAGAATATCGACGCCGAAACCGAATGTGGTCTGGCGCATCGAGACGTAGAGGAGGAGGCACAGCACAATGCCCACGACAAGGCCCCAATGGACGTCGAAACCGGGTAATACGCCAACCATCAGCGTTTCCGGAATGCTCCAGCTCGCGGTTCTGAGAACCTGATCGTAATCGCGTATCGGCCCGGAGATGAGGTGGTTCAAAATGGCGATCGCGATGTAGTTGAGGAGCAGTGTCGATATGGTCTCGTTGACGCCACGATATTGGCGAAGCGCGCCAGCCGCCCCGATCCAGAGACCGCCCGCAAGGGCTCCTGCAAGCATCATGATCAGGATGCCGAGCGCGAACGGGAAGCCTGCGAGATGAACACCGACAAGGACCGTGGCGATGCCGCCGACCACGAGAGCGCCCTCGCCGCCAATGACGAGGAGGCCCGCTCGGGCCGGAATGGCCGTGCACAAAGCGGTCAGCATGAGGGGTGCGGCCTGCGTTAGTGTGTTTTCAATCGATATCGAACGCGCAAACGAACCGAGATAGAGAACATAATAAACGTCAAGCGGGTTATGGCCGAAATAGGCGACGAATGCGCCGAAGAGGATCAGCGTCATTGCGAAGGCGGCGGTCGTCAGGACCACCGCCTCCAGAAGTTCGTAGAACGATGCACGCAGCATTGTTTAGTCCGGCATTCCCTAGCCGATTATGCCATCGACCCAGAATTTGACGCCGAGCTTGAACGGCACGTCGGTGTTCGCTTTCACCTCACCCTCTTTCAGGATGACATTGCCTTCATTGTCATTGAGCGGACCCGTGTAGATCTGAAGTGTGTCGTCAATGAAGCCCTGCTTGGCCGCGAGAACCTCCTTGCGGACGTCTTCCGGAACAGCTTCACCGAACGGGCTTAGGGTCACCATGTCTTCACGGAAGCCACCGCGCTTCAAATTCGGATAAGGCTTGCCTTCGGTAAAGGCTTTCACGAATTCAACGCCAGACGCCCAGTTCCATTCCGCGCCCGTGAGGAAGCCCTTCGGTGCGAGGGAAGACAGGTCAGAATGGTAACCGCAAGAAAACACGCCGCGCCGTTCACAGGTTTCGATCGACACTTTCGGGCTGTCGACATTGGCAACGATAACATCGCATCCCTGGTCAATCAGGCTGTTCGTCGTCTCTGCTTCCTTGACCGGATTATTCCATTCGCCGGTAATCACCACGTTGCAGGTGATGTCCGGATTGACCGATTTGGCACCGAGCACGAAAGCGTTGCAGTTGTTGTAGATGAAGTAGAGCGGTTTTGACCCGATGAAGCCGAGCTTGCCCGTTTTCGACATGCGTGCTGCCGCCATACCGCAGAGGTAATGCGGCTCTTCGGTATATCCGCGATAACCGATGACGTTCTTCGGATCGCCTTCTTTCCAGATCGCGCCGATATGGGTGAAAAGCACATCCGGATATTTCTCGGCCATTTTGAGAATGTGCTTCCAATAGCCGAAGGAGGTTCCGAAAATTACCTTCGCGCCATCGAGCTCGATCATGCTTTCCATGACCTTTTCAACTTCCGCCGTCTCCGGCACATTTTCCTGTTCGACGACTTTGATGCCATCAATCGCCGCTACTTTTTTCGCGGCATCCCAATGGGCCTGATTCCAACCGAAGTCCTGGCGCGGTCCGACATAGATGAAACCAACCGTGACGTTCCCATTAGCGTTCGCCAGATCCGGCAAGACAGACATCAGCGCACCGGCTGCAAGAACGTTGGCGCTCGACTTCAGAATGTCGCGGCGGCTCGGTTTGAACGGATTTGAACTCATTTTCTTGTTTTCTCCCTGCATTCACGAATCATCGCACGGCGTCGCCCCCAGCGGCATTCCGCCATGCGTGAAATTTCGTACGATGCGTCAGGATGCAGTTTCTGTGCCAGCAGGAATATGGGCTTGTTTAAGGTGTTATTAACCAATTCGAACGGTGAGATGCCGCAGAAATGAGCAATTCGCCTGCTTTTCGGTCAAAGCACCTATGCAGGTGAGGCAGTGTTGGACCCGTCAACGTCTTAGATGCGGCTGAATGCTCCCGGGCCGCAAATGACAGTCCGATGAGCTCCGGTCCATTGACGAGGCAAATCCATCGCGTCAGAGCTCACTGTTGACGATCTTCGAACCATGAGCCAGCCATGTCCAAGACCGCAGATGATCCGCAATACCGCCTTGCAACCTACGGAACGCTTGCGCCAGGGCGGGTCAACCATCACCAATTGGCGGATCTTGCCGGGCAATGGTTGAGCGGTTTTGTTTACGGCCATCTTGAGGAAGCTGGCTGGGGTGCCGAACACGGCTATCCAGGTCTCAATCTCGACGCAGAAGGAGACGCGATCGAGGTGCATCTCTTTCAATCGGACGATCTGCCGGATCATTGGGACCGGCTTGATGCCTTCGAAGGAGACGGATATCGGCGGGTTCAAGTGGACGTTTCGACCGAAACAGGTTCCGTTGCCGCCTATCTCTACGTCCTGAACAAGAGTGCTAAGTGAGCTCTGTTTCGATCGTAGATCATGATCAACCGGACGATCAGACGATCATCTCCGACAAGGTTTTCGGATGGTGGGTTATCTGCTCGTACCCATCCTCAGTAATGATGAAACTGTCACCCACCTGAGCCCGGAAAAAACCGGGTTCGTTGACACATCCATCGACCGCGAACACCATACCAGGCTCAAGGATTGTTGTGTCGCCTGCTACGAGCTGGGGGCGTTCCAGAAAACTGTACCCCGTCGCACGTCCGCACCGAAAGGGATAATCATATCCCGCCTCCTGGATGACCTCGGCATAAGCCGCATGGACATCTTCAGCTGCAACGCCTGGGCCAAGAACACCTAAGGCCGCTTTCTGACTGGCAACAGCAGCCTCATACATTTGAGCCATACGTTTATCCTTCACATCACCGATGAAGAATGTCCGATCGAAGCCAAGCTTGAAACGATGGAAGTTGGTCATGCCGCAAAAACACAAGAATACCGGCTCGCCACTCCGCATGATGCGTGTCGAGGCGCGGTGATGGGCTTTGGTGATCTCGGGCCCCGACGCCATGATCTGCAAGAAGTGGGTGTTCGGCGACATTTGACGGTCGTCGTAGTGGTCGCTCAAGAGCTCAGCCGCCTTTCGGGTCCCGCCCGCAGCCGCCGCGAGCGCCACCTCGTACTCCGCAACACCATCACCGATCGCGGCACGTCCCGCTTCCAGCATTGCCATCGCAACAGCACCCGCATGGCGGGCAAGCTGCAATTCTTCCGGCGCCTTGACCATCCGCATTTTCGAGAGAATGGGCGTAACATCGGTGAGCGTGTCCGGTTCAACGACGCTTTCGATAAACCCGCGAACTAACGGCGGCATTGCATCCGGTTCGATTCCGATCCGGTCCGCGCCGTTGAGCGCTTCGGGGATATCCGCTCGCCATTCTGCGCCCGCCCCATCATTCCAAACGGAAATCCGATCAACCGATGCCAACTGTTCGGCCATTTCCACTTCCATTTCGGGTGTGATCAGGAGGCTCTTGCCATCCCGACGCACAATCAGAACCGTCGGCCTGCCAAAGTCCATGTGGAGATAGCCGTAATATCCGCAGAGGTAATAGACGGCGTCGTCATCGGTTATAACGGCAAGATCGATTTCTGCCTCGTCCAGGCTTTCGGAAAAGGCCGCCATGCGCTTTTCAAACATCACGCTTCCTTCCCGGACAATTCCTGTTCGACCAAAGCCGCCCAGAAGGAAGCACCTGGCACCAGCGCTTCATCGTTGAAGTCATAGTCGGCTGAATGAAGCGGTCGGGCGTGACACCCCTCGGTGCCATTACCCATCAGGACGAAGGCGCCGGGCTTCGCATTGGCGAGATGAGCAAAGTCTTCTGAAAAGAGTTTCGGGGGGCAGTCGCCATCGACGTTTTCTCGACCGAAAACCATCTCCGCCGCTGTCACCGCGCGGATGCTCGCCTCGGGCGCATTGATTGTCGGCGGAAAGATCGTCTCGTAGGTAACTGATGCCTTCGCACCATGGGCAAGAGCCACGCTTTCACTGATCTCCCGTATTTGGTTTTCGATCAGACGGTTCGTCGCTGGCGTCAGAGCCCGCGCATCGCCTTTTAGGGTCGCGTTGCCCGGAAGAACGTTGCGCTTGCCGTCGGTTATGAATTCCGTCACCGACACGACACCGCTTTCGGCCGGATCCAATTTGCGCGCGACGATTGCCTGAAGCGCAGTCACGATCGCGGAGCCGACGAGAATTGCATCAACACCCATATGCGGCATCGCGGCGTGGCCACCACGGCCTTCGATGGCGATCTCAAACAGACTTTCTGACGCCGTCATCGGACCGGAGCGCGTGGCGAAGTGACCGACAGGCATGCCCGGAATATTATGCATGCCATAGACATCGTCGACATCGAACCGCTCAAAAAGCCCATCCTCGATCATCCTCGCGGCGCCAAGGCCATGTTCTTCGTTCGGCTGGAAAATGAAAACGGCCCGGCCCTGGAACGTGCCGCGTTCAGCGAGATAACGCGCAGCGCCCAGGAGCATGGTCGTGTGTCCATCATGGCCGCAGGCGTGCATCACGCCATCATTATTGGACCTGTAGGAGAGATCATTCGCTTCGTGGATCGGAAGTGCGTCCATATCAGCCCTGAGGCCAATCGACCGTGTGGCATTACCTTTCTGAAGAATGCCAACAACTCCGGTTCCGCCAACATCTCGATGGACCTCAAGGCCAAAGTCTGTGAGGAGTTGAGCAACACGGCTGGATGTCCGCTCTTCCTGAAATCCGAGCTCGGGGTAAGCGTGAAAATCCTGGCGCCATTGCACCATCTCGTCATGGAGATAATCGGTTTTCATCGCGTCTCATTCCCCCGCCGTTCAATGATGAGCACACTTCCGCAACGCGATGTCACCTTCGTTTGCGGAAGTATTGGATCGTGAAGGGTAATGGCGGCAGGCAATGGGGGCAACTCCCTGCCTATGTCATTTGCGCGCAGGCTTTCCTCGCCATCATTGCGAGACCTTCAAAATCACTGCGCACAAGCTAGATAAGCCGTCATGGCAAAAGCTTCGGCACAGACAACCGGCCCGGTCAATCTCGTCTGGTTCAAGCGAGATCTTCGCGTTGAGGACCATCGGGTCCTTGCCCGCGCCAGCGAGGATGCCCCCGTTTTGCCGCTCTTCATCGTGGAGGATGAACTTTGGCAGCAACCGGATCTGTCAGCGCGGCACTGGGCCTTCGTCGAAGAAGCTTTGAAAGACTTGCGAGATCGGCTCCACCAATGCGGGCAAGCGCTGATTGTCCGTCGCGGTGACGCCCTCTCAACCTTTGACAACATCCGCGAAACGATGGGCATCAAAGCGCTCTGGTCCCATGAAGAGACCGGCAATCTCTGGACATTCGAACGTGACAAGAAGGTCAAAGCATGGTGCCGGGACCGCAGCATCGCCTGGCATGAGATCCAGCAGAACGGGACGCAACGGCGCCTGAAATCCCGAAACGGATGGGCGAAGGCCTGGGATGCTTACATGGCTGAGCCGGTAACCCGGCCGCCTCCCCTTACACCCCTATCCGGTCTTGAACCGGGCGCTATCCCCTCTGCAAATGATCTCGGCCTTACAATCGATCCCTGTTCGGCACGGCAACGCGGTGGACGCGAACACGCAATCGAGCGGCTCCATACCTTTCTCCATGAGCGCGGCGAACATTATCGCAAGGAGATGTCGAACCCGCTGGCGGGTGCTGCTTCCTGCTCTCGCATCTCCCCCTATCTGGCATGGGGCTGCCTCTCCATGCGCGAAGCTGCCCAGATCACGTGGAACCGGCAAAGGGAGCTAAAAGCCCAACCGCGCGGCAGCACCGGCGGCTGGCGCGGATCGCTCACCTCGTTTTCAGGACGCCTCCACTGGCACTGCCATTTCATTCAAAAACTAGAGGATGAACCGCGCCTTGAATTCCGGAACCTGCATCCTTCCTATGACGGCCTCAGGTCAGGTGAGCCCGATGAAGCGAAGCTCGCGGCATGGATGGCCGGCGAAACAGGTCTTCCCTTCGTTGATGCGTGCATGCGCTATCTCAACGCGACTGGCTGGCTCAACTTTCGGATGCGGGCCATGGTAATGGCGGTTGCGAGCTATCATTTGTGGCTCGACTGGCGGAAACCCGGCGAACATCTTGCGCGTCAGTTTACCGACTACGAGCCCGGCATCCACTGGCCGCAGGTTCAGATGCAATCAGGCACAACGGGCATCAACACAATCCGGATCTACAATCCGGTAAAACAAGGACACGATCAGGATCCCGATGCGCTCTTCGTGCGCCGTTGGGTGCCGGAACTCAAAGACATTGACGACCGTTACGTCCACGAACCGTGGAAGGCGGACAATGCCGGGTCCGTTCTCGGCAAAGGCTATCCGTTTCCGATCATCGATCATCTCGCCGCAGCCAAGGAAGCCCGACAGAAAATCTGGTCGGTACGCTCAGGCGGCGCATTTCGCGATCAGGCAAACGCCATTCAAAACAAACATGCCAGCCGGAAAAGTGGTGTTCCCATGCGCGGGCGAAACAAGTCATCGTCCAAAAAGAACCCGCCGAAACAACTGGACCTTGGCCTTGAGCCGGAGGACACCCAGTGAAGATGAGAAAGAAAGGTGATCTTCCCACCAAGATTTGCGCGCAATGCGGTCGGCCTTTTTCGTGGCGGAAGAAATGGGAGAAGGTCTGGGACGACGTCCGTTTCTGTTCTGACCGCTGCCGCAACGAGTCGAAAGGCAGGCGCTCGAAATGACGCAACTGAGCTTCCTTGAAAACACCCGCGATTCTGTATCCTGGAGCGGCAATCAAACAAACGCTCGCGAACGGTTAAAGGCTTTTCTCCCGCGTGCTGGCCGTGCCTATGCATCCCGGCGGAACTATGATTTTGGGCCTGAAAACCGCTCGAACATTTCCTGTCTTTCACCCTACATTCGTCATCGGCTTCTTCTTGAAGAAGACGTCGTGCGCGAAACGCTCGTCCGGCACTCGTTGTCATCGGCAGAAAAGTTCATCCAGGAAGTGTTCTGGCGGGCCTATTTCAAAGGATTCCTGGAACAACGCCCAGGGATCTGGCAATCCTATCGCGCCGATGTACAGCGCCTTATCGAAGATCTCGATCACAGCGCTGATCTCAGGAGCCGTTACGAGACCGCAATTGACGGCAAGACCGGGATTGATTGTTTCGACGCCTGGGCAAGCGAACTCATAGAGACCGGCTATCTCCACAATCATGCGCGCATGTGGTTTGCGAGTATCTGGATCTTTACGCTGCGCCTGCCGTGGCAGCTCGGTGCCGACTTCTTCTACCGCCATCTTCTCGATGGTGATCCGGCATCAAACACGCTTTCATGGCGCTGGGTCGCCGGACTTCACACAAAGGGTAAGCACTATCTCGCGCGCAAATCGAATATTGAGACCTATACAGATGGCCGGTTTTCACCGGTCGGTCTCGTTGGCGACGCGCTACCGCTTTTTGAAGACGTGGAATACCCGCAGGTTCCCATTCAATCCCGCGCCGATCTACCTGACGATCTGTCATACGGACTGATTGTCACGGAGGAAGATTGCAGCTCGGAAACGCTCCCTCTACCAGGCGCACCAAAAGGCGTTCTCAGTCTCACAGCAAGCGATGCACGGTCGCCTTTCGAAACCGGCGCGCTTGCCGAGAGTTTTTCGGCTGACGCACTCGAAGATGCGGTGAGGCGTTGCGAAACCCACTTCAATCTCGACACTCAGGGCGATCAGGCGCGAATAGCCGACGCCCGTGAAGGCTGGGGGCCAGTGCTTGCCGATTTTGCCCGCAACCTTGATGTGACGACGCTCGTTTCGGCCTATGCTCCGCAAGGCCCAGTGTGCACTAAACTCGAGGAAGCCAAACCGCTTCTTAAGGAAGCGGGCATCACGCTCCTGACCGTCATGCGCGACTACGACGTCATGAACTGGCCGCATGCCACCCGTGGTTTCTTTAAGCTCAAAAAGAAGATTCCAGACCTAGTCAGGACGCTCGGCCTTGGCTGATTGCGCTAGCTGAGATCAGCCAGAAAACCGGCGGCGCTCGCCCGGTATTCCGCTTTCTTGTCGTCGTCCATCTTGTGCCAGGTCCGGTAGACCTGACCCAACCGGTGATTGCCTTTGAGCTTCTCCTCATTGCGGACAAGGAAATCCCAGTAAAGCGCATTGAACGGGCACGCGGCCTCGCCGGTTTTCTTCTTCACATCATAAGCGCAATTGCCGCAATAATCGGACATCTTGTTGATGTAATTGCCACTTGCGGCATACGGCTTCGATCCAAGCAAACCACCATCGGCGAACTGGCTCATGCCGAGTGTGTTTGGGAGTTCGACCCATTCATAAGCATCAGCATAAACCGCGAGATACCATTCATGGACTTCGTGCGGATCAATCCCGGCGAGGAGCGCGAAATTGCCGGTCACCATAAGACGCTGGATATGGTGCGCGTAGGCTTCCGTTTTCGTTTGACCAATCGCAGCCCGGAGACACGCCATATCCGTCTCTGCAGTCCAATAGAATGAGGGAAGCGATCTAGTATTCTCGAAGAAATTTTCCGAGACGTAACCCGGCATTTTGAGCCAATAGATCCCGCGGACATATTCGCGCCATCCGATGATCTGGCGGATGAAACCCTCCACCGCATTAAGGGGTGCATCGCCTGTATAATAGGCGGTTTCGACCCTGCGACAGACATGAAGCGGGTCGAGGAGCCCGGCATTGATGTAGAGCGAAAGGAGCGAATGATAGAGAAAGGGCTCGCCGGTCAACATAGCATCCTGATAGTCGCCGAACCGCGCCAATGCGACGTCCAGAAAAAGGTCGAGCGCTTTTTCCGCATCGTTTGCGGTAACCGCAAACCAGAACGGCTCGAGATCTCCAAAGTGATCTGGAAAGCGCGCGGCGACAAGGTCCAGAACTTCGCGCGTGATCTCGTCGGGCTCAGTCCGGTACACTTCCGGCATGAAGAGATCGCCGCTTGCGGGCTTGCGGTTCTCGGCATCGAAATTCCACTTGCCGCCTTCCGGTTCCTCGCCGCTCATCAAAAGTCCGGTTTTCCGGCGCATATTGCGATAGAAATACTCCATGCGCAGCTGCTTGCGCCCGTCTGCCCAGTCCTCGAATTCGCCATGTGTCGCAATGAAGCTTGTGTCGTCGAGGATTTCCACCGGAACACCGAAATCATCTTCAAAGCTGCGAACGGCCTCAAGCACCCGCCATTCACTCGGCTCGGTGACGAGGACGCGCGACGGTCCATGCCGCTCGATAGCGCGGCCGAGCTCACTCGAAAACGAGCCGGTGTTTTGAGGATCGTCAAGGCGGACATAGTCGACTGTCCAGCCGTCCGACTCCAATTCAGCAGCAAAATGGCGCATCGCTGAAAACAGGAACGCGATCTTCTTCTTGTGATGGGCGACATAGGTCGCCTCCTCCATCACTTCGACCATGAGAATGCGCGCGGTAGCGCGATCGGCGGCCTTCAATGATGAGAGCGTTTGGGAGAGCTGGTCGCCCAGAATGAAAACAAGTGTCCGGTCCATTCAGGACGACTTAGGGCATTTCCTGAAAGGTCCAGAAAACGATTGGGATTTCAATCCAAGGAGGTTTCGACGCCTGCCCCTTTCATTACCGTTCTTATTCAGCAGCAATCGGATAATGGCGATCAAGGATCGCCCTGATTTCACTGCGGCATGATCCGCAATTGGTCCCAGCGTTAAGCTTTTCGCCAATCGTTTCCACAGTGCAGAAGCCACCCGCAGCGATAGCCGAAATCTCATTGACGCCGACGTTGAAACACGAACAAACGATCGCGCCTTTGTCCGGTATAGCGCGGTCGGCACGCCCTGCAATCACCCGAGCCCTGTCCTTGGCATCGCGATGGGGCATTCCAAGAAGATCGCTCAATAAGGAGCGGGACACAGCAACAGGTTCGGGGGAGAGGAAGAGGGCAGCTACGAGTTCCTCGCCATCAAACCATGCCGCCCGCATTTCTCCGCGTTTCCGATCGCTATAGACTTCCGGTTCAAAGCCGCCCGTCCCGTCAACCAATTGCTGTCCAAGCGCGGTGACATCATCAGTGAGGTCGGACAGTGCAAATTCCGCCCGCCAGCCGGAACCACATCGTGCCAGGGCCCAATAGGCTTGCGTGCCGAAAACGGGACGTTCGCGCGAGACGATAAACCCATGTTGGGCTGGTGCAAACCGCTCCACTTGCACCGCGACGTTCTTGGAGGCTGGCTGCCCGGAAAACGGATCGGTCTTAGGCTCCACGAGGATATCCACCCGAGCCTCAGACGCATATTGGTCGGTCCAGTGCATCGGGACGAACAGATGACCAGGCTTCTGACTATCGGTTACAAGCGCACGAACAGCAATCGCGCCCTGGCCGTTGGAGACGCGGACAAGATCCGCATCGCGAAGACCGAGACGCAGGGCGTCAGACGGGTGAATTTCACAAAATGGTTCTGCGAGGTGAGCGGAGAGCCGGGCTGTTTTCGCCGTCCGCGTCATCGTGTGCCACTGATCCCGGATCCGGCCCGTATTCAGAACAAACGGATAGTCGTCGTTCACGACTTCCCGAGATGACGGCTCGACAGTGACAAAGCGCGATTTGCGGTCCGGCGTATAGAATTTGCCATTTGCGAAGAAGCGGGTTTCGACGGCTGGGCGACCTTCAGGGCGCGGCCACTGGAATGGCTCAAGCCCGTCGTAGGTTTGCCTGTCGATTGCACTCAATGCACCAATATCAAAATCGCGGGTGTCGTCGTTTCGGTACTTTGAAAGGGCCGCAAACTCCCGGAAGATTGCCGCACCGTCCCGGTAGTCAAAGCCTTCGGTAAAGCCCATCCGTTTTGCAACTTCGGCGAGATGCCACCAATCGGCCCGCGTTTCGCCGGGACCATTCAGGAAAGCGCGCTGGCGGGAAATGCGCCGCTCCGAATTCGTAACGGTTCCATCCTTTTCACCCCAGGCCAAAGCGGGGAGCTTGACGTCGGCATGGCGGATCGTATCCGTGTCTTGTGCGACATCGGACACAACGACAAACGGGCAGGCTTTGATTGCCTCTTCAACTCTATCCGCATCGGGCAGAGAATCGACCGGATTGGTCGCCATGATCCACAAGGCCTTAATGCGCCCGTCACCGACAGCATCAAAGAGGTCGACCGCTTTCAGGCCCTGCTTTTCCGCGATTGTCGGCGATCCCCAGAAGTCCTGAACAAGCGCGCGATGCCCGGCATCTTCGATATTCATGTGGGCAGCGAGCATGTTGGCAAGCCCACCAACCTCGCGTCCACCCATAGCATTCGGCTGACCGGTGATGGAAAACGGACCCATGCCAGGCTTACCGATCCGACCCGTCGCAAGATGGCAATTGATGATCGCGCTCACCTTGTCGGTGCCGCAGGCGGACTGATTGACGCCCTGGCTATAGACCGTGACGACTTTCTCAGTGTTCGCGAAAAGATCAAAGAATGTTTCGAGTTCGGTGTCTGCAAGACCAGTCTGGTCAAGGACATCCTGGCGCGTCAGCGCACGGGCCGCTTCGAGGGCGGCCTCAAAACCTGTCGAATGCGTGTTGATGTAGTCGCCGTCGAGCTTTCCGGTTTCGCTGAGATGGTCCAACAAGCCGCAGAAGAGCGCCGCGTCACCATCCGGCTTGATCGCAAGATGATGATTGGCAAGCTTTGCCGTCATCGTCCGGCGCGGATCAATCAAAACGACCTTCATGTGCCGCCGCGCTTCTTTGGCGGCCGCGATACGCTGATAGATGACCGGATGGCACCAGGCGAGATTGGACCCGACCAGGACAACAAGATCGGCTTGTTCGAGGTCTTCGTAGCAACCAGGAACCGTATCGGTGCCGAAGGCCTTCCGATGCCCTGCAACGGATGACGCCATGCAGAGCCTGGAATTCGTGTCAATGTTGGCCGATCCTACAAAACCCTTCATGAGCTTGTTGGCGACGTAATAATCTTCCGTCAGGATCTGGCCGGAGACGTAAAACGCCACGCTGTTTGGGCCATGGTCCCGAATGGCGACCGAGAATTTTTCCGCGACACAACCGAGCGCATGATCCCAGGACACCCGATCGCCCGCAATCTCCGGATAGAGGAGCCGGTCTTCAAGACTGAGGGTCTCACCGAGCGCGGATCCCTTGGAACAGAGGCGCCCATAATTCGCCGGATGCTCTGGATCTCCTTCAATCGCAACGGAACCATCCTGCTGCGGGGTTGCGATGACACCGCATCCCACCCCGCAATAAGGACATGTCGTCTTGACCGGTCCCGCCGCTTTCACCGGACCGCACCAATATCAAGAAGGATCGTGTCGCCATCGCATTTGACCGGGAACGTCGATGTCTTTCCCTGATCGGCTCCTTGCGCCTCTCCGGTTTTCAGCGAAATCACCCAATTGTGGAGCGGGCAGGTTACGCACCCGTCGTGCACGATCCCCTGGCTCAGGGGGCCGTTCCTGTGGGGGCACTTATCCTCAATCGCGTAGACTTCATTTTCTGCGGTTCGGAAAACGGCGACTGTCGTTTCGCCGACCTTGACGCACCGCGCACCCCGGACGGGAATGTCGGTCAAAGCGCCAATGGCAACCCAATTTGTTGTCAGTGCATTCATTCCGCTGCCTCCAGATTGAGTGTCGCCATCGGTTTGAATTCGTGCTTGTCCTTGCCGGAGACACGTTCCGACCACGGATCGACCTGAGCGAATTTCTGGCTGAAGACGAAGCGCTCGAAATAGGCTTTGCGCTTCTCGACATCGTCCATGATCTGGGCCTGAATTTCCGCGACGCCGATCCGCCGTGCCCATTTGTAAATCCGCTCAAGATAAAAGCCCTGTTCACGGTACATCTGGGCAAGGGCGACGACATGCTCCATGACCTCTTCTTCAGTCTGGACATGGCCGAGCACCTCGGTGCCCTTGATGTCGAGACCGGCGGCTCCGGCAAAATGAATCTCATAGCCGGAATCAACGCAGACAACGCCGATATCCTTGCAGGTCGCTTCAGCACAATTGCGCGGACAACCGGAGACCGCCATTTTGAGCTTTGCCGGTGTCCAGGACCCCCACATGAATTTCTCAAGCTTGATACCGAGCCCGGTGGAATCCTGCGTTCCAAACCGGCACCAGTCCGTGCCGACACAGGTCTTCACCGTTCTAAGACCCTTGGCGTAAGCCTGGCCGGAGACAAATCCCGCTTCGCCAAGATCAGCCCAGACAGCCGGAAGGTCTTCCTTCTTGATCCCGAGCATGTCGATCCGCTGACCGCCGGTTACCTTGACAGCCGGGATATCGAACTTGTCGACCACGTCGGCAATAGCGCGCAATTCCTTGGATGATGTCATCCCGCCCCACATGCGCGGAACGACGGAATAGGTGCCGTCCTTCTGGATGTTGGCGTGAACGCGCTCATTGATGAACCGTGACTGGTAATCATCGGCGTATTCATCAGGCCAGTCGCAGACGAGATAGTAGTTAAGCGCCGGGCGGCATTTCGCGCAGCCGCAGGACGTCTTCCACTCCAGTTCCTGCATAACGGCGGGAATTGTCTTCAAGCCTTTCGCCTTGATGAGACGACGAACATCTCCATGGCCGAGATCCGTGCACGGGCACATTGCGGCAACCGCATTCGGATTGAAGCGGTCGCCGAGGGTCAACGCCATCAATTGTTCGACAAGGCCGGTGCAGGTTCCACAGGATGCGGATGCCTTGGTGTGAGCGCGCACATCATCGAGCGCGGTCAGATCTTTGTCCTTGATCGTAGAGACGATCTTTCCTTTGCAAACGCCGTTACAGCCACAGATTTCCGCATCATCTGGTAAGGCTGCAACGGCCGCCATAGGGTCCAGGGGGGACCCTCCCTGATAGGCCTGACCGAAGATCAGCGTATCGCGCATTTCGCTGACATCGGTTCCCTTCTTAAGAAGGTCAAAGAACCAGGGCCCGTCCGCTGTTTCGCCGTATAGAACCGCACCGATGATGCGGTCATCCTTCAGCACCAGGCGTTTGTAGATCCCGCCGGACGCATCGCGCAGAACGATTTCCTCGCGATCCGGACCATCGGCAAAATCGCCTGCCGAATAAAGGTCGATGCCTGTAACCTTGAGCTTGGTGGCCGTCACCGATCCTTCGTAAGTCGCTTCACCGCCAACAAGATTTTCAGCGAGAACCGACGCCATTTCATAGAGCGGAGCGACAAGGCCGTAACATTGTCCACGGTGTTCAACACACTCACCCAGAGCATAGATGTCCGGATCGTCGGTCTTCATGTCATCGTCGACGAGAATGCCGCGATTGGTGGCGAGTCCGGCGTCTTTTGCAAGCGCAAGGTTCGGGCGGATCCCGACCGCCATAACAACCATTTCGCAGAGGATGCCTGTGCCATCGTCAAGTCGAACCCCTGTCACCTTGCCATCTGAGCCGAGGATTTCATGGGTGTTTGCCTTGGTGATCACCTTGATTCCGAGATCCTCAAAGGCTTTTTGAAGGAGGTAGCCGGCGGCCTGATCGAGCTGACGCTCCATCAGGGTCGGCATCAAGTGAAGGACGACGACATCCATCCCCTGAGCCTTAAGGCCCGCCGCAGCCTCGAGGCCGAGGAGACCGCCACCGATGACAACCGCCCGCCCCTCGCCTTTGGAGACCTCGATCATCCGTTCGACATCATCAAGATCGCGGTAGGTCAGAACCCCATCGAGATCATGGCCGGGTAGCGGAACGATGACCGGGTTCGAACCCGTCGCGACAACCAGTTTGTCGTAGGATGCGGTGACACCCGTCTCAGACGTCACCGTTTTCGCAACGCGGTCGATTTCCGAAATCTTCGCAGCTTTGTGGAGGGTCACACCGTTTGCCGCATACCAGTCATCATCGTGGGTGATGATGTCCTGGTAGCGCTTTTCACCAGACAGAACCGGAGAGAGCATCAGTCGGTTGTAATTGACCCTTGGTTCTGCATTGAAAATCGTGACGTCATAGGCATCGGGGGCCTTTTCGAAAAGATCTTCAAGCATCCGTCCCGGCGCCATACCGTTTCCGATGACAACAAGTTTCTTTCGTTCACTCATCTTTTCACTCCGCAGCTTCACGAGCAGAGGCGCGCTGCCGCGCAATCCGTGCCGCCCGTTTCGCCTCAATCGATTTCAACTGCTCTTCGCTCGGATCAGCGCCGCCCTCATAGGCCTCGAGGAAGTCAAGAAGCTCCTCGCGATAGGCGTAGTAATCAGGGTGGTTGATCAGTTCGCGGCGTGAGCGCGGACGCGGAAGATCGACTTCCATAATGTTGCCGATCTTGGCGTTCGGTCCGTTCGACATCATCACGACGCGGTCGGCGAGGAGAATGGCTTCGTCGACATCATGGGTGACGCAGATCGCCGTCACCTTGGTGCGCTTCCAGACATCCATGAGGACATCCTGCAACTCCCAACGTGTCAGCGAGTCGAGCATTCCGAACGGCTCATCGAGAAGGAGAAGCTTTGGCGAGAGCGCGAAGGCGCGCGCAATCCCGACCCGTTGCTTCATCCCGTTCGAGAGTTCGGCAGCCGCTTTACCCATCGCGTCGCCAAGACCGACTTTCGAGAGGTAATATTCGCAGACATCGCGGCGTTCCGCCCTTGAGGCCTTCGGATAGACTTCATCGACCCCAAGCGCGACGTTCTCGTAGGCGGTAAGCCATGGAAGAAGGCTCGGTGCCTGGAAGACAACAGCCCGGTCCGGTCCAGCGGACGTCACATGTTTGCCGTCAAGAATGATCGAACCTTTAGTGATCGGATTGAGGCCGGCAACCATCGAAAGCGCTGTTGACTTCCCGCATCCCGAATGGCCGATCAGGGTAATGAATTCACCCTTCGGCATTTTGAGATCGATGTCCTCAATGACCGTCAGCGGTCCTTTCGGTGTCGGGTAGACCTTTGTGAGCTGCGAGAACTCAAGGTAGCGATCATCGCTCAGAGATTCTGACTTAGCCGCATCTTCGTAAGCAGAAGGCAGTTTCTCATCCCGGAAGAACGGCGTCACATTCGGCAACTGAATTTCGCGCTCCGCTTCAGCGCCGCGCTCCGATCCGACTTCCATCAGATAAGAGGTGATGGCTCCGCGCAGCGTAATAAACTCATCGGAGGAATTCATAGCCCCACGGTCACGGGGGCGTGGAAGGTCGACCTTAAATTCCGGACCAAGCGTTGCGCATGGCCCGGGCGTTAATGGAATGATCCGGTCCGCGAGCAGGATCGCCTCATCCACATCATTGGTGATGAGGATGATGGTTTTTTTCTCCTGCTCGGAGATTGCCGCGAATTCGTCCTGCAGTTTCGCCCGTGTCAGCGCATCAAGCGCCGACAATGGTTCATCAAGCAGAAGGAGCTCCGGCTGCATGGCAAGCGCGCGGGCAACGGCCACACGCTGGCGCATACCGCCGGATAGCTCGGCAGGTTTACGGTCCGCCGCATGGGAGAGGCCGACCATATCGATGTATTTTTCGACGATGGCGCGACGCTCCGCCCTCGGTTTCTTGCGGAAAACCTCGGAGACTGCGAGTTCGACATTCCCCGTCACGCTGAGCCAGGGCATCAGCGAATAGGACTGAAAGACAATACCGCGTTCCGCGCTCGGGCCATCAATTTCCTTGTTTTTGAAAATGAGGCCGCCTGCGTCCGGTTCAATCAAACCGGCGAGCAGCGAGATCAATGTGGTTTTACCTGAACCGGAAAATCCCACAATTGCGATGAACTCGCCCTCTTCAACCTTGAGGTTGATGTCGCTCAGAACATCGGTCCGGTCAGCACCGGTGCCGTAATGCTTGGAGACATTAGAGATTTCGAGAAAACTCATGGATCGCCCCTACCGGTTTGCTGAGAAGGTGAAAGCGCGCTGCAGGGCATACATCAGCCGGTCAAGCAGGAAGCCGATGATCCCGATGGTGAGAACCGCCACCATGATTTTCGCAAGCGAGCTTGACGATCCGTTCTGGAATTCGTCCCAGACGAATTTTCCAAGACCCGGGTTCTGGGCGAGCATTTCCGCTGCGATCAGAACCATCCAGCCCACACCCAGCGACAGGCGAAGCCCGGTAAAGATGAGCGGCAGCGAAGACGGAAGGACAAGCTTGGTGATCGTCTTCCATGTCGGCAATTGGAGCACACGACCGACATTCATCAGGTCTTTGTCAACCGACGACACACCAAGGGCTGTGTTGATCAGCGTCGGCCACATGGAACAGAGCGTCACTGTGATTGCTGAAATAAGCAGCGATTTTGGGAGCCAGTCGTAAGGTGTTGAGTAGGTCGCGGCGACGATCATCGTCACGATCGGAAGCCAGGCGAGCGGCGACACCGGTTTGAAAATCTGAATAAGCGGATTGATCGCCCCATTGAAGGATCGCGACAGACCGGATGCAATGCCGAGCGGCACCGCGATCAAAGTCGCGATCAAGAAGCCAAGACCGACCGTAAAGAGCGATGTGATGATCTGGTCGATATAAGTTGGTTTCCCGGTATAGGTTCGATGCTTCACCCTTTCAGGTTTGCCCGCGTCAATGAATTTCTGGTTGCGTACGTCTTGACGCTCGTAGAATGCGGCCGCCTTTTCGCGTTGGCGCACATGATCTTCCCAAAGAACGCCTGCCTGTTCCCAGACCTGAACCGGACCGGGCACAGCGCCAAGAGATGTCTGAACCTGCGGAGCAAGCACACCCCACGCGACCAGAAAACCGACAATACCGATGAGCGGGATCACCAGAACACGTTTCAGCTCTGAAAGCTGTTCGCGCGGACTATCACCAGCCGCCATTTTCATGAGAGGCGTCAGCCATGAAAACCCGAGAGCATCGAGCCAGCCGCTTGCCTTGTTAATCGCGGAGAACAGTTTCTCGCGTCTTGGCCGCGCCAGATCGGAGCTCGTATCGGAAACATTTGCCATAAGAATACCTTTGTCGTCGGTCGCGCTTTCGGGCGCTGATTTTTCAGGGGAAAGAGGGTGAGGCGAAGCTCATGAGCTCTATCGCTCCGCCTCACATGGTCAGGGCCTTAGCCGCCGACGACCTCGCTGCCTTCGACTTTCTGTTCGCCCTTAAGGCCGATGTTCAGGCTGTCGATGTAGGCGTTCGGCTTGCGTCCATCGTAGGGAATACCGTCAATAATGTCGGCCGCCGGCGTCGGATCCTTGTAGCCGTCGCTGTCCCAAGGGAAATCTTCTTCCTTCACGAGACCTTCTTCGACGAGCATCCGCGCCGCTTTCAGGTAGATGTCCGGGCGATAGACTGATTTCGCGACTTCGTCATACCAGCTGTCAGGCTTTTTCTCGGAAATCTGGCCCCAACGGCGCATCTGGGTGAGGTACCAGATGGCGTCAGAATAGAAAGGATAGGTCGCGTAGTAGCGGTAGAACACATTGAAATCCGGTACAGCGCGCTTGTCGCCCTTTTCGTATTCGAAAGTGCCGGTCATTGAGTTTGCGATGACTTCATAGTCAGCGCCGACATATTCAGAGCGAGACAGGATCTCCACAGCTTCAGGACGGTTGGCGTTGTCGTTCTCATCAAGCCATTGCGCCGCACGGATCAGTGCCTTGGTGAGCGCAAGCGTGGTGTTCGGGTACTTCTCGGTGAACTCTTTGGTGAGGCCGAAGACTTTTTCCGGATTGTTCTTCCACATTTCGTAGTCGGTGATGACCGGAACGCCGATTCCTTTAAAGACCGCCTGCTGGTTCCACGGCTCGCCCACCGCGTAGCCGTAAATCGTACCCGCTTCGAGGGTAGCCGGCATTTGCGGCGGCGGCGTCACAGACAGGAGTGCATCCGCCTGTATCTGACCGGAAACGTCGTTTGTCGAATAGAAGCCGGGATGAATGCCGCCCGACGCCAACCAGTAGCGCAGCTCGTAATTGTGGGTGGAGACCGGGAAGACCATACCCATGTTGAAGGGCTTGCCATCGGCCTTGAATTGCTCGACGACCGGCTTCAAAGCATCCGCCTTGATCGGATGCTCAGGCTTACCGTCCGCACGCTTTGGCACATTGGGCTTCATCAGTTCCCAGATTTCGTTGGAAACGGTGATGCCATTGCCATTGAGGTCCATAGAGAACGGCGTCACGATATGCGCTTTCGTGCCAAAACCGATCGTTGCGGCAAGCGGCTGGCCGGCGAGCATATGGGCGCCGTCAAGTTCGCCAGTGATGACGCGGTCGAGGAGAACTTTCCAGTTCGCCTGCGGCTCCAGCGTCACGAAAAGGCCTTCGTCTTCAAAGTAACCCTTTTCATAAGCGACAGCGAGCGGCGCCATATCCGTGAGCTTGATGAAGCCGAACTTCAGTTCATCCTTTTCAACATCGAGAAGCTCGGCATAAGCCGGAGCAACGGTGCCCGCCATGGCAATTATGGCTACACCGGCAAGAGCAGCACGTGCCGCCGATATGGTTTTCTTGGGTAATTTCCAGAGTGACATTCCTGGATACTCCTTTGTTGACGCGGACCATTGCCGCAAAGAAAAAGCCGCCCTTGCGCCCATGGCCGTCGGAGGAGTCCGGCTGTGGGTGCAAGAGCGGCGTCGCTTGTGGTGCCCGCCATTGGGC
>JBCDCZ010000036.1:0-23204 GCA_039180865.1 Pseudomonadota bacterium | reverse complement strand
TGGTGTGGGCGCATATGAGGGGATCCCTCCACATCTCGTTGCCGGGGATTTCCTCTCCCATTTCGGTGTCAAACCCGGCACGCCCCTCGCTTACGCCCACACCATGCTCGATTTCGTGAATCTTGCCCGCACATATGGGAAACTCGGCGGGCTCGATCGAACGGCAACTCTTGTTAAGGCGATCCGCGCGGAACGCGGTGACGACAAGGTTCTGTTTCTTGATGGAGGAGATACCTGGCAGGGTTCTTACACCTCGCTCGAGACCAATGGGCAGGACATGGTCGATTGCATGAAGCTCTTGAAGCCGGATGCGATGGTCGGCCATTGGGAGTTTACCTTTGGTGCGGACCGCGTTGAAGAGATCGTAGCCGACATGGGCTACCCGTTCCTCGCTTCCAATATCGTCGACAACGAGTGGGAAGAGCCGGTTTTTGAAAGCACCGCATTCTTCGAAAAAGGCGGGGTCAAAGTGGCCGTAATCGGTCAGGCCATGCCCTACACGCCGATTGCCAATCCACGCTGGATGATGCCGAATTGGTCCTTCGGAATCCGCCCGGAAGTCTTGCAGGCCAATGTCGACGCAGCGCGTGCTGACGGAGCTGAGGTTGTCGTCCTCCTGTCCCATGACGGGTTTGACGTGGACCAGAAACTGGCAACCGTTGTGAGCGGCATTGATGTAATCCTCACCGGGCACACTCACGATGCTGTGCCGGAAGCCATCAAAATCGGAGACACGCTCCTCCTTTCATCGGGTTCCCACGGCAAATTTCTGGGTCGCGTCGATCTCGAAGTGAAGAACGGCAAGGTCGTCGATTACTCTTCGACCCTGATCCCGGTTTTCGCCGATGTGATCGAACCCGATGCTGAAATGGCTGCAAAGATCAATGAGGTCCGTGCGCCTTACGAGAGCGAACTAAACCGCGTCATCGGCAAAACGGAAGGTCTCCTTTACCGGCGCGGAAATTTCAACGGCACCTGGGATGACCTCATCTGCGAAGGTCTGATCGAACAGCGCGACGCAGAGATTTCCCTCTCGCCCGGATTCCGGTGGGGCACGACGCTGCTGCCAGGTCAGGAGATCACAATCGATGATCTCTACAGCCAGACATCTATGAACTACCCGAACGTCTACCGGCTGGAGTTCACTGGCCAGCAGCTCAAGGACATCCTCGAAGACGTTTGCGACAATCTCTTCAACAAGGACCCGTTCTTCCAACAAGGCGGCGATATGGTCCGCGTTGGGGGGATGGGTTACGCGTGTGCGCCGAAAGCGGATATCGGAAACCGTATCTCCGACATGACGCTGCTCAGAACCGGTGAGCCGATTGAGGCCTCACGATCCTATGTCGTCGCTGGCTGGGCATCGGTCAATGAAGGCACTGAAGGCCCCGCAATCTACGACCTGATGGAAGCGCATATCAAATCCAAGCAAACAATCGCCATGCCGAAGAACGAAAGCGTCAAAGTGATCGGCATGAGCTGAGAACAAAAGATCCAAGGGGATTGGAGGTATCTGATGCCAAAGCAAAAAATCGATGAAACGCTGAATGTCGAAACATCGAGACGAGCGCTTCTGAAAGCCGGCCTTGCCGGGGGCGCGACTGTGGCAACCGCCGGGGTTGCGAGCGCGGGTGGCCCTGCTGATCCGGCGATTACCGAAATTCAGGACTGGAACCGCTACCTTGGTGAAGGAGTCGATGCGCGCGCCTATGGCATGCCCTCGGAGTTTGAGAAAAATGTCGTGCGCCGCGATGTTCCCTGGCTCACAGCGGATGCCACCTCGTCGGTCAATTTTACCCCTCTCCACGAGTTGGACGGGATTATCACGCCGAACGGTCTTTGCTTCGAACGCCATCATGCGGGCATAGCCGAGGTTGACCCCGCAGCCCATCGTTTGATGATCAATGGCCTGGTGGATCAGGAACTCGTTTTCACGCTCGATGACATCAAGCGCTTCCCCCGCGAGAACCACGTCTATTTCCTGGAATGCGCGGCCAATTCCGGAATGGAATGGAAGGGCGCCCAGTTGAACGGCTGCCAATACACCCACGGCATGGTCCACAATGTGATGTATACCGGGGTGCCCCTCAAATACATTTTGGAAGAAGCAGGCGTTAAGCCTTCCGGCACATGGATCCTGCCCGAGGGTGCCGATGCTTCGCATATGACGCGCTCCATACCCATGGAAAAAGCGCTCGACGACTGCATGGTCGCTTTCAAAATGAACGGCGAGGCGCTGCGCCCGGAACAGGGTTATCCGCTGCGTATCGTCGTTCCCGGATGGGAAGGCAATATGTGGGTGAAGTGGCTCCGCCGCATCGAAGTTGGCGACAAGCCCTGGCACCACCGCGAGGAAACCTCGAAATACACCGACCTTCTGGAAGACGGAAAAGCACGTCGTTTCACCTGGGAGATGGACGTCAAATCCGTCATCACCAATCCTAGCCCGCAAGCGCCGATTAGCCATGGTCCGGGGCAAACCGTTCTGACCGGCGTAGCCTGGTCCGGTTTCGGCAAAATCAAGCGGGTGGATGTCAGCCTTGATGGCGGTCGCAACTGGAAGACGGCACGTCTTTCAGGGCCGACCTTCTCAAAGTCGCTGCATCGGTTTTACTTCGATTTTGACTGGGATGGATCCGAGCTCCTCGTCCAGTCGCGCGCGATCGACGAGGCAGGTCACGTCCAGCCCACGAAGCAGGAGCTTCGCGCAGCACGCGGCGGGAATTCCATCTACCACAACAATTCGATCCAGACCTGGCACATCAAAACGGACGGGAGTGCGGAAAATGTTGAAGTCTCTTAAAGCTGCCCTTCTGCTCTGCGGCACCGCCGTTTTCGCATGCACCCCCGCCGCGTCCGCCGAAGTCGCTAAAGGAGAGAAAATCTTCAATCGCTGCAAGGCTTGTCATGCCGTCGGTGATGGCGCGAAGCACAAGGTCGGACCGCACCTCAATGACAGTTTCGCACGCGCCGCGGGAACCGCGGAGGGTTACAAATATTCAAAGGCGATGACCAAAGCCGGTGAAGACGGTCTCGTCTGGAATGACGAAACTCTTGATGCCTTTCTTACGAAGCCAAAGTCCGTCGTGAAGAAGACCAAAATGGTTTTTGCCGGTTTGAGGAAAGAAGACGACCGGGCGAATGTCATTGCTTATCTAAAAACGTTCTCTGAAGCCTCAGATACGGAAACAGAAGCGAGCGAGGCGCAACAATCTTCAAACGCTATCGAAACAACACTTGCAGCATCGAGCGCGCCCGCGGCGGTGACAAAACCAGGCAAGGGGTCCGCTGGTCGTTTCCGCCTGGGACGCGTTGCCATGAAGGAAGAGGTCGCCGCCTGGGACATTGACATTCGTCCAGATGGTGTGGGCCTTCCCGTCGGCAAAGGAAGCGTTGCATTGGGTGAGCCGATTTACACCGAGAACTGCGCAAGCTGCCATGGCGACTTTGGGGAAGGAATTGACCGCTGGCCAGTTCTCGCGGGCGGTTTCGAGACGCTCACCGAAGAGCGTCCGGAAAAGACGGTTGGGTCTTACTGGCCTTATCTTTCAACGGTTTACGACTATGTCCGCCGTGCCATGCCTTTTGGCAATGCACGCTCGCTATCCGATGACGACGTCTACGCACTTACAGCCTATCTCCTTTATCTCAATGACATTGTCGAGGACGAAGACTTCGAGCTCTCGAATGAAAATTTTGCGGAAATCACACTCCCCAATGAGGGGAACTTCATCGACGACGACCGGTACAGCGAACCGCATTATGTGAACGAGGCGGAGCCGTGCATGACGGATTGCAAACCGGATCCGGCCGTCATCACCATGCGCGCGCGTGTCCTCGATGTGACCCCAGAAGGAGAAGGCGAAGGGGGCATTGACTAAGATGGCGGGCGTAAGTCGCAACGGGCATTCTGTGAAACGCGACTGGTTGAAAGGCGGTGTCATACTTGCAGCCTTCCTGCTGGTGCCTTTCAGTACTCCGTCGTTCGCATTCGACAATGATGCGGCCAAGCAAAGCTTCAAGCTTTGTTCCACCTGCCACGCAATCGGCCCCAACATCAAAAAGAAACTTGGACCCCATTTGAACGGCCTCAAAGACCGACCTTACGGGGCGATTGAAGGGTTCCGATATTCCAAGGGGATGATAAAGGCCCGAGAGGGCGGCGAGGTTTGGAGCGCGGCCAATCTTGATTTGTTTCTGAAAAAACCAAAGGCCCACATTAAAGGCACCCGGATGAATTTTCCGGGGATCAAAGACGATGAAGACCGCCACAATCTGATCGCCTGGCTCAATCATTTCGATGCCAACGGTAACGAGATTTCTCAAAAGGCCGACCTCGCGGGCACAAAGAAAACACTGCTTGGTCAAACGGCATCGAGTCTCACCGGTGACGTTGAATATGGTCAGTATCTCGCTGGCGAATGTACCACCTGCCACCAGGCAACGGGTGGCGATGACGGCATTCCGGAAATCATCGGCTGGCCAAAAGAGACCTTCATCCACGCCCTTTATGAATACAAGCAAGAGGTGCGTGCAAATCCTGTGATGCGCACGCTTACAAAACGTCTTGGAGATGAAGAAATGGCGGCACTCGCCGCATATTTTGGCTCACTGGAGAAGGAATGAGCCGCGCCCGTTTTTGGGCATAACATGTTCTGGAGGAGGATTGGACATGAGACATTTGAACAGACGAAGATTTCTGGTGGGCTCTGGCGCGATCGCGTCGACACTTGCCATGCCCGCGATCAGTCTCGGCAATGCGAAACCGCGTGTCGTGGTGATCGGTGGGGGCGCCGGGGGCGCAACGGCTGCGCGCTACCTTGCAAAAGACAGTAAGGGCGCAATCGATGTCACGCTCATTGAAGCGAGCAAACAATACTACACGTGTTTCTTCTCGAACCTTTATCTCGGTGGTTTCCGTGACTACGCCTCAATCGGTCATTCCTACGCTGGCCTTGCGGTAAACCACGGCATTAATGTCGTCCATGACTGGGCGATTAGTGTCGACAATGCTGCGAAAACCGTGAAACTCGGTTCGGGTGCTGCGGTTGGTTATGACAAGCTTGTTCTTTCGCCTGGCATCGATATGAAATTTGACAGCCTGAACGGCTATTCGGTGGATGCGCAGGATGCCATGCCCCATGGTTGGAAATCCGGCAATCAGGTTCAGCTCATCAAAGCCCAGGTGGAAGCCATGCGGGAGGGAGGAACCTTTATCATGGTCGCGCCGCCCAACCCGTTCCGCTGCCCGCCCGGGCCTTATGAACGTGTTTCCATGATCGCTCACATTCTGAAACAGAAGAATCCGACGGCGAAAATTCTGGTCCTTGACCAGAAAGAGAAATTCTCCAAGCAGGGTCTCTTCCAGGAAGGATGGGAAAACCACTATCCCGGCATGGTTGAGTGGATCGGCTCCGATATTCACGGCGGGATCAAAAGCGTCAATCCCGACACGATGGAGATCGAAACCGATTTCGACACCTTTAAAGCCGATGTTGCGTCGGTGGTTCCAGCGCAAAAGGCTGGTATGATCGCACACAATGCCGGCGTGACGGATGGTGACTGGGCTCCGATTGTTCCGGCAACCATGGCATCCAGAGCCGATCCCAACATCCATGTTTTGGGGGATGCCTCTGTGGCAAGCGCCATGCCGAAATCCGGATTTTCAGCGAACAGTCAGGCAAAGGTCGCGGCAAACGCCATTCGTGGCGAACTCACCGACTCCCGGGTCTTCCCGGCGCGTTTCGCAAACACATGCTGGAGCCTCATTGGCACCAATGACGGCGTTAAGGTCGGTGCGAATTACACGGCGGGTGAGGAAAAGATCGAGGTCGTCGATAAATTCGTCTCCCAGACCGGCGAGGACAGTGCGCTTCGCAAAGCGACCTATGTGGAATCGGAAGGATGGTATTCGGGTATCACGTCCGACATGTTCAGCTAAGCTGTTCCGTTCTCAATCGAACTCATCCCCGCGCGCTGTGCGGGGATGTGATCGCGCGATCGGGCCAGAAGGGAGGATCAACGTGTTTTTTCGCCTCGCACTTATACTCCTCACGGGCCTGACACCGGCCTTTGCCAGTGAAGACATCCCCGACCAATATCCAGCGTCTGCGCTTTATTCAAAGCCTGTGGAAGTGATCCCGAATGTCTGGTCCGCCATCGGCGCTACGGCGCCGCCGACTTACGAAAATTATGGCCACAACAACAATCTGTCCTTCATCGTCACCGGCGATGGCGTGGTGGTGGTGAACGGTGGGGCCGCCTACAACCTCGCCAAAGCCCTCCACGATGAAATCAAAATCATCACAGATCAGCCCGTCAGGCTTGTGATCAACGAGAACGGGCAGGGCCATGCCATGCTCGGTAACAGCTATTGGGCAGAGGCGGGTGTCCCGATCCTTGCCCATGAAGATGCGGTCCATGAGATTTCGGAAAAAGGCTATGACAGCCTCGCCCAGCACGAACGCATATTGAAAGCGCGCGCCGGAGGCACGAGCGTTGTGGAGCCAACGGAGACCTTCTCGGATAAAAAAGTAATCGAGATGGGCACGTTTAAAATCGAGGTGCTCAATCTTGGTCCCGCCCACAGCCCCGGTGACATTTCGGTCTGGCTGCCGGACGAAAAACTCGTCATTGCCGGTGACATGGCGTTCCACGAGCGGCTCTTACCGATTTTCGATGAAACCGACACGGCGGGGTGGTTAGAGACTTGGGACAATGCATTCGAAGCGTTAGGCGCGGTTTACGTTATCCCCGGGCACGGCCACCCGACCAACATGGCGCAGGTCCGCCGCTACACGAAAGACTACCTCGTCCATATTCGAGAAAAAATCGGCGCACATCTTGAGAATGGTGGTGGTCTTGAAGACGCTTACTATGTCGACCAATCCGCGTTCGAACATCTCGATACATTCGAACAGCTCGCGACACGCAATGCCGGCCGTGTTTTCGAACAAATGGAGTTTGAGTGAATTGCCGACTATCAGACGTACCTTCCAGAAGAGAATGATGTTCCTCGATCTTCGTTTGACGAAGCGGATAGGTGCCATAGACACCCGGTTCTAGATCGCGCGGCATGCTTCCGTCTTTCATAGGCAGGGTATACGCGCCTCTGATCCGTATGCCAAAGGATTGGATCCTTTCCGGGAGCTTTATAATCCATTGATTTTACCACCCACCCAGTCAGCCATGATGACTGGGAGGCCGAGCGCGCCGTCCACGCGGAGTTTCTTATTCAAAGGAGAAAATGTTACCGATGGCCCTCTAGTCCGGTGAAGACGGGCCATCCGACGCTATTGTCAACGCGTTCGTCTGCGAAGGCGCGAGTTTCACGAATTTATCAAGCTGCACATCGTTTAGAAGAACACGGAATTTTTTTGCGAGGGCATTGGGAAGCGTGCCGAGTTCATCCTTGCGATTGACCATGTAGATGTGTCGCGAAAGCCCGGCGAACGGGAGTGGAAAGATGTCGATCGCATCGTGAAATCTGTCTGCGTCGAGAACGGCAAGCGGCGTTGAGAGCGTCCAGCCGCCGGTTTTCGCCACGGTCGCGAGAACCGACCGGGTCGCTTCAAATGAGAAGCGCCGTGGAACCTGGAACCCGATACGCTTCAGATGGGTTGAGATCTGTCGGCCCATCGGCATGGCGTCCGCATATTGAACAAAGGGCATGGTTGATAACTGGGCGCGCCAGTCCTCCTCTGCCTGATAGAGGTCTTTCGCCGTCACCAGAACGAATTGTTCGCGGGCGAGTTGCTGAACCTGGAATGATTGCAGGCTGTCTGGAAGTGTTGCGGTGACTGCGATATCGGCTTCGCGTGCAAGGAAGCGTTCGTTCACCTGATCTGAACGTCCGGAGAAAGTGTTGATGAAGCAACGCGGCATTTGCGCTTGCATCGAGGCCGCAAGCTCCGGCGTGATCGATGCATCCAGATCATCGATGATCGCAAAGTTGAGGACGGGAAGACTGCTGAGACTGAGTTCTGCAAGGGAGGTTTCGGCGACCGATACTGTGGCAAGGATGCGATGGGCATGGACGCTTAGAACCTGTCCCGCCGGGGTCAGGGAAATCGGTTTTTGCGTGCGGTCAAAAAGCTTTGCTCCGACACTTGTCTCAAGCGCTGAAACCTGCTGTGAAACGTTGGATTTGCTGAGGCCGAGACTTCTTGCCGTGCCGGCGATCGATCCAATCTCCTCCAAGGCGATAAAGACCCTGATGCCGCGCAATGTCAGGCGGCCGGCGGCTGTTGTTGTGTCCTCGGCAAGCGTGATTGTCACCGCGTACTCCTATTGTAAGACGCGCCTTGCTGCCATTTGACAGCGTCGCCCAACACAATGCGTGTTTAGATCATCCGGCGTCATTCCGTGCCACCTCGCAACGTTCGCATTTTCACTCTACAGGCGTTCTTATTTTCTGAACAGGTAAGTCCAGGATTGACCTTGCATCCGTCCGCTGGCTGTCTTTGTAAATTCATGGATATGGGGCGGGAGATAGGATGAAGAGACAGACACGTGTGGTCGTCATCGGTGGCGGTATTGCCGGTTGCTCGACCCTGTATCACCTGACCGAAGAGGGATGGACCGATGTTGTTCTGGTGGAGCGTAACGAGCTCACTTCCGGGATGACTTGGCATTCGGCGGCGCAAGTCACCAATTTCGGAATGACCCAAACAATGGTGGGCCTGAAAAGCCATTCCATCAAACTGTACAAGGAGCTTGCTGACGATCCGGACTATCCGATCAACTATCACCATGCCGACGGCGGGATAAGGCTTGCCAATACCGAACGCCAGATGGACGGCTATCGGCACTTCGTGAGCGTCGCCAAAGGTATGGGTGTCGATTTTGAGATCATCGACGCGGAAGAATGCGCCCGAAGACATCCTCTGATTTCGACCGAAAATTTGCTGGGTGGGCTCTGGGATCCGCTCGACGGCGATATCGATCCGGCGCAATTATGCCAGGCGCTGGCCCGTCGTGCCCGCAAGGCGGGAGCCGAAGTCTATCGCCATAATCCGGTGATCGGCCTCACACAGCACGCCGACCACAGCTGGACCGTTCATACGGAAAAGGGCGACATCGACTGCGAGATCGTCGTCAATGCGGGCGGCTATCGCGTGAACGAAGTCGGCGCGATGATGGGCGTGCACCATCCGGTGAGTTCGATGGAGCACCAGTATTTCCTGACGGAACCAATCAAGGCGATTGAGGAAGCAGGCCATCGGATGCCGCTGATAAGATGCCCGGTGAGTGACTTCTACAGCCGCCAGGAGAAGAACGGGCTTCTTGTCGGGTTTTACGAGCAGGATTGTCGACCCTGGGGCATGGACGGCATTGATCCGGATTTCGTCAACGCGCTCTGCCCGGACGATCTCGACCGGGTGACCGATGTGCTTGAGGGCGTCTTTGCCCGAATGCCCGCTTTGACGGAGGTCGGGATCCATTCGGTCGTCAATGGCCCGATCACCTATACGATCGACGGTGCGCCGCTGGTTGGTCCGATCCCGGGTAAACGCAATGCGTATTGCATTATCGGACTGAGGGCAGGGCTTGGCGAAGGGGGCGGACATGGCTGGCTTCTCGCCCAGCAGATCGTTCATGGCGAAGCATGCTTTGATACATGGGTTATCGATCCGCGCCGGTTTACCGGCCATGCGAATGTTGAGCTCACCGCGCTCAAAGCTATCGAGGATTATCAGAACGAATTCCGCTTTCACTTTCCGCACGAACACCGCCCAGCGGGCCGACCCATCAAGACAACCCCGCTGACGCCGATCCTGGCGTCGGAAAATGCGGAATTCGGGGTCGTCAATGGCTGGGAGCGGGTCGCCTATATCAAGCCCTCTCCAGACTTTGCGGAAACGCACAGTTTCCAGTTTAATGAAACATTCGATGTTGTCGGTGAGGAGGTGAAAGCCGTTCAGACCGCCGTCGGCATTACCGAGGTGAATGGCTTCAACCGCTTTGAAATCAAGGGGCCGGGCGCCCGCGACTGGCTCGATCGGATGACCTGCGGCCGCATCCCGCGACGCATCGGCAAGGTCGGACTCGCCTACCTCCTCAACCATCATGGAAACATCAAAGCCGAAGCGACCCTGGCCAATTTTGACGAAGATACAGTTTGGTACGGCTCGGCCGCAGCTTCCGAATTCCACGATTTGGACTGGCTCACGAACCATCTTCCGGACGACGGCTCAGTAACGCTCAATTCGCTCACGAACGAGTGGACCATTCTCATAATTGCGGGGCCGAAAGCGCGGGAGGTTTTATCGTCTGTCTCGCGTGGTGATTGGTCCAGGCAAGCCTTCCCCTGGCTCTCGGTCCGTCGCGCCTTCATCGGGATTGCGCCCGCAATTGTGATGTCGGTGAGCTTTTCCGGCGAACTTGCCTATGAGATCCATGTCCCGAATAACCAACTCTATGCCGCCTATCTGGCTCTGCGCAAAGCAGGCGAGGCGCACGGTATGAGGCTTTTCGGCTCCCTTGCCGTGGAATCGATGCGTCTTGAAAAAGGCTACCGCCATTGGAAGGCCGATCTCATTACTGAGTTCAATCCGCTGGAAAGTGGCCTTAAGCGTTTTGTGAAACTGGATAAGCCGGACTTTATCGGAAAGGCCGCGCTGGAAGCGATGAACAGGACCGGGCCGCGTCAGACATTCGTGAGCCTCGTTCTCGATTGTAAACATGCGTCGGCGCAGGGTGGCGATAGTATTCTGGCAGACGGCAAACACATTGGAACCGTCACTTCGGCGGGTTGGGGATATCGCACGGGCCGAAACATTGCGATGGGATTTGTCGAGCCTCGCTTCGCTGAGATCGGGACCTCGCTTTCGGTGGAGGTTATTGGAGAGCCTGTTCCGGCAAGCGTGGTCGATCCGGTGCTCTATGATCCTGAGAACGCTCGCATTCTCGCTTAGTCGGGATCTGCTGAGAGCTCGAAGGTCTCGTCCGGAAAGAATTTTTCCAGACGAATGTCGGCTGTGCGGGCATGGCCTTCCATGCCTTCGAGCCTTGAGATCCGCGCGGTTGCCTGGGCGACATCTTTCGCACCATCGCGGGTTGCCCGCTGCCATGTCACGGTTTTCATGTACTTATGGACCGACAGGCCGCCCGTATAGCGGGCTGCACCGGAGGTCGGCAGAACGTGATTGGGTCCGGCGGCCTTGTCGCCAAATGCGACCGTCGTTTCCTCACCAAGGAAGAGAGATCCATAAGACCTGAGACGACCCAGCCACCAATCGAGGTCGGCGGCCTGAACTTGTAAATGTTCCGGCCCATAAGTGTCGCAGGTCTGGGCGATTTCTTCCCGATTGCCACACAGGATAACTTCGCCGTAGTCGCGCCAGGCGGCTTCGGCATTATCACCGTTCATCTTTGGAAGTTCCTTGATGAGGTTCGGCACCAGTTCAAGGACCTTTTCTGCAAGGGCCCGGTTATCGGTGACAAGCCAGACGGGCGAATTGTAGC
This sequence comes from Pseudomonadota bacterium, assembly GCA_039180865.1. GTDB lineage: Bacteria > Pseudomonadota > Alphaproteobacteria > Rhizobiales > JACESI01 > JBCDCU01. The sequence goes on along the minus strand of JBCDCZ010000036.1, from coordinate 11,738 downwards.
CGTGTTCCGCCTGACCGACGAGATCCCACGCAACCATGAACGGATCGGCGGTAGCGTCAGCTGCGATCATTGAATCCGTTGGACCAGCGAACATGTCGATCCCAACCCGGCCAAAGAGGATACGCTTTGCTTCGGCGACGAATTGATTGCCGGGGCCGACCAGGATGTCCGCCTTCGGCAGGCCAAAGAGCCCGAAAGCCATCGATGCAACACCCTGAACGCCGCCCATGGTGAGGATGTTGTCAGCGCCGCAAAGGTCCATTGTGAAGAGGATCGCGGGCGGGATCCCGACACCTGGTTTTGGCGGCGAACACGCCGAGATATGCTCGACGCCGGCAACCTTGGCCGTTGTAATGGTCATGATCGCGGAGGCGACGTGGCTGTACCGCCCACCCGGCACATAGCAGCCCGCCGCCGAGACCGGGATCTGTTTCTGACCTGCAAAAAAGCCCGGACGCACTTCCATTTCGCACTCGCCGATCGTCTGCTTCTGGGCTTCAGCAAAACGGTGGATATTGTCGTGGGCGAAGCGGATATCGTCTTTGAGCTTCGCCGGGACCGCTTTTTCGGCTGCGGCGATCTCTTCTGCCGTCACAAGGGTCGGGCCGTCCCAGTGGTCGAACTCTTTCGCATAGGCGCGGGCCTTGTCGTCACCGCCCTGTTCGATCTCATCGAGAATGCCCTGCACCGTCGCGCGGATGTCGTCCTGTCCGGAGTGTGCAGTGAGATCCGCCTTTTTGAGATAGGTGATTGTCATGACCTGTTACTCCGTATCGCGCGTCAGCATGAAACGTGTTCTTTGTCTGGAAGCCCTCGCTCAGATGCGATTTTGGTCGTCCCCAATGAAAAGGAAACGCAAGCATCGACGAGCGCGTCGAGCGTGTCGAAAACCGGAACTGCCAGTACGAGGTCGTCTGCGATGAGGGAAAATTCAGTGCAACAGATCATGGCAACGTCCGCGCCGCGCGCCACCATATCGTTTGCCGCGACCTGGAGTGCTGCGCGTGCCTCTGATGTTGCGCCATTCTTCTTGATGTCACGGATGACGCTGAGAAGCCTGTCGGGATCGCTGGCGGTAACCGCGGTGAGCCCCCGGTTTTCAAAGGCTTTGTCGAATGCGCCCACGAGATTGAGTGCGGGCGATCCGAGCACGCCGATTCGCCCCCGTTTGCCGCTGAGGTCGAGCGCTTTATCCGCGGCGAGTTCGACCATGTTCAGGAAGGGTACATCGGTTGCGGATTCAATCGCCGGCGCATAGTGATGTGCGGTGTTGCAGGGCATTGCTAGAGCCTTCGCGCCCGCCGCTTCAAGCGATGAAGCCATTCCCGCAAGGCATGGGCCGGGATCCTCGCCGGTGCCGTGAATGAGCGCATCGATCCGGGAGGGTACCTGCGTGTTGTTATGCACAATCAGTGGTATGTGGTCCTTGTCGTCGCTGGCCCGGACGGCCTGCATGATCTTCTGCATGAACAAAATGGTTGCTTCCGGGCCCATACCGCCCAGAACGCCGATGGACTTTATGCTTTGGCTCACGCTGCCCCCCGTAGAGACCGGTCCTCCACCACATGGGCGATGATCGCAGCGATGTGCTCGCAATCGGCGAGCGAAAACGTCAGCGGAATGCGCATGTCGAAGAGGCCCGATAGAATACGGTCTGTCTCGGGAAGGTTTTGCGGCGCCACATACCGCCAGCTGTGGTGGCTGGAGGTAAAGGCGACGGGGTTTTTATCACCGAACCATTTCACCTCGACACCAAGGGTTTTGAGGCGTTTCATGAAGTCGCCGGCATCGGTTGCCGTGATGTCGGGGAGGCGGAATTGGATTGAACTGCCGACATAGCTTTCCTCATCCGGCCGTTCCGGCAGGACAACGCCGGGAAGGGGGCTGAGCCGTGCGGCGATTGCGTCATAGCGCTCATTCCATCGTCTGATGTTGTCTTCAAGTTTTTCGAGCTGAGGCAAAAGCATGGCGGCGCGGACATTGTCCATGCGCGCCGACATATTCGGCGTGTCGAGACGGATCTCGGAAAAAACCTCTTGGGCAGGGCCCGCTCCGTGGCGCTCATAGAGCATGTAAGAGCCGGAGAGAATGATTGCACGTGCCATGAATTCAGCATCGTTCGACGTAATGAGCCCGCCTTCACCGGAATTCAGATGCTTGTAGGTCTGGGTGGAAAAGCAGCCTGCAAGACCAAATCCACCACTCAGACGACCGTTCCAGCGTGCCCCCATCGTGTGGGCGCAATCTTCGATCATCTTGATGTCTGCCACTTCCAAAAGTCCGCTTAGTGCTTCCATATTGCAGAGGTGACCGCGCATATTGGAGAGAAGAAAGAAACCGGCCCCGCTGGACGCGATCTTTCGCTCAAGGTCCTTAAGATCGACCACGAGATCATCCGTGATCTCGACCAGAACCGCTTCCGCACCAACAGCGGCAATCGCGCCTGGAACGGGTGCAAGGGTAAAGGCATTGGTGAGCACCTTGTCGCCTGGCGTGACACCCGCCGCGCGCAATGAAATCGCCATGGCAGCGCCGCCGGACGAACAGGCAAGACAGTAGTCAGACCCCTGATAAGCCGCGTAGGCGCGCTCCAGTTCTGCAACGGGTCCAAGCTCGTCACCAACTGTGTTGTACCGGTGAAGCCTGCCGCTTCGCATCACATCGACTGCAGCCACCACCCCTTCGACCGGGATGGCTTCCTGCTGGGTGAATGACCCTTCGAACGGTTTCATGATTTGGCCCTGACCTATTCTGCCGCCTGCAGGACTGGTTTGTCGTAGCCGAAGGCATCCGTGTAACCGAAGAGAGCAGCTGCGCCACCTGTATGCAGGAAGACAATGTTCTCATCGTCTGCGAAGGCACCTTTCCTGATCAAGTCGACCAGGCCGGCGGCACCTTTCCCGGAATAGACGGGGTCAAGCAGGATCCCTTCAAACCGGGCAAACATCTCAATCGCTTCGAGGCACTCTTTCGTCGGAATGCCATAGCCTTCGCCGACATAATCCGTGTTCGCCTCGACATCCTCGCGGCTCACGACCCCAGAGCAACCGAGCTTCTCGGCGGTTTTAACAGCAAGATTAAAGACGTTTTCTTCCTGCTTCGGTTTTGGTGCTCTGACACCAATGCCAAGTAACGGGATATTGGCGTTGATCGCCTTCAAACCGACAACGAGCCCGGCTTGGGTTCCGGCGCTTCCGGTCGCATGAACGATGCGGTCGATCTTAAGCCCGATTGCATTCGCCTGCTGAACAAGTTCCATCGCGGCATTGGCATAGCCGAGCGCGCCGGTCGGGTTGGATCCACCACCCGGGATTGTATAGACCTTTCGCCCTTTCGCCCGGAACGTTTCCGCTACCTTTTCCATTTCGGCATTCATATCGAGGCCGCCGGGGCGTTTCTCAGCCGTGGCGCCGTGGAGAAAATCGAGAAACACATTGCCGTTTCCGTTGTAGTTCGGATCCTTCGAGCCGGTCCGGTCTTCAAGAAGGATATGGCAATCCATTCCAAGCCGCGCTGCAAAGGCTGCCGTCTGGCGGGCGTGGTTTGATTGTGTCGCTCCTTGCGTCATGACGAGATCGGCACCCATCTCCTGAGCTTCGGCCATCAGAAACTCGAGCTTGCGGGTTTTGTTGCCACCTGTCGACAGACCAGTGCAATCATCGCGCTTGATCCAGATGCGGGGGCCGCCAATCTCTTTCGACAAGCGGTCCATGGGTTCCAGGGCTGTTGGAAGATGCGCGAAAGTCAAACGCGGAAAGCGCGAAAAATGCATGATCTAATCCCTCTATTTCAATCTTTGATCAAGGTTTTGCATCAGTATTGATGGCTTTACAAATGCAAAGATGTCGGCATCTTTATGCAATCCTTGCATGATTAGAGTGAGGCGCCAATGCGCACAGATTGGCTGGATGATATCTTAGCATTGCTTGACGCCGGATCGGTGGTGGGAGCCGCTGCTGCGCGCAATATTTCGCAATCCGCGTTTTCAAGGCGCGTTCAGGCTTTGGAGGCTATGTTGGGCATTGAATTGATTGATCGCTCATCGAAGCCGAACAGGGCAAGTGAGGCACTTCAAAAACACAGCGAGAAAATCCGCGCGCACGCACATCAGCAACACATGCTGATCAAAGAGATACAGGCGGAGGCACGCACCGGATCAACATTGATCGTCATCGCAGCCCAGCATGCAATCTCCACATCTTTGGGACCGGAAATTGTCAAAGGCGTAACGCGGACGGGTAATGTCCATGTTCGTCTGAGATCTGCAAACCTCGATGAGTGCGAAACTCTCTTGATGACCCGTCAGGCGCAATTGGCCCTGACATACAGGATCGAAAACGAGAGCGAACGGGTTCGCAATAGCCTCGTGGAAGACGCGGTCATTGCTTCAGAGACTCTGGTGCCGGTCTATGCAACCCCGGATGTCGAAACCATGCTTGAGCGTTTTCACGATGGTGACCTTGATGTTGTCGGATATCCTTCCGACGTCTTTCTTGGCTCCGTCATCGCTCGGCGTATCTTGCCAAAGCTTGAAAGAAAATGCCGGATAACCATCACTACCGAAACGGCGTTGACCCCTGCGGCGCTGCAATTCGCGGCGGCGTCAATGGGGGTCGCCTGGGTTCCGGAGGCTCTTGCGCGCATCCAGTTGAGAGATGGCAGCCTAACGGAACTTGGAGATGACCTGGGGCGCGTAGAAATGCAAATCGTCGCTCGCAGATTGCGTGAGCGGGATACGCATTCGCGTGACGCAATCTGGCGGTCGCTTACAGACAGACACCGATAGTGTGACCAGCCTCGTCAAGATGGGCTGGAGATCTCCAGCTTCTTGCTATCGTAGAGCCTCCAGATCGTTTGTTCGCCAAGGCCGCGAACATCCCTCTCACCAAGATCCTGCAGTTCGAACTGGTCCCGCAGCGTTGCGGCCATTTCGTCCTGGACAGTGATTGCCATGGGCTCGGAGAATTCCTGCAAACGTGACGCAAGGTTCACTGCCGGACCAAAGACGTCGTAGACATATTTCTGGATTCCGACGACGGATCCGACGACGGCGCCAGTGGCAAGACCTATCCGGCATTGCCATTTCTTCGGGTGACTGGCGTTACGGCGTTCCAGATAGCGAATGAAACGGATTGCCGTATTGGCAACGGCATGTGCGTGGTCCGGCGTCGGATTCGGCAATCCTGCAACCGCAATGTAAGCATCACCCATTGTCTTGATGCGCTCACACTCGAATTGCTCACCAATTCGGTCAAAGGCGCTGAAAATATCGTTGAGCTCGGTGACGGTGACACTCGGATCAGATGAAGCGACTTCCTTGGTGAAGCCGATAAAATCGAGCATCAGAACCGAGACCGGATTGTAGAGTTGAGGCGTCACAACCCCGAAAGTTTTGAATTCCTCGTAGACCGCGCGCGGCATGATGTTGAGGAGAAGTTTCTCAACTTGTTCCTTTTCGCGTTTAATCTCACGAGTATTGCGCTCGACCATCATCGAATAGGAATCGATCATCGATTCCAGTTCGCGGATCCGCGTGATGTTCTGACAGACTAGAACGATGATATCCTGACCACTTTCACCGGCTGCGGTGAAGTCTGCGGCGATCACCATCGTCCGGCGCTTCTTCTTGTGCTTGATTTCGGCGGTATAGCGACCCGCTTCATTGAGTGCAGAATTGAGGTCATCGAGACTGAGGTCATTGAAAACGCCCGAGACCAGATGGGCTCCGATGTTCTCGCCGAACCATTCGACAAAGGTGTCGTTGTGGAACTGGAAAGTGAGGCTGGCGCGATCAAGCAGCGCCACGCCGACACCGATTGCGCGCAGTAATTGTTCGTTGATTGCTTCAATTGACATCAGGCCCGATCCAGAATGTGATCGCGTCGTTTCTCGAATTCGGCCAGAACCGCTTCGATATCGCCCGGATCGAAACCGTGGTCCTTCAAGGTTCCCGCAAGAACCACTTTCAATTCATCGAAATGACTGTCTTCGATCGGTAGGCGGGCATGCATCTGGCGTAATTGATTGTCGGTATAGGCTGCCGGGCCGCCGAGGAGTGACGCGACAAATTTGGTCTGATGGTCAACCATGCGCGACATGTCGATATCGTCGAAGAAGGGGCCGATCTCATCGCTGTCGAGCAAGGTGTCGTAGAACGCCATCACGACCTTGGAGATTTTTGAGAAACCTCCGTACTTGTCGAAAAGTGTCTGTTCCACCATAGGATTTGTCTCTCTAACAGGACCCCAGCTCACGCCTTTAAAAATACAACACAACACTGAGACATTGGCCAGAATTGTTTTACCCCCGGCGCGAACGCCAGGGGCAAAATGTCATGAATAAAGTCATGCCTTGGTGATAATGACTTCCGCATATTCGGACGGAACATTCATCGTTCCATCCCGGGCGACATTGAATGTTGCGATTAGATCCAGGATGTCCCTTTCGAGCGCTTGCGCACCCTCTTCACCGACTGCGATGAAGGCCTTGTGCATTGGACCATAGAACGTCCGGAAAAAGTCAACGAAAGCTTCCGGTGAATAATAGCGAAACGCAAAGTCGCGGGTCTCGACGGAGACATCTTCGGCGGCCGGTCCGAACGTCTCCCTCAACCAGGTGATATCGCCCCAGCGCGCAGGTGATTGAACGCCCGCCGGTGGCGGAACGTGACGACCAAGCGTTTTAAACAACAAGCCGATGAAGCCGGACGGTGTCCAGTTTGCGAGCGCTATTTTACCGCCTCGGCGAACCACACGCAGGAGCTCAGAGGCTGCCTTTTCCTGGTTCGGTGTGAACATCACGCCGTAGGTTGATGTTGCCGCGTCGAATGCACCATCGGCAAAGGGCATGTCCTCGGCGTCCGCCACCTGAAACGTAACGTTTTGACCTTCCGCCTGGGCGCGCGCTTTCCCGCGTTCCAGAAGCGAGGGGACATAATCGGTCGAAGTGACCGCGCACCAGCGCCTGGCAAAAGCGAGCGTAGCGTTGCCGTTACCGGCCGCTACATCTACAACCCGCGATCCCGGAGCGAGATTTGCCCTCTCTGCGAGCTGTTCGCCGGCGAGTTGCAGCGTGGTGCCGATCCGGCTGTAGTCGCCGGATGCCCAGGCGGCATTCTGCTTTGCCTTAATGACCGTGAAGTCCGGTGTGTCCGATTGGATGATTTGCATGTTCATTTTAGTCTCCGGTTTTAGGGTTCGGGGGTGTTTTCCCGCCAGTAAGGCGAGCACTGACAACGCGTTTGGAGCAGACATTGTTCCTCTCCTTCCGCTTATTGAGGCCGCTTTATGCAGCCTGTGGTTTCGGCCAGCAGACGCGTGCCGCGTTCCGTTCTATTTCAGCGATGTGTTGGCAAATCCTAGGGTTCACCCAGTCGGGGTCGGTCAGAGGCGCCATGTGATTGAGGCCGGGAAGGATTGCGAGCCGGGCACCAGGCATAGTGGCCGCCAATCGAGCGCTAATCCTTTGTGCAAGCATCGGGGATTCCATACCTGACAAAATGAGTGTTGGGATCGAAAGCGCCGCGAAATCCTTGAGTTCGGCAGTCTCCGCGAAGATGGCAGCGAAGTCCGCTACGACCGATGAAGCCGTTGCCGCGAGACGCCGATGGGTGCTTTCCGGCAAGTGGTCCCAAAAGTCTGCGCCATTCCAGTAAGCGATGAACTGACGGATCCCGAGATCAGAACGCCCGGCTTCCTTGTGCGCCCGAAGATCCTCGGCAACGCTACGTAAGCCATCCATTGCAGTCATTTCTTCGGCACTTTCAGTGTCTGCCAAAAAGAACGCTGTCGGCTCATAGATCGTCAGGCTGACGATGAGATCGGGCCGCAGGGCCGCGACTTTCAGTGATACAGCACCACCAAAAGAGTGGCCGACGAGATGAACCGGTTGCCCGACATCTTCAATTGTATCGATCGCAAATCTCGCGACCTCTTCCAGTTGCCCTTGGTCATTATGGGGTCCAGCAAACAGGCGCTCTTTCAAGTCGATTGCGATTAGCTCATGCCGTTCAGCGAGGTCGACAGAAAGCCGGTGCCATTGCGAAGGCCCGGAGGCTGATGCGTGAAGTGCGAAAACAGGAGTGGTCGTTGAAACAGTCTTGGTCATCGGCTTGGTTCCGTTCGTGTGTCGATGACACTGAGATAAAGACGCTGTGTTTCAGTCCCTTGTCCGGCAAAGGCGAGTTTCGTTTCATTTGTTGCACTCTGCCGGATCTTGTGGCGATCTCAGATTGCCAAGAAACTCAATATCTTGACGGCGAACCCGTCTCGCCCCACGATCTCTCACTGAAACAATTGAAACGTTCGTTGGGTCTGTAGAAAACGAACTGAAACATCGCCCCGATACGTTAGGCGCATGGACATGCATGACTTCCGTGACGGACTTTCGGTCGAATACGAGCCTGATTTCGAAGGGCTGAAAACGCTCCCAAACCCGATTCCGCGTTGGCTGTGCGATGCCCAGACCGGCGATGTCGTTGCGAAGAATGCCGCATTCGATGCCTTATTTGCCGATCTTGTCAGCGACGGGCATCCGTTGACGATCAATGATGTTCTGATCGAAACCGAGAAAAATGAGATTGCCATTCAGCAGATCAAGATCGATGGCTTTGCTCACGATGTTCCGGTGCTCGCCAATTGCGGACCTGAAGATGGGACATGGCTGAAATTGTCGGTTGTTCGCGGCGAACAAAATGGCCGCGCTGTGGTTGCCTGCTCTGTCCTCGACATCGATGACAGCACGGGACGCGATCAGGGCATTCGGAAAGCTCGTGATGTTCTGCGAGATGCCATCGAATCTCTTTCCGAAGGGTTCGCGCTTTACGATGACGATAGCTGTCTCGTCATGTGCAATCAGCGCTACCGCAAGATGAATAAGGGTGTCGCGGACCTCCTGAAGCCGGGCCTTTCCTGGGAAATCCTGATGCGTGAGTCGGCGCGCCGGGGGATCTATAAGGACGCGATCGGCCGGGAGGAAGAGTGGGTATCCAATCGCCTCGAAAACGGCGTTCAATACATTCAGGATTTCGAACTCAATCAGACCGACGGTTCGTCGTATCTTGTGTCCGTGCATCCGACAAACCTGGGTGGTTTCGTCGTGACCCGGACTGATATTACCTCAAAGAAACAGGCCGAGGCCGTTGAACGCGAGGGTGACATCCTTGTGCGCCATGTTCTCGATTCAAGCCCGGCAGCGGTTGTCATGGCGCGGCTTGATGATGGGCAAATCATCTATCGCTCGCCGGCTGCCTCCGATCTTTTCGGAAAAATTCTTTCGATCAGGGACTTTTTCAAAGCTGTTGATGACCGAGCAGATTATGTGACGGCGACACTGGCCGATGGACATGTCGATGACTTCAAAGTCACGCTTATAAATGGAGACGGTAAAACGTTCCCGGCACTCATTTATGGACGGATTGCTGAATATCGGGGAGACGACGTTGTCGTGACGACCGTGATCGATTTGACCGATGAACTGGCCATGCAGGAGGAACTTGAAACTCAGCGTAACCTCCTATTCCAGAACGAGAAAATGTCGGCACTTGGTGAGTTGCTTGCCGGTGTTGCGCATGAGTTGAACAATCCACTCTCAGTCGTGGTCGGTCATGCTTTGATGATGCAGGAGGAGGTCCGGGATCCGGATCTTGTCAGGCGGGTGGAGAAGATCGGGAGCGCGGCGGAGCGCTGCGCAAAAATCGTCAAGACCTTTCTCGCCATGGCCCGCCAGCAACCGACTAAAATGGAACGCGTCGATATCGGCTCTGTGATTGCAACAGCCGCCGATGTTGCAAGCTTTGGCTACCAAAGCGATGGATTGTCCATCGAACAAATTGTGCCGGACGGTTTGCCGGATCTTGTCGCTGATCCCGACCAGATTACACAAGTTATCATCAATCTGGTGATCAACGCTGAGCAGGCGATCGCTAAATCCGGGTCTGGAGATCGCATCGTTGTCTCAGCCAGTGTGAGCGATGATGCAAGAAACCTTGAGATCAGGGTGGCGGACAATGGCCCGGGTGTCCCGGACCATCTCCGCGCGCGTATCTTCGAACCTTTCTTTACAACAAAGGATGTGGGTGACGGGACCGGTATCGGGCTTGCTTTTTGCCATCGCACCGTTCGGTCCCACGGAGGACATATCTGGCTTGATCCTGCGGTACTGGAGGGCGCGCATTTCTGCATCACGCTGCCGATCGCGAAGCCGACGGATGGCGCGAGCGGTAACGATCAAACCCCTGGGCCCGTAAAGATGGCGTTGCGGGCTTTGGTTGTCGATGATGAACCTGATGTCGCTGAATTAATTGCAGAAATCCTTAAGAGAGATGGTTTTGTGGTTGATTTTGCGAGTACCGGTGCCGTCGCACTTTCGCGCTTAAGCAACCAAAAATACGATCTGGTTCTGAGCGATCTCAATATGCCCGATGTAGATGGTCGGGGCCTCTATGAGGTCATCTTGCGCGACCATCCCGATCTCGCCAAACGGACCGGTTTCATAACGGGTGATACGATGGGCCTTTCATCGCAAACCTTCCTCAAAGAAGCCAACAGGCCATTTCTGGAAAAGCCAGTTTCCCCGGTCGAACTGCGCAAGCTGGTTCACAAGATCCTCGCTGAGCCGAAAAGGGCGCAAAGATGACAAATGCCGACACCACCATTCTTGTCTGCGACGATGAAGTGGATGTTCGCGAGATGCTGCAGGAATACCTGAAGAAACGAGGCTATGGTGTTTTGTCGGCTGCCAATGGGCCTGACCTTCGAACTTTGCTTACTTCCGGTGGCATCGATTTGATTGTTCTTGATATCAACATGCCAGGTGAGGATGGTCTCAGCGTACTGCGCAGATTGAGAACTGAGAATGATGTTCCCGTTGTTATGCTGACAGCGGCGGGAGAAGTTGTCGACCGTATCGTCGGACTTGAAATGGGCGCAGATGACTATCTCGCTAAACCGGTTGATCTTCGCGAACTCGAAGCGCGCATCAAAGCGGTGTTGCGCCGAAAAACGGCGCCTCAAGTGGTTCCGAAGGCTGTTTCAGAAGAACACGCTCAATTTGGCCAGTACAGGCTCGACATTCCGGCCGCGAAACTCACGGATTCTTCAGGTGCAGACGTTTCGTTGACGGCGATGGAGTTCAATCTTCTGAAGGTCTTTGCCGAAAACAAAGGCCGGGTGCTCAATCGCGATCAGATCCTGGAAAAGGCGCATGACCGTGAGTGGGATCCCTTTGACCGGAGCATCGATATCAGGATCTCGCGACTGCGTCGCAAAATTGAAGATAATCCGACGAAGCCGCAGATTATTCGTACGGTCCGCGGTATCGGATATGTCTACGATCCCGACGCTTAGGCAAAACTAGCGCATACCTTCGCGACGGGATCGAAGCGTCCGGAGATCTTATTCGGCCAATTGTCTCAAACGCGCCAGTCGGACGATGTTGAGTGCACGAGGGCCCATGCAGACAATCGTCCCTTCTTTCTTGAGGTACGTGAAGTGCCGGCTCACCGTTTCAGCGGTGAGGTGAAGAAAGTCGGCAATATCTTCGCGCGCCATCGGCAGAGACAGTCGAATGCCATCGCTCTGTTCTTCTCCATAACGTTCTGTAAAGAAACATAAAAATGCCGCGAGCCTGCCAATGGCATGCTTCTTGTTAAGCATCGTGAAGTGGGTTCTGAGATTGTCGATTTCGGATGCCATCAATCTCATCACACGCTCCCGGAAGACGGGATCTATGCGAACGAG
>JBCDCZ010000035.1:0-23364 GCA_039180865.1 Pseudomonadota bacterium | reverse complement strand
GAATGGGCAACCACGTCGAAATGCTTTGCTTGAACACCGGTCAGAAGAACACCAAGGCGCTCCAGTTCGTCGCGCGACTGAAGTGCGCTGTTCAGATCATAAAGGTAGTCGAAAGTCTTTCCGCGTGATGCCCAGGAAAAAAGAACGGGGACGCCGGTGTAATTCGTGTCGTGCACGAACTGGGCAACACGGAGTACGGCCGCGCTGAAATTGGTGTTGTATCCATGGACGAAGACGAGGACATCTCGTTCTTCTCTCACTTTTTCGAGAAGCTCTGTGTCGATTTCATCCTGAAAAGCTTTGTCCGTTTCAAACAATGTCGGTTCGGACAAAATGAAATGTTTGTCAGGATCGGGCTTCGTTCCTTTTGGCCTTTCTATACGCCCCGGTCGATGACTTGCGGGTATGTGGACGTCCATGTAGCCGAGTTGCATAACCTGCGAGCGATCGCCGCCGAAGAACTCTGCGGGATCATCCGAGCGCTGACGCGTCGTTGCGAGGAAAACACGCCTGGTCGTACCCGCAGTTTTCTGGCCTTCAGTAAGGGACGCATCGCCCAGGCCAACAATATCACGCTCGACGCGAGCGCATCCGGAGGTCACCAACGCCGCCAGCATAAGAATGCAAAGCGCCTTGATCGCTGCAAACACGGAGCCGGCGCCGACAATCTGCGTATTAGTGTCGTGGGCGCGAACATGTTTCTGGGCTTCGCTCAAAGCGATTTTCAAGCCATCAAACGTTTCGCTTCTCGTTTCGGGATCAACGCGCTCCACACCAGCCCCCTCAGGACGCCTACACCGCAGAGCTTAATTGATCAGTGGCCCGTCCGGGGCACCTTTTTCGCAAGGTAACAGCCATTCTTGTCGCAATTCTGCAACAGCTGAATTCAAACCAGGCAATCGACAAACCTAAGGCGCCATTCGTCATCCCGCATGATCGGCTGTCAGCGGCTGAAACCTGCTGACACAAATTACTCACATCTGGCTAAGTGGTTTCCGTTGGTCCACCTGTGAACCGGTTCACAGCGCCGACCACTGTCTTCTGGTTTTCTTATCTCACCGAACGAACACACGCACTGAGAGAAACTTGAAACAAACAGGAGACAAGCAAATGACCGAGACGCTTTCCGATACGCGCTGTTACCCCTTCGCGCGTCCGATCTCGTCGCGGTCCGGAGCCGCCGAACGTCTGGCGGTCAGACAGAGATAGCGAGACCCGACCAAAGGTTTCGCAAACACTTCCAGGCACCCGAGAACGCCGGATTTCCCTGTTTTGGACGACCCTGGCCAAACGGGTAGCGTCGCGACAAAAGAAAGGTGTCAGAACCTTCCGCCGCGGCGTGAACATAATCCGGCTAATCGGCCACCGCCTGGTTAGAGGCGGCGATCCAACTGAGCGCCCCGGTTTTGGATCGCCGCTTCAATTTACCAACCGATCCAGATGCGGAACGACCAGACGTCCCTCTTCTATTGAGATGAGATTTGCTTTGGACATGGCTGCGAGGCGCTTATTGACGGCCTCACGGGTCGCACCCAGCATCTGAGCGAGTTCAGTCTGCGAAAAGACACGCTCAAAGCGCGCTCCCCCACCGGAAATCGCAGCATGAGCAAAGGCAAGATCATAGATCTTGCGGGCAAGACGCACCTGCAGATCGTCGAAGGCGAACCCGCTCAATTCATCCGTGTTGCGGCGCAGACGTTCGCACAAAAGCATGATTAGCTGGCGCGCGAAGGCGAAATTTCCCTCAAGGATTTCATGAAACACCCCCTGCCCCAAGAACAGAAGCCGCGAGGGTTCCATCACAGTGGCGTTGGCGGTGCGCGAAGCCCCGTCGAGAAGGGCGATTTCTCCCAGACAATCCCCAGCTTCAGCCAGTGTGATTGTGAGTTCCTGCCCCTCATCGTCATTCACCCAGATCCTGAGGAGCCCTGAAAGAACAATCCTGAGACCATCCGCCTCGTCACCGGCTTCAAAGACAAGGCGTCCCTTTCCCGCCGTTTCAATAAGGCTTGCATCTGCAAGACGGCCGACCATCGCGTCATCGAGGTCCGCGAAGAGATAGGAACTGCGGATCGCAGCTTCTTTTTCAGCCTGGAGTGCTGTCATTAGGTGTCCCGTCCCAAATTTACGCCGCCTGGCGCGCCCAAAGCGTAAGGGGTTCGCGCAGGCCACGCAAATTACGTGAACCGAGGAGGTGCAGACCCTTCAGACTTGGTTTTCCTGCCGCGTTCAAAAGATCGTCGGAAATCACTAAGTCAGTGCCTTCGGCCTTCGCCACTTCCTGCAAACGGCTTGCGGCATTCACGATCGGGCCGGTTACCGTCACATGCCCATGACGTTCGCCGCCGAGAACGGCTGCGACCACCTCACCATAATGGGCTCCGATCCTGATCTGGAGGTCAGGCAAGCCGATTTCCGGTTGGTCCTTTCCGCGCGAACGGATTTCGCCAAAGAGCATCTCGCAACATTTGAGCGCGTTAGCCGCATCATCCGCTTGCGGCTCAGGCAGGCCGAAAATAATCATCGCGCCGTCACCAGCGAACTGTTCAACAGTTCCACCACAAGTCGTTGCGGCATGTTCGATGGCGGCGTGGAAGGCTCTCAGAAACGTCGCTGTTCGAGTGGGACCAAGCGTTTCGCTCAAGCCGGAAAATCCAGCAGCATCAACGAAGAGAGCAGCCGCCTTTTGGCCGCGACCATCGAAGGCCGGGACCGTGTCTTGAGCTAACGTTTCCGCAAGAAGCGGGGACTGGTAGCGCGCGAGATTTTGCGAGCGCTTCCGAGTTGCGAGGAAACGGGCCGTGAAGCCGCTAAGGCTACCGAATGAAAGCGCAGAAACCGCAGTGACACCGTCCAGCCAAAGACCACTGAAAAAGGCAATCTGGATAACCCAGAAGGTGGCGCCCCAGGCTGCGACCAACGCCGCGCCGCCAACTACCAAACCCATACGATATGCCGCCCACACGCCCCCCGCCGCCGCAAGACAGCCAAGCAAAATGTCGAAGACCCAAGTGAGCGCATCGCGTCTCAAGACATCGTTTGAGAGAATATTCTGGGTGAGAGTTGCGAGGGCTTCAACGCCCGGAAGCGCGATGTCATAGGGTGTCGCAAACCGATCACCGAAGCCCTGCGCGGTTGCTCCGATGAAGACCGCCTTTCCGGCAAGCGGCAGGGACTGTTCAGGCTCGAGCGCCGCCGTCAAAGGATAGGTCGGGACCGTCCCTGAAGGGCCGAGATAATTCACAATAAGTGCGTTTTGGCTATCAATCGGAAAGGCGTTTCGACCGAAGCTATAAGTTTCGCCAATCGTCAACGCGACGTCTTCTCTTGATAGCCCTGCGTGAAGCCGCGCCGCCTCCAAAGGAAGGGCGGGAACGATAAGCTGGTCAGACTGAGGCAATCCGGCAGGAATGCGCCGAAGCGCACCATCCGCCTCAAGGCCCACATTGACATGAGCAAGATGGACCGTCCCAAGGAAGTCCGAAACAGGTCCGATTACCCCGTCAGGACCGGGCTGCGTTTCTCCGGCGGTTAAGGCGAAAGCAGATTTTGCGAGGGCGCGGGTGAGATCATCATCAGGCTTCTTGGCGGAGGCCGTAATCGAAACCGGAAGAATGACCGGCGCGTTGCGCGAGACGACATCAGCGAAAACGTCATCACCATCCCGCGCATCGACCAGCATGAGATCGAGCGCGACGACGCGCGCGCCTGCTTCGAAGGCCCTTTCGATAGCCTGAGCAATAACCTGACGCGATGGCGGAAAGTCGCCGATCTCCGCAAGCACACCATTATCGATTGCAAGGATAGCAACGTCGGCGGGCGGTGCCTTCGGACCACGGATCGCGAAACGCACATCGAGCAGGCGCGCTTCAAAACCGGAAAAGAAACCGCCCTGATCGGATGGTCGCCAAAGTCCGACAAACAGCGCCGCAGAGATTGCTATCAGCGCAGCGGCCCGAAGCGGATTCATTGCCAATCAAAACCCAGGCGTCCGTTCATGGCCTCTATGCGGTTTGCTGACCATTGCCTTACCGGGCCAGTCCCGGTTGCGGCGGTGACATCCACCCCATCACCCTCCGACAAAAGCACGGGCTCAGCGTCAGTATTCGTCCCGGAGACAACGACAACACCTTCGCGCACAAAGACAGAGGTTCCAGCGTCTGACGCATCGACGGTCCATTCTGTTGAGCGGACAGAGGCGACGGCTTCAGGCGTTCTCACCTCAAATCGCGCTTCTCCGAGAAGCGGCACAATGAAACCGGCAATCCCGCGCGCCAATCGCGCAACGGCACTCTCGGTTTGGGTCACCGCGACCAGTTTCTCAAATCCGATCTCGGTGTCAGCCCCAAGCGTGACGGTCACCTTATCGCTGCAGACGATGTAGATCCGTCCATTGGGGCCGGTGCGCAAACGAGTGTTGGCGTTCAGAACATCACCAGCAGCCGCGGCACGCCAGGATCCGTTCTCTCGGAACTCGTTCTGGCCATTGGACGCTTCGATCACGCAGCTGCGCAAATCTGCCGCCTTTGCGGGAGAGATCGATGTGGAAACGGCGCTGCCGGATATGAAGAGTATGGCGGCAGCGAAGGCGCGGATTGCGACACTGACTTTTGAGCGAAACGGGCAGTGTTCAGTTGTCAGCATAACCTTGCCACCGGTCGTGAGGATCAATCAATATCAGGGTCTTAGCACAGCTTGCGATAAGTTCGAAGCCGGTGTTGGCAAGGTTCTGACGCGCACGGGAATGCGGACTAACCAAAAGGCTAGTCTTGGCGCAACAGCAATTAATGGTGCACTCAGCTCTAAAGCTCGGCGCCCGCTTTGATCTCCCCCCAACGCATGAATGCATTTGCACCGATAGAGGCGAAGGGTTCCGGCGGCAGCATTTGCGGGTCAGGCTGATGCAGCATTGACTGAAGTGAGGGAGAAAAAGACCCGCAGGCGAGATCGGCCGCAAGTTTACCGGATAGCGTTCCCATTGCCGTCCCGAGCCCATTCTGACAGCAAGCGGAAAAGAGATTTTCGTCCACCTCGCCGAAGGCATTGGACCCATTGCGGCTGAGGCATAGGAGACCGCCCCAGCGATACTCCATCGCGACATTCTTCAACTGCGGAAAGCGTTTTCTGAACGAGCGGTCGTGAACCCGCGCCATGGCGACGAGCTTACTCTCAGAGACAGTCCGTCCCGGAGCCCAGGTGAACCGATTGCGCACGACAATACGGGTTCCCTGTGGGCTGACGATCTTGCGAACCGTTGTCCCAAGCGGATCGGCAGGCGTGAAACCCCAGCGTGCACGGCCTCCGAGCTTGACCTTCTCCTCGTCGGTGAGCGGACGCGTCATCGAGGCATAAAGATAAATGTGCATGAGGCGACGTTCGAAATATCCGAAACTCTCCGCATGACCATTCACCGACAGGATCACCTTATCTGCCTCAACGGTGCCATCAGGGGTCTCGACGGACCAGATCAAACCATTGCGGGTTAGCGCTGTAACCGGTGATTTTTCATAGATCTCCACCCCGTCCCGTTTCAAGCCACCCGCAAGGCTGCGCATATAGAGCGCAGGCTGGAGCATGACCGTGCCCGGCGTGAAGAGGCCGCTCTTATAATAGGTTGAGCCGGAAATCTCGGACATCTGCTTTGCGTCCAAAACCTCGTGAATTTCGCTCATCCGCCCCAAATGCCTGGCGTAGTCGAGATTGTGATGATGGCCTTTGTCGCTTGCCGCAGCGTTGATCTTGCCATCTTCGCGCAAAGCATCACTTGGCATATCGTAATCGGCCATGGCGTCTTTGGCGAAAGCGATTGCCTCACGGTTCATGGTGGTTGCTTTGATATCCCGCTCTACCGCACCCGCATAATCTTTCGAGGCGAGGTGATGGGGAAGATCGATCATGAAACCGGAATTGCGACCAGCCGGGCCTTCCGCAATCTGACGCGCCTCAAGCACCACGATGCTCGCGCTCGGATGGATTTGCCGCAGCCTGCGGGCGGCCGACAGACCGGCAAAGCCCGCACCAATCACGCAGAAATCTGCCGTCTTCTTTTCCGTAAGTGGAGGATTTGCCTGCCGCGCACCAAGGATCTCATTCCAGGCGGCAGGGCCTGGATCAAACGGTCTCTTGGTGACGGCACGGCGCATCTTCAATACTCGGTATTTAGAGCGTCAACGGCGGGGATTTCCCGCTCGCGGCGCGCTATGTAATCGAGCAGGGCTTCGTCGAGTGCAGGATCGAGTTTCGGCTCCTCATAGGCATCAAGAAGCGCACGGGCCTTCTTCAACGCGCGTTCGTTGATCTCAACCGAGCCCTCTGCAATCCATTGCTCAATGGAATTGTTATCAAAGAGCTCTGGCATGAAGAACGCCGTCTGAAAATTTGCCTGTGTGTGGGCGTGACCGAGATAATGTCCGCCAGGACCGATATCGCGCACCGCAGATAGGGCTTCATCGAAATCGTCCCATTTCACGCCCTCGCCCATGCGATACGCCATCGCGCATTGTTCAGCATCGACAACGAATTTCGCCATCGAACAGTGCATCCCTGCCTCATTCCATCCGGCGGCGTGCCAGCAGTAATTCGCACCGCCCATGATGACCGCCATCAAGGTCGCAGCGCTCTCATATCCCGCCTGAGCATCGAAGGTCTTTGCTCCGCCGAGCGTCGTCGATGTGCGCCACGGGACCTTGTAGAAGCGCGCCATCTGTCCGATCATGAAATTCATCAAACTGATCTCAGGAGTGCCCGCCATGGGTGCACCAGATTTCATCGACACAGTTGAAAGATAGTGGCCGTAGATTGCGGGCGCGCCCTTTCTGATGACCTGCGTGTAAGCGAGGGCGGAAAGCGCTTCAGCGTTCAATTGAGCGACAGCGGCTGCGGTAGAGGCTGGCGTATTCGCACCGCCAAGCACGAAAGGTGAGCAAAGAACCGGCTGGTTGCGTTTCGAAAATGCGCGCATTGCGCCAAGCATCGTCTCATCCCAGACAAGGGGCGAATTGCCGTTGCAATTACCCGTCGCCACCGGATGGGTCTCCATGAAATCCGCGCCGAAAAGGATCGCACACATATCCATGACGTCTTCGGCGTTCTTCGGGCTTGTCGTCATGCCCATGAACGTCTTGTCGGAGTGCTTCATTGACGAATAGGTAATCCGCAAATGACGGTGCGCGACCACATGATCCATCGGTTCCACAATGTGATGGGCCGAGGAATGAAGCGCCGGAAGCATATGGGCCAGCTTATGGAAGTTCGCGAGATCGGCGAGTGTCGGGCCGCGACGTTTGTCGTCAAGATCGCGCATGTAGGGTGCGCCGGTCATCGGCACAAAGATCGAATGATCATTACCGAAGGGCAGACTATTTGCCGGGTTGCGCGCATGATAGGTGAAGGTTTCCGGGATCGTTGAGATCAACTCGCGCACAAGTCCGCGATCAAGAAAAACACGGTCATCGTCACCGATCTTCGCACCCGCCTTACGCCAATCTTCAATCGCAACGGGGTCACGGAAAACGACTCCAACTTCCTCCAGAATTGCCATTGATGCTGCATCGATTTTTTGAACCTGCTCGTCATCCATCGGTTCGGTAAGCGGCAGGCGTCGCTTCAGCGCCGGGAGCATATTTGTGTCAACCGCGGATCGCAGTTCGCGGCGTGCTGACCGTCCTCCGCGTCGCGCGCGCGGCTCTTTTTCAAGCGTCGTCATTCCACATTGTCCTGACTTGCGGGATCAGTGAGGTCGATCCAGATGGTTTTCAGCTCGGTATATTGGTCATGGGCATGGAGGCCGTTATCACGACCACCGAAGCCGGATTGCTTGTAGCCGCCAAACGGCGTGGTGATGTCCCCTTCGCCGTAGCAGTTGACCGTCACGGTGCCTGCGCGGATGGCGCGCGCTGCCGTCAGCGCTTTACGGGCATTTGCCGTGAAGACACTTGCCGCGAGGCCGTATTGGGTATCGTTCGCGACCGCGATCGCTTCATCCATGCTTGCCACTTCAATGACCGACAGGACCGGTCCGAAGATTTCCTCGCGGGCGAGCCGATCCGTTGATTTCGAGGCAAAGAGCGTCGGCTCGAAGAACGCGCCATCCCGCTTTCCGCCAAGAAGCGGGGTTTCGCCATCGAGATAGGAGGCGACTTTGAGGCAATGCTCCTCGTCAATCAGTGCCCCGCCATTGTTTTTCGGATCAAGCGGATCTCCAGTGCGCCATTCGCGCATACGCTTTTCGATCTTTTCAAGAAGCGCATCCTTGACCCCGCGCTCCACGATCAGGCGCGAATTGGCGGAGCAGTTCTCGCCCATATTCCAGAAAGCCGCATTGACGATATGGCCCGCGACCAAATCGAGATTTTCGGCATCATTGAGGACGATTGCAGGGTTTTTGCCTCCGCATTCGAGCACCACCCGTTTCAAATTGGATTGACCGGCATATTCCAGAAAGCGGCGTCCGGTTGCGGTTGAGCCGGTAAAGCTCACCATATCAACGTCCATATGGCGGCCAAGCGGTTCTCCAACAGTCGGCCCATCACCCGGCAGAACCTGTAGGACTCCGCGCGGGAGACCAGCCTCCATCGCAAGTTCTGCGAGGCGAAGCGCTGTCAGCGATGTCTGCTCTGCCGGCTTCACGATAACGGAATTTTCGGCAGCGAGTGCGGGGCCGATTTTCCAGGCGAGCATCAGAAGCGGGAAATTCCATGGCAGGATCGCCGCGACTACGCCAACCGGCTCGCGCACGACAAGGGCGATGGCGTCCTCGCCAGCCGGGGCCGTCTGATCATAGATTTTGTCGATCGCCTCGGCGTGCCATTTGATCGTGTTGATCGTCTCGGGAAGATCGATCTCTTCGCAGTCACGGATCGGCTTTCCTGAATCGAGGCTTTCCATAACGGCAAGCTCACGCCGATTGCGGGTCAGGAGTTTGCAAAGCCTGATCAAAACCGTCTTGCGCTCGGACGGGTGGAGCTTTGCCCACCGTCCCTCGTCGAAGGCTTCACGCGCCTTCTGAACCGCAATGTCAACGTCTGTGGCATTAGCAGCGGCGATCTCGGCAAGCACCTCGCCGGTCGCAGGATTGAGTGTTTGCAAACCGGGGCCTGCGCCTTTTTGGAACTTGCCGTCGATGAAGGGCGCGCGCGGGAAGGCTAGGCTTGCGGCGATGGCGCCATATTCCTCGCGAGTCAGACAATCACTCATGCCGCGCTCTCCTCCACGATCTTTTGAATGGCTGTGTTCATGGTTGCAATGACTTCGCGCAGTTCCCGCTTGTCATCTTTATTAAGTGGTTGAAGCGGTCGTCTTGGCGGGCCGCACGGAATGCCCCGCAATGTGAGGCCGTGCTTAATGGACTGGACGAATTTTCCGCCCTGCTCGAGCACGCGCATCAGGGGCAACATCGCAGACATAATCCGGCGACCTTTGGTGAAATCGCCCTCGACAGCGCAGGCCTTGTAGAGGGCGATATGGGCTTCCGGCGCAAAGTTCGAACCGGCGCACACCCAGGAGCGCGCACCCCAGGCAAAGAATTCCAATGCCTGATCATCCATGCCACAAGACAATTGAATGTACGGATAATCCCGCGCGAGCATATGAAGCCGATTGATGTCACCGGAAGATTCTTTGATGGCGCAGAAATTCGGCGACCGGCCAAGACGGTCGAGCGTCTCCTCATCCATATTGACGCTCATGCGACCCGGGTAATTGTAAAGCATAACCGGAAGGTTGACGGCTCTGTCGATGTGAAGCGCATGGAGTGCCACTTCCCGCCCGGTTGGATAGGCATAAGGAGGTGTTGCGACGAGGATCGCGTCTGCCTTTACGCCTTTCGCGGCTTCGGCAAAAAGGACGGCATCTTCCGTCCGGATCGCGCCGGTCCCAACAATCAGGGGAAGACGGTCACCGATCAGGTCCCGTGCAAGCCCCATCAGTTCGATCCGTTCTTCCGGCGACTGGGCGTAATATTCACCAGTCGTACCGGCGACAATGAGACCGTGGACCCCACTTGCAATCAGATGCTCGATCACTTCGGCGAAGGCGTCCCGGTTTATGGAATGATCATCATGATAAGGCGTTACGACCGGTGTATAGATCCCTTCAAACCGCACGTTTCTGGTCCTCCGGAGAATAGGGGAACGGATCGGGCTGAACGAAATGTTCTATCCGCCCGCGCGACAAATCCCAGTGTTTCAGGGCAAGTTCAGCAGCGTCCTGCGAACGCCTTTCTTCGATCGCCGCAATCATCTCGTCATGCTGGCGGGCCGCCTCTTCGATGCGCACCGCATCGTCAGGCGTCTTCGAGCGATAGAAGATATGCGAGATGCGGGTATGGTCGATCAGAAGCCGGTCGAGACTCGGCTGTAAGTAGGGTGAGCCGCCGATTTCACCGATCCAGGCATGAAACCGGTGGTTTTCAATCGCCGTATCATGAATACGCTCTTCCCGGATCGCCTGACGGTAAGCCCGCTGGATATCTTTCAGAGCGGCAATATCAGCCGGTTTCGCCGTGTCTGCCGCGAGTTGCGTGACGGATGCGTAAAGCATAGGCGCAGCGCGGAAAAAGTGGTGCATGGTCTCGAGATCCATTGAGGCCACTTTTGCGCCGCGGTTCTCCTCCTGAACAAGGTATCCCTGGCCACACAGAAGCTGGATTACTTCGCGCAATGGCGTGCGCGACAGCCCCAGTTCCGCCGCAAGTCTCACCTCATCGATCAGCTTGCCGGGCTCCAGTTCCATTTTGAGAATGCGCTCACGCAGGGCGTTGGCGACTGCCTGCTTGCTGTTTGCTTTCATGAGTTCACGGTTTTCCTCAAAACAAGCTGATAAACGGAAGAACGGATGGCGCGATTGATGCCGCATCCGAACCTATGTCGGATGATATTATACAAACTTTATTATGATCACAAACTAAAAGTTCCTATCCGTACCGGCGCGCTCCTGCTCGCGCAGATTTCAAACAAGCTTGCAATTGGGTCGAAGTGTCAGGTGCTATTTGGCGGCAATAGCTTCCGGCTCTTCCACAAGGCGCCCGTTCTCGAAGGTCAGGACCCGGTCGAAGCATCGCGCATGGTCCATAGCGTTTATCGTCATCACAACGCCCCCAGAAGCTCGTTTCGTAAGGGTTTTGAGGATCTTAGCTTCGGTTTTCGGATCGAGATCGGAGAGCCCTTTATTGATCAAAATGAGGTCTGCGCCTTTGAGAAGGGCTCGTGCAACATTAAGCTTCTGACGTTGGGAAAGCGCGAGGTTTTTTCCGCCGCTGCCGATTTCGGTTCGCAATCCGTAGTCAACGATACGATGCATGATCCCCTGTTCCTCGAGAATATCCCGCAGAATACCTTCGACCACACTTGCAGCATCGGGATAGCTGGAATTCACTCGTCCAAAAATCAAGTTCGCCCCGACAGATTGCGCCACATCGTATCGGTTGGGGTTGAAAAACCGAACAGCCATACGCCTTAACTCACGTGGGGTTTTTAATCGGATCTGAGTCCGCGCGCTCCGCACGGTTTTCATCATCTGTTTGTCGAAAAGACCCAGCCTATGTTTCACTTCGCAATAACGCCCAGCTAACTCGAAGAAGGCGCCCTTAGTCTCCTCATCAGCGGATAAAAAATCGCGGTTCGACGGCGCTTTGAGCAGCGTCTCATAGTGCATAAGCTCCTTCTCATCGATCAGGTCGAGTTTGTTGAGAAGCGCATAATCGAGGTCGGCTCCGCCGATCAATTCCGTTACAACGGCTGCCAGATTGACCCCGAAATCAAACAAGACGCGGTCACATCCGGTGTCGGCAATCGCATCCAAAACAATGCGGTTTTTGTAGTACACCGGTTCGAAGACCTGTGGATCCCCCACGGAACCGAAGATAAGGTTCTGCGCAATCGTTGAATGCTGGTGGAAATAGTCTGGCCTGAACACCTCTATAAGGTCACCTGCTTTATGATCGCGAATACGCCTGCGGAAAACCTGGCGGACCGTCAAAAACGCATTTTGCTCCACCTCCGAAATGTCGAGCGGGGTCATCCGCAACCCGAGCCGGTAAACATCATGCTCCAACTCGACACGCGAAAGGCAATGCGCCACCTGTTCTTCAAGCTCCGATTGATTAGAAACCCCGACAGCTTTGTAATTGACCCAATCGGCAGACCTGCTGACGTAGGGATGTTTCAATAATTCGGCCTCGAAGCGTTCTTGTTGCGGATGATGCCGCCCCTGATGCGGATCGGTTGTCGTCCCTTCTTGCCCCGAAGGACGTGTCATTAGTCCGTATAACAGGGCTTCTTTCATGGTTGACTGACTGAAATAGGGATTAGCGGGCAGATAAGCGACCCGCTCGCCGCGCACTCTCGGTGGCATTGCCGCGGCGTCAATTCCAGAGATCTGAAGCCGGCCTGCACTCGGCAATCGCTGACCGGCAAGAAGCTGAATGACGACTTCGGCCCCGCTATGGTTCCCGCCCGAAAGCGCAATTTTCGCTCCCAAAGGAAAGGAGAAGGAGACGGGGTGCAGAAGCGTGGTTCCGTCGAGTTCCTCCACGCTAAGTGATTGAGCTTCGATTGTCCCCTTCAAGGGTTCGACGCCAGCTTTGTGCACATTGAGATCGAGTGGTGGCAGCAGATCGTCTTCAATGAATTGCTCAACAACCGTCTGGTATTTGCTCTGAACGTCGATCCGCGCTTGATCCCAATTGATGATCTGCTTGATCGGGTTCGGCAATTCCTTGTAGGCGGCAATCACCGCCACCAGTTGTCCAATATCGATATTGCCGCGCA
Organism: Pseudomonadota bacterium; assembly: GCA_039180865.1. Classification (GTDB taxonomy): domain Bacteria; phylum Pseudomonadota; class Alphaproteobacteria; order Rhizobiales; family JACESI01; genus JBCDCU01. Next base: position 10,597 of record JBCDCZ010000035.1, on the reverse strand, counting down.
ACGCAAAATAGCCGCCAACGAGATAGAACAGGAACGGCGTCACCTGAGCGAGGAAATCATTGAGTGACTTGATGAAGAACTTCCAGTGATAGAGCTCCGAGCGGATAAAGAAGATATCACCCAGAAGGTTCACGAAGTTTGCGCGTTCAAGGTAACCGGTCCCATTTGTCCGGACTTCCAGTGCTCCGTCAACGATCTCACCGACCCGGCCCGACAAAGTCCGCGCAGCGAGTTGCCGCTCACGCTCGAGTGCAATCAATCGGCGGCGAAGGGCAGGAATGATCGAAGAGGTGATCACAAGCATGCCAACCGCGATCAGCCCGAGATAAACATTCTGGAGCATGATGAAGACAATCGCCGTCAGAGCCTGAGCGGACTGGTAGAGCGGTACGGCATAGGCATCGCCGATAAACTCGCCGAGTTCCTCCACCTCGTCTTTCACCATACTCGCGATTTCCGAACCGCGGGTGTTGCGAAAACGGGCCATCGGAAAGCGAAGAGCGCGGTCAATCAGCTCATATCGCAGCTTGCGCAAGAGACGTTCGCCAAGCACACGCTTGTAGGAATTCTGTGCGTAGTTGAACGCTGAATTAACAATAACAAGCGCAAGAAAAGCGAAACTGAGCACCGTTAGCGCGCCCAACCTCGTAAGCTCATAGCCCTCAAAGTCAATCAGATCGCCGGCCCCAAACGGCGAGGGAATCGTGAACGCGAAATAGCGGTCCATATCCTCGCCCATTATGGGTCCATTGATGATGCGGACCGGGAGATCGAGAACGAGAAAATAGCTTGGAACCGATAGCGCAACGATAAGGAGCAAAACCATCTGCTCGCGCTTCGAATGGCGCCAGATATATCTGAACAAGCGCGGTTCCATAGCGGGTCTTTCCCTAGCCTCAACAAGGCAATACTTGAGCGGACACAACGGATTGATAGTGACCGGTCGCTGCGCGAACCATACACGCTATGACGCTATTTTCACGATTTTTTGGGCTGAAATTGATCGATTGGGTTCAAATATCTTCAGTGAGACACAGGGAATAACTTCGCTACCACGTTACCTCGCCCGGTTTTACCAGCAGGCTCACAATCGGTGGACGGTTCCCGACAAGTAATATAGGGCTATGCCGAACTGGATCGCGGTCATCATGGTGGCAGGAAGCTTCGGTTCGGCGTCATGCGCTGGAGGCAAACGCATGGAATCGTGGTTATGGTGAATAAGCGCACCGACGCCGACCTCGACGCATTTCTTGTTGAGTGCTTGGCCGACCTTCAACCGAATTCACGGGCGCTTTTTGTTTGTCCCGAGCCCGAGCAGCAGCATGGCCTTTTATCCGGGGTGTTGGGATCATTCCAGGAAAGCCTAAGCAAAGGTGGCATTACGCCAGTCACCGTTACGCGCTCAAACCCAGCAAGCGAAACGCAGGAGACCGTGCAACAGGGCCGAAGCTATCAGCTTGCGGGCTCCTTTTTTCTTGCTGAGAACCGGCATCGCCTGCTGCACGAACTTCAACGCGTTATCGATCGAGAAGAGATCGGTTACATTTTCGCGCATGATATATGGCGAGCGGGCTACACAGCATCCGTTGCGGCTTATCTTGCACAGATCAAAAACGTACTGATCGCCACCCATAATGATGCGTTCTTGCACCATATGAATAACCCGGGTGTGTTTGAGCAGGCAATCCGAAACGCTGATGTGGTTTTGTCAGAACACGAGGCAGTACTCGATCATCTTTCAGCATTTCACGAGATGAAAGCCAGGCTTCTTTGGCAAGCCAACGCTGAACAGTCGCGTGATGAAATCGAAATAGAGCGCTATCCCTTGATTTTTGTCCAAGCCGCCGCGACGCATGGGCTTCACCCGCAATGAAGATTTGCATCACTACCGTGCAATACCCGCCTCGCCTTGGAGGCGTTGCGACAGCTTCGGCACGCCTTGCTTCCGGACTCAGGCGGCAAGGTCATGATGTTATGGTGATTACCCAAAAACCAAGTTGGGAAGCGCAACCGGAACGCGCTGAAGCCACAGTGAGTGTGGAAGACGGAATTACCGTCCACCGGTTCTCCGAGTTCTCCATGACCGAGAATGGCTATGGCCAATTGATGCCGGTTCTTCTTGAACACGTACGTACGTTCAAACCGGATCTCATCCATGCCTATTACTTGCATCCGACCGGCTATCTTGCTTGCGCAGTCGGGCGTCAACTCGGTGTTCCAGTCACGGTTTCTGCGCGCGGCGACGATGTCACGCTCGACATGTTGATCGCACCGGACAGGGTGAGCGCCGTTCTGAATTCAGCGACGCGTGTCCTTTCAGTCTCGCAATCCCTGATTGACTGGCTCGGTTACATCAAACCTGACCTTGACGGTTTTGAGATCCAGAACGGCGTAAACGCTTACTTCAAACCCCGCCGCGCAGAAGCAAAAAAGTGGCGCGCTGAAAATGACATTCGACCGGACCAGATTGTCATTGGCGCGAACGCCCGCTTCCGCTGGAAGAAGGGGATGGATCATCTGCATGCCATTCTCGACAACCTCGGGCGGTCAATGGGGGACAGACTTGTGTTCGTCCTAAGTGGAGACTTTCCTGACGGCCTTGTGGAGGAGACCAGACACGTTCTCGAAAACCACGGATCTCGGGCGATTATCCTGAACAGACCTGACCGTCAGAAGCTTGCGATCTACTACAGTGCTTTTGATCTCTTTCTCCTGACGAGTATTCGCGAAGGCCTTTCGAACAGTCTCCTTGAGGCCATGGCTTGCGGTGTTCCAGTCGTTTCCACACCGGCGAACGGGTGCGAACAGGTCGTCCGCGACTATCGCTGCGGCATTGTCATATCACCCTATGATGATGTCGCTGCAGCGCGGGATATCGAGGCCCTGATCGATGATCCGGATCAGCGGAGCCGGTTTGGCGCCAACGCGCTCTCTGCGATCGAAGATCATTTCCAAGTTGAACGCGAACTCGAAGAATACAGCACCGTCTTCGAAGAGATTGCGGCCGATGCCGCTTCAAACCAGCAGAGTCGGACCGAGGCTATTCTTCTCTGAACGCGCGATATGTGGCGTCCATGATCGGGGCGACCAGGTAATCCGCCACGGTGCGTTTTCCTGCGAGAAGAAACACATCCGCTGGCATTCCTGGATAAAGCGCAACGTCCTCCCGTAAACGCTCAATCAACTGATCATCGACGACCAACCGCGCTTCGAAGTATGGTTCGCCCGTGCGCTCATCCTCAAAGATGTCGGCAGAAACGCTGGTCACGGTGGCATCGAGACGCGGAACACTCTTCGCACGATAGGCTGACAGCTGGACCTTGGCCTTTCCGCCGGGCGCGACGAGATCGATATCTGTCGGCTTAACCCGTGCGGCAATGACCATACTGTCGTCATTTGGAACGATTTCCATCAATTGCTCACCAGGTTTAATGACAGCGCCGCGGGTGTGAACTTTAAGATCGAGCACAAGCCCGCTGACCGGCGCCCTTATCACCGTCCGTGACAGACGTTCATTGGTCTGTTTGATTTTCTGGTCGAGATCTTCAACGGCAAGACGGCTCTCGTTGAGTTCCTCCAACACTTTGCGGCGGTGCTCACTTTGAAGATCGACAACTTCAATGTCAGCGGAAAGCATTGTCTGTTCCATGCGCCCGATTTCAGCCTCCAGCGCGCCGATTTCCCCGTCACGTTCCGCCATCTCGCGCTCGAGTTCCAACATGCGCCCCTTGGTGGATAGCTTTTTGGCGTAAAGATCCGCCACCGTTTCAAATTCCTGTTTCGAGAGAAACAGTTGCTTTTGAACGGCCTTTAACTGGTGCACGAGTCCATTCAGTTCGCGCTCGGCAGACTTTTTCCTGAACTCGATGAGCTTGACTTTCATATCGACGGATTGCTGCCGGCTTTCAAAGAGTTTGGTCTGAATATCCTTGAGCTTCGCAACCTTGTCGGCTGGAAGGTCGATACCAGTCGAAAGACTTGCAAAATCCGGGATTGATTGATCGGCCCGTTCGGCCAGGAGCCGAAGATAGACCGCACGAGCATTGGCGAGTTGCTCATGGAGCCCATCGAGCTCCGTTCGCTCGGCGAAATCGCGAACGGCAAGGATAGGCTGATTGGCCTCGACCGCCTGCCCTTCCGACACAAGGATCTCGTCGACAATACCGCCCTCCAGATGCTGGATGGTCTTGCGGTCATCATCAAGGACAACGGCCCCGGACGCGATTGCGGCGGAATGGATCGGCGCGACAATCGTCCAGCCGCCGGCGATCAAAAGAAACGGAATGAGGACGAGGTATCCAAGACGCATCGGTCCACGTCCGGCGGTGCGATAATCGTAGGAGAAGACCCCTTCCCTGGGGGGTGGGAAATTATCCTGGGAAATCTGGGCCAGCTCATTTCGGCCAGTCTGTTGCGTGGCCAGTGATCGGTTCTCTGCCGCCTCTTGATCGCTCTGAGAAAGCGGTTGCGTCTCCTCGCGCCTGGAGAGTTCCGTTCCAGTCGAAAACAGCTTACCGGTCATGATTGTGCTCCCTGACGTCTTGGCGGTAATGGCTGGATCTTGGATAGACCCTGGGACAGTTCCGCCATTACCTCATCGGTCGGTCCGTAAATCCTTGCCTCACCATTTTGCATCACGAGTGTCTTGTCGACGCTGCGCAGCAATTGTGGCCGATGGGCTATTGTGAGTGTTGTAATCCCGAGGCGCTTGGCGTTGCCAAGAGCCTGCGCAAACGCGATTTCACCCTCACCATCGAGATTGGCGTTGGGTTCATCGAGGACGATCAGTTTTGGGTCACCGTAAAAGCAGCGCGCGAGCGCAATGCGTTGACGCTGTCCGGCAGACAGCAGCGCGCCGCCCGGCCCGATATCCGTGTGATACCCCTTCGGAAAAGCCAGAATGGCTTCGTGCACCATCGCGGTTTGGGCTGCCTGAATGACGGCATCATCATCCGGGTTTGGATCGAGCCGGGCGATGTTTTCAGCAATCGTTCCATCGAAAAGCTCGATACCTTGAGGCAAATAGCCGATTGCGCGGGATAATTGCGCAGAATCCCACTGATGGAGTGCCGCGCCATCGAGGCGTACCATGCCGGTGGTCGGCTGCAATACGCCGACAATCATACGGGCAAGCGTCGTTTTACCTGAACCGCTCGGGCCAATGATACCGACCGCTGTGCCCGCGGGAATTTCCAGATTGATGCCGCGCAGAATCCAACGCCCGCTGCCAGGCGCTTCGTAGGTTACCTTCTGAAGGATGAGATTCCCTTTCGCCTCCGGCAGACGCATCGTCTTGGGCTTTACTTCCATCGATTCGAGATGGAGGTCATCGAGACGCTGGAGCGCCTTTAAAACTCCGACAAGCGACTGATAGAGCGGAGCCGCCGCATCGAATGGCGCAAGCGCACGTGCTGTGAGAATGGATACGGCAATAATGGCACCCGGAGAAAGCAGATCGTTGAGCGCCAGGTAGGCGCCAAAGCCCATAACCGCAATCTGCAGGCCAAGCCGGATGGTCCGGGTAATCTGCGCAATCACAGTGGCAAGATTCGCGGACAAAAACGAATGGCTCAGCCGCCGCTGATTGCTCCAACGCCATTTGATGGTCGCGTTGTGCAAGAGCCCCATGGCTTTGACGACTTCCGCGTTCCGAACAAGAGCGTCAATCGACTGCATCGAGCGAACCTGTTCGTCATTCGCCATTGCGGCGGGCGCGGAGGGCAAACGTTGGGCAAGAAATGCGAGAAGTCCGAGGACGACCGCGCCAAATGTTACCGCGATGCCGAGCGGTACGCTGATCGCGTAAATGACGATGAAGAAAATGATGGCGAACGGCGCATCGAAAAGCGTGCCCAGATGTTGTGATGTTACGAAGTTTCGCAGCGTGTTGAGATCGCGGAGCGGCTGGGTTCCCACACTTGGATCGCCAACCGCGCGTGTCACGGTCTTTTCAACGATTTCATCGGACAGCCGATCATCAAGCCAGCGCCCGATATGGGAGAAGACTACTAGGCGCAATGCCTGAAGAATGCCCATGAAAATCAGGGCGACAACGGCCATCACAGTGAGGGCCGCCAGAGTATCGAGCGACCCTGATGAGAGGACCCGATCAAGGACCTGAAGGGAGTAGATCGGAACGGCCAGCATCAGGATGTTGATGAAAAAGCCAAATCCAAATGCACCGTAAAGAAGCGGTCGGCACTCATCGAACGCTTTTGCAACCGGGTTCTTTTCCGCCTGCCTCATTCCCTGCCCCATGAGCCCTCCTAAAGGCTGATGAAGTCCCTGAAGCAAATGCTCCAGGGACCTAACTCATACGCTAGATGAAAATCACATCCGACTCGTCGATGTCGTCAGCATCACTGCCTCGGACGGTGGCGATCAGATCACCGTCAAGCGCGACAATTGTTCGGCCAGCGAAAGATTTGATCGTCAAATCGTCAAAAGTCGCGTCGTACCCTTTGAATTGCAGGGTATCGGCTTCTGAGAAGTCATTGATACGGTCAAAGAAGCTATCCCCAGCTTTGAAGACGAATACGTCAGCACCGTTTCCGCCTGTAAGGTCGTCAAAACCATCACCGCCGACGAGCGTATCCTTGCCGTTACCTCCAACAAGGTCGTCTCGGCCCTGGCCGCCTGACAGGTAATCGGCACCACCGCCGCCAAAGAGATCATCATTGCCATCGCCACCATGAAGTTCGTCGGCACCACCACCCCCGAAGAGGTCGTCATTGCCGTCACCGCCATTGAGGCCATCGCTGCCGCGGTTGCCATAAAGCCAATCGTTACCATCGCCGCCGAAGAGATCGTCGTCGCCGCCGCGGCCTTTTAACGTATCGTTGCCGTCGAACCCGATGATGAGGTCACGATCGCCATCGCCCTTAAGGTTGTCGTCGCCATCGGTGCCACCAATGCGATCAGAGGCAAGCAAAGCATCTCGCTGGATGTAATCGACACCGCCGGAACGCATGATCACGTCGGACAATTTGGTGTTTTCGATCTCATGCAGGATCTCCGGATCGAATTCCCGGTTGAGATAGAAATATTCGTCGCCATCACGGGTGCGCGCGAATTGATCAACCAGGATTGCCTGGAAGGTCACTCCGATAGTCACATCAGAGCTCGCGTAATCCTCGGCGATACCACCGACCCACAGATCAACTTTGTCGACTGTGCCATAGACCGCCTGAAGGGCTGCCTGAAGTTCAACATCGGACGTAATGATGGAGAAATCATTCGGGTCCAGTGTATCCGGATCGATGTCGCCTACCACTTCGGCGCGAACATTAACGTAAGTATCAAGCCCATGGTCGCGCCCACGCAGAATGTTGCGCTCCGGTAGCGAGAAGCCGGTGAGACCGCCGTCCGGCGTGAACAAAAAGAGGTTCAATCCGTCGACAACTTTTGCGTCGATCTTTTGAGCACGTTCCTCAATTGCTCCGCGAAGAACGCTCGCAACACCACCGTTTTCAATTGGTGTCTGATTGTCGAAGACCTGCAGAAGTTCAAGGGAACCATCTACGTCAACGGTCGACGGCAATCTGGTGAACGGATCGACGACCGTCGCCTCAAACTCAGTGTTGGATCCATCTTCATTGACAAAAGTGAGTTCGTTCGGGATCGAAGTGTGGCCAAAGCGGAAAGCCGCAGTTGAAAACTCATTGGCCACCTGGGGATCGACGGTCGGATCGTATCCTTCGTATTCAGGGAGTTCAGTGCCAACGAGGATCGGGAGGAATTCCTCATAAGTCGCCTTTTGGATGAGCGCTTCAACGACTGCGCGGGCATTCTGGAAGATCTGCTCATCATCCCACTCAGGATGCTCGTTAGCAAAACGATTCGCCCAGTAATTATGCTCGTTCACCCACAATGTATGCAGTGAGGAAAGCGCCGGGTTTTCCGTTTGCCGGATGTCACCCGCGATGAAGGTGTCGTTGCCTTCTTCACCAAGAACCTGTTCACGGGTCGGCAGAAGGCCTACGCCGTCGACACCCACACCGGACGTTTTGAGCAAGCCACCCTCTCCGGTGCGTAATTCTTCCTGGAACTCAACCGTCGAGCCATAGACGTTTGATGCATCGATGACCGGAGTGATGAAGTTCTCCTGCTCGCGTACACCATCTTCATCATTGATGAATTCTGACCGGGTCACACTCAACGGCCCGGCATCTTTCAAGAGTTCCGCCTCGGGCCCTTCCTGCTCGAGCGTCAGGTCAAGGTCATGATCGAGGAACTGGCCCCAAAAGATCCAAAGAGCCGATAGATCGAACGGGTTCTCGATACTCACATCGCCTTGTGTAAAAACCTGAAAAGCGACCTGCTCGGCGTCAACATCGGATTCGCGCGGAGCGTTCAAACCATCGGCGTAGGCGGGGTCGGTCAGCCGCACCAAGGGTTCCAGAAAATCTTCTTCCGTTTCGGGGACTTCTCGGAAGTTGTTTACGATATTGTCCGTCATATTTTTACTACCTCAAACTCAGGTATCGCCTTGGCATCTGCAAAGGCGTGTTGCTGGGGTGGCCAAAGGGCCAAACGATTTGATCACGGGGTCCATTTCGAGTGATCACAAAAACGTTTGCATGACGGTGGTAGGTACAAAATCGTTGGTATTACCCAAGCGGAGCGCGGGTCGAATGTCCGATGTTTCACAGATGGGAACAGGGAGCTGTTCCGGACCTATCCGAGGAGCCATCCGAAAACGGGGCTAATCTTGCCGCGCGCCACTTGCGTCAGGGATAAAGCGACAATGTGGCAGATCGGCGATGGTTAACGCATTCTTTAACGCTGTTAACTTTTATGCAACAGATCGCTTTACCATCACGATCACAACGGAAAATTTTCGCCTTTGGGAGACACCTCAAGGAAATACTCGTCGACTTACAAAAGACTTTCTGGTACCGAAAATTTCTCCTGAATTATTACTTAAAAATAAATTTCGTTTTTTGTAACAAAAAATTTCACTATTTTATCTTACAATTAGTTTTATTTTCTGTATTTACACTTAGATAATTGAAAATTACATCAACATTTTTAAAAAAAGTCATAATTTTGTTACCGAAAATCCCGGATGCAGGACAAATACCTGAATAAATACTCAAACTTTTATATCGATCGTTTCACTTGAAAAACTGTGATCAAAAAGGGATATCAGGGCGAACACACCCCGGAATAATGAGCTGCAACGGGGAAATGCGGCAACATCTGGGCGCGCGCAAGACGCTCAAACCAGCGGCACACGCTCCTTAAGACATCAGATTATACCAATGCGCCCATGTGGATAACTATATACGTTATCGAGGTTCATAAGATGGACATCTGGGGATTGGCTGGGGTGGAAGGATTCGAACCTTCGCATGGCGATACCAAAAACCGCTGCCTTACCGCTTGGCTACACCCCAATCCGTTGACCGTTGAAACCTCCGATGAGAGGCCCGACCGGATCGTCCGACAGCATATAGCGTCATCTTTTGTCCGCTGCAATCTCTGAAGTCCCGCAATATTCAACATTCTTGGTGACAATTTCAAACACGGGGCGTAATCACGGGCCTATGGAACTCAAGCAGAAATTCGATCCGCATCACGGTGAAGCTGTACCGCTAACTGATCGTCTGACCCGCATTACAGCGTCGAATTCCGGGCCATTTACCTTTCACGGAACAAACACCTATCTCGTCGGACGTGACACGCTGGCACTGGTCGATCCAGGCCCGGTTGTCGACAGCCACCTGGACGCAATCCGGGCAGCCGTCGCAGGACGGCCTGTCAGCCATGTCATTGTCACTCACACCCATGCCGATCATTCACCTGCGGCAGCACCGCTCGCCGCGGAGTTCGGAGCGAAACTCTACGGAGAAGGCGAACACCGGGCAGCCCGCGATCTTTTCATCGGCGAGATCAATCCGCTCGACGCAAGTGCCGATCGGGATTTCACACCTGACGTCGCGCTTGGCGACGGAGACGTGATTGAAGGTGATGGCTGGACACTTGAAGCGGTTGCCACTCCCGGTCATACCGCAAACCATCTGGCGTTCGCACTGAAAGAGGAGAACGTTCTTTTGTCCGGCGATCATGTCATGGCCTGGTCAACGTCCATCGTCGCACCACCTGACGGTTCGATGGCCGATTTTATGGCGTCGCTGGAAAGTCTGATGGCACGTGATGAAAGTGTTTTCTTCCCAGGACATGGCGGGCGTGTCGACGAGCCGCAGAAGTTTATGCGCGGCCTCAAGACCCACAGATTGATGCGCGAAGCCTCAATCCTGGAGCGTTTGAAAGCTGGTAATCAGACGATCCCGGAAATGGTCAAAATCATGTATCGCGACGTTAATCCGGCCTTGCATGGCGCAGCAGCGCTTTCAGTGCTTGCTCATTTGGAGGATCTTATCGCACGAGGCCTCGCCACCGCCGACGGTCCGCCGTCGATCGCGGCCCAGTACGGCCCCGCCTGAATGCCTGCAAACTGCGATTTTGCTTGAGGCGCCGGACCATCGCTGGCACCCTTTTTCGTAACAAACAAGAGTTCTCAGAAAGGCACTCACATGACCCTTGATGAAATGCCGCCAACCAACATGCAGGCGCGCGATATGGAATCGGTTGT